>JANXTL010000286.1 GCA_025352375.1 Acetobacteraceae bacterium | reverse complement strand
ACTTCAACCTCGGGCGTGAATCACCCTCTCAAACAAAGGCTTAGACCATGATCCAACGCCGAGATCGCGTGCAACCTCAAACGATCATGGTCTAATGCGGGAACAGCCGGAACCGGGGGTCGAACACGAACGGCTCCACTGAGACGATCTTGGCGCGAGAGACCGTCCGGTGGGACGGGTTCAGGAGCAGGTTGAAACTGTGGGGCACCAGCACCGACGGTACCCGTAGCAACGGATTTTCTCCGGTTCGCAGCCAGGCGTTGCCGATGGTCTCGGGGTTGTAGGACTGGGTCAGGTCCGGGGTTTCTGCCCGAAACGGCAGCTCAGCGCGCACCAGAACGTAGTCCTCGGGCAGCAGCTCGGGGGGCAGATCGAGGTGTACCAGAACCTCCAGCACCGCCAACGCCGGGTGTTCGGCGAGGTAGACGACGGCGGCCCCCCGATGGTTCCATCGGCCACCCACCCGACGAGCGCCCTCTCCCGACAAATCCGCGTAGGGCCGGCGGCAAACCCGCCACGCCTCCATCAGGCGGCAATGCCGTGGGCGATGCGTTCGAGCAGGGTTTCGATCTGCTTGGTGCCGGCGTCGGTGTCGAGCCGGTCGAGCGGGGTTTCCTCGCCCAGCAGCTTGTTGCGGCGGCGCAGCCACGCATGCGCCTTGGCTTCGTTGCCGAACGTGTATTCGGCCTCCAGGATCATGCGCATCAACCGCCGCACCCTGTCGGATTGTTCCAGCGTCAGGCAGCCCAGAATGCGCCGGTGCGCCAAAGTCTTGCGCGGCACCGCTAAACGGTCGAGTTCCACCAACGACAACCGCCCACTTTCGAGGATACGATCCACGTCGTCCGTGGACATGCCCTCCCGCGGGGCATGAATGAAAGATGTACTTGCTTCGGCGAGGATACCTGAGGGATTGGTCATGGCCATTTGCCTTTCTAATACGTGCATATCGCCTTTCCGATGGGTTTGTCAAGCACGCAGGGCTTGAGCTGCGGCCATTGCCCCCGCAAACTGCGGCGGGAACCAGGGGACGTCCACCATGAACACCGAATTGTCCGTCAACGGACCATGAACACCGAATTGTCCGTCAACGGACACAGCGTCCACACGGGGGCGGACCCGTCCACGCCGCTGATCGACGTGTTGCGCAACCACCTGGATCTGCGCGGCACGCGCTACGGATGCGGGCTGGAGCAATGCGGGAGCTGCATGGTCATCATCGACGGCAAGGCGGACTACGCCTGCTCCCGCGAGGTCGGATCGGTCGCCGGACGTTCGGTGACGACGATCGAGGGGCTGGCGGTGGCGGGAAAGCTGCATCCGTTGCAGGTGGCGTTCCTGGAGGAGCAGGCCGGCCAGTGCGGCTACTGCCTGTCGGGCATCCTCATGAGCGCCAAGGCGCTGTTGGACCGCAATCCCTCCCCCAGCCGCGCCGACATCGTGGCCGCGCTGGACGGGAACCTCTGCCGCTGCGGGGCGCACCCCCGCATTTTGCGTGCCGTTGAAAAGGCCGCCTTGGCGATCCGTGCGGGAGCATTGTCATGAGCGACACATTGCCGCTGAGCATCGTCAATAACCGCCGGCTGGAGAAATGGCTGCGTTTCGATCCCGATCGCACCCTGCATCTGGCCGTCGGCAAGGTCGAGATCGGCCAGGGCGTCCTGATCGCACTTTCCCAAATTGCCGCCGAGGAACTCGATATCGACGTGGACCGGGTGAATATCCTTGCCGGCGATACGGCGGATGCACCGGACGAGGGTTCCACCAGCTCGTCCCAGTCGATCGAGGTTTCCGGCCGGTCGGTGCGTCTGGTGTCCGCCGAACTGCGGTCGCGCGTACTGGCTCGTCTGGCGCAACGGCTGAATTGCAACCCGGCGGATATCGCGATCGAGGACGGCGCATTCCTGCTGGAAAACCAGCCCACCGGCCACGATTATTGGAGCTTCGTCAGCGATGCCGACTACGCGGCCGATATCACGGGGTCGGTCGTGCCGAAGCCCCCCGCATCGTATCGCGTGGTTGGACAGCCGGTTCCGCGCAAGGACCTCATCGCCAAGGTTACGGGCGCCGCCTTCATCCACGATATCGTGCGCCCCGACATGCTGCATGCGCGGATGCTGCGACAACCATCCCGCAATGCCCAACTGGCCGCTTTGGATAAGGCAGCAATCCGTCGCGCCGCCAAGGGAGAGTTCCGGGTCATTCGGCTCGGAAATTTCGTGGCGTTCGTCGGACCGGACGAAACCGTGGTGCAACGCGCGGCCGTGGCAGCCCTGGCGCATGCCAGGTGGGAGGGCGCACGCGAACTAACCCCGGCACATGGGGAGGCGGCTTGGTTCGTGGACCAGCCCTCCGACGACCGGTTGATAGGGGACGCCCCCGCCACGCCTGCCGGGGAGATGGTCAGTGCCGTGTACTCCCGCCCGTTCGTGGCGCATGCCGCGATGGCGCCATCCTGTGGGCTGGCGGAATTCCGCGATGGACATATGGAGGTCTGGTCGCACACCCAGGGCGTCTACCCCTTGCGCAACAGCATTTCCGAAATCCTCGGCCTGCCGAAAGACAAGGTGATCGTTCGCCACGCCCACGGCGCCGGTTGCTATGGCCATAATGGCGCCGACGACGCCGCCTTGGACGCCGCCGTGATCGCGCAACAAATTCCGGGTCAGTGCATTCGCGTGCAGTGGCGGCGGGAGGAGGAATTCGGGTTCGAGCCCGTGTCCACTGCACACCGCACTCGCGTCGCGGCCGTGCTCGACGCGGCCGGCCGTCCGGTGGACTGGACGACCGAAGTCTGGGCCGGATCGCACGTCCAACGCCCCATCTACGGCGGGTTATTTCTCGCCCAGGAAGCGCTGCCCAATCCCCCGCCGCCCGCCAAGCCTGGAGATCCGCCGGAGGCCAATGGCGGCGGCGGCACCCGCAATGGCACACCGCTCTACGATTTCGCGGCCAAGCGCATCGTCCACCATCTGGCGTTGAGCACGCCGGTGCGCACATCGTCGTTGCGCGGCCTCGGCGCGCTGCCGAACGTGTTTGCCATGGAATGTTTTATGGACGAACTCGCGGAACGTGCCGGTATGGACCCGGTCGCGTATCGGTTGTCGATGCTGTCCGACACCCGCGCCCGGCATTCGATCGAGAACGTGGCCGCGCGGTGCAACTGGTCGGATCGCGGTCCGGTCGGCACCGGAAAAGGGCTCGGCCTGGCCTGGGCTCGGTACAAGAACAAGGCGGCCTACGCTTGTGTGGCCGTGGAGCTGGAGGTTGATAAAGAAATCCGCCTGAACCGCGTCTGGGCCTGCGCCGACGCCGGGCTGGTGATCAACCCGGACGGGGCAAAAAATCAGCTGGAGGGCGGGATCATCCATGCCGCGTCGATGACGTTGAAGGAACAAGTAACGCTGGACGGCGCCGGCATCACCTCGCTGGACTGGGCGTCCTACCCGATCATGACATTCTCCGAAGTGCCGGAGATCTCGACCGAAATCGTGCACGCGCCTAACCTGCCGACCCTGGGCATGGGCGAATGCACCTTCGGCCCGACCGCCGCCGCGATCGGCAACGCCGTCTACCACGCGCTCGGCGTGCGGGTGCGGGATATGCCCTTGACGCGGGAACGGATCGCGGAGGTCCTGGGTCGGGTTTAGAGCGTGATCGCCTGAGGTTGACTTCAACCTCGGGCGTGAATCACCCTCTCAAACAAAAGCTTAGACCATGATCGAACGCCGAGATCGCGTGCAACCTCAAACGATCATGGTCTAGACCGGTTCTACCCAGAACCTGTTGCGAGCGCCCGCCACGAAACCCAGCCGTTCGTATAGCGCGACGGCCGGGGCGTTTGTGGCAACGACCTGCAAACCGAGGAGGTCTGCGTCCTGTGCGGCGGCCCAAGATTCGAGGGCGCGCAGAACCGCATCGGCTCCGCCTTGCCGTCGGGCATCATCCCGCGTGGCGACACATTCCACCACCGCGCACCGATAGCCGATGACCGACAGCGCGGTGGAGATAACCCGGTCATCGCGCCAACAGGTGAAAAACTGGTGCGGACCCGGGATGGATTCCACTATTTGTGTATTCACCGCTCGCCGACTCTCGGTGATCGCGCCTAGATAGACCTCTCGCCAGTCGGGTTCGGCGCTTTCACAGCGTGCCGTGCCGGCTGGGGCCGAACGAGACTCAATGCGTTTAAACATCGTAATCGTGGATTCGGATTCTTTGTAGCCCCGTGCGATCAGCAATGCCTCCAGGCCAAGGGGCTGCGTCAGGTCGAAGGTCTGGAAACGCGCCGCGGTGGCTTTTTCGCGATAGGCAGCTTCCACCCCGGCGATGGCTTGTTCCGGTTCCTCGCCGTTGAAGTCGACGGTCGATACCGAATTGGCGCGCTGCGACCCGCCGCCGGAATAGCGCCAGTGCCAGCCTTGGATATCGCGGGTTTCAAAGGCTGGCCACGCTTTGACATGGCACCGCTCCATGCGGACGATTTCATCGCGTGTCATGCCGCCAATCCCGCGCTGTGCCCGCTGGCCCAGGCCCATTGGAAATTGTAGCCGCCGAGCCAGCCGGTGACGTCGACGGCTTCGCCGATGGCGAACAGGCCGGGGATTTTTTTCGATTCCATGGTGCGCGACGATAGGCCGCCGGTGTCGATGCCGCCAAGCGTGACCTCGGCTTTGGCGTAGCCTTCGGTGCCCGACGGCGTCACGGTCCAGGCTTTCAAGGATGCACCGAGCGCCAGCAGGGTCTTGTCTGGCGTGTCGGCGGCGGTGGCCTCGGGCGCGAACAGGTCGGCGGCGCGTTGCGGCATCACCTCGTGCAACAAGGTGCGGACGCTGGCTTTCGGGCGAGCGCGTTTGCGAGCGATCAGGAAATCGGCTTTGTGATCGGGCAGCAGATCGATCGTCGCCGCGCTGCCGTCCCGCCAGGCCGAGGAAATCTGCAAAATCGCCGGACCGGATAGGCCGCGATGGGTAAACAGCATCGCTTCACGGAAGGATTTTCGGCCGATGGCGGCGATGACGGGCAGCGACACTCCGCTGATGGGCTGGGTTCGTCCCAACAATTCCGGCGCCAACGTCAGAGGCACCAGACCGGGGCGGATTTCGGTCAGGGGCAGCCCAAAGCGGCGGGCGATTTCGTGCGACAGGCCGGTGGCGCGCATTTTCGGTATGGACAGGCCACCGGTCGCCAGGACCACGGTTTCGCTCTCGAAATACCCGCCGTCTGTTTCAACTCGAAAACAATCGGCGCGGGTCACCTCCCGGATATTGACGCCGGTTCGAATTTCCACCCCGGCGGCGGCACATTCGTCCAGCAGCATCGCAACGATCTGTTTCGCCGAGCCGTCGCAGAAGAGCTGGCCCAGGGTTTTCTCGTGCCAGGCGATGTTGTGCTTCTCGACCATCGCCAAGAAATCGGCGGGCGTGTAACCGGACAGGGCCGATTTGCAGAAATGCGGATTGGCGGAGAAGAACCGGTCCGGTGCCGTGCCTATATTGGTGAAATTGCAGCGCCCGCCGCCGGAAATCAGTATCTTCGCGCCGGCCTGGGCCCCGTGCTCCAGCAACAGCACGCGCCGGCCACGCCGCCCGGCGGTCAACGCGCACATCGATCCGGCCGCGCCGGCACCGAGGACGACGGTGTCGTATCGTGCCGCCGCCACCTACCTCAGCACCAACCGGACGACATCTGCCGGGACCGCTGCCAGCGCGTCCGCGCCGGCGGCCAATAATTCATCTTTGCCGCCGTAGCCCCACAACACGCCGATGGGACGGATGTCGTTATGAAGGGCCGCGTGCATGTCGTGCAGGCGGTCGCCGATCATGACGGCATCGGCCGCCGCTACGCCCTCCGTGGCCAGGATATGCGCCAGCAGGTGCTGCTTCTCGTCCAACCCCCCGCCCGGCAGCGCGCCATAGACGCCTCGAATATAAGATCGCAACGACAAATGATCGATCACGCGATCCGCGAAATCCCGCCGTTTGGAGGTGGCGACATACATCGTCGAACCGGCATTCCGAAGTGCATCCAGCATGCCGACGATGCCGGGATAAACGGTGCAATCGTATATCCCGACATCGGAATAACGAGCGCGATAGATCCCGACGGCATGGTCCACCCGGTCGTCGCCGTATTGTTCCAGCAACCGAGCCATCGACACGGCGATCGGCGGCCCGACCGCCCAGGTCAGGTCGCCGGCTGTGTCGGGGTCATGCCCGAGTTGCCCCACCGTATAGCGGAACGATGCGGCGATGCCGGGTTTGGAATCGGACAGCGTGCCGTCCAAATCCAGCAGAACGGTGGTCACGCGGCTTTTGCCTTACCGAACAGGCCGCCCAGCCGCGCCAATATCGCCAGATGATCGTCGGCGGAGCCATACATCTGCTCGATCATCGTCATGCGCTTGAAGAAGTGCCCGACCGAGTATTCCTGCGTCATGCCGATGCCGCCGTGCAGCTGGATCGCCTCCTGCCCGACATGCTTACCGGAGCGGCCGATCTGCACCTTGGCGGCGGAGATGGATTTCCGCCGCTCGATGGGATTTTCCTCCGACGCCATGACGGCGGCGAACATCGCCATGCTGCGGGCACCTTCCAGCGCCACCAGCATATCGACGGAGCGGTGTTGCAACACCTGGAACGATCCGATGAGGCGACCGAACTGCTTGCGGGTTTTAAGATAGTCCAGAGTCGTATCGTGCATCACCTGCATCGTGCCAACCGCCTCGGCGCACAAAGCGGCGATGGCCTCGTCGATGACATGCTCGACCGCCGGGAGCGCGTTTTCCGAAACGGCATCGGCGCGCACCCCGGTCAGGGTGATTTCCGCCGCACGCAACCCGTCTTGGGTGGGGTAGCCGCGCCGGGTCACGCCAGGCGCCCCAGCGTCCGTCAAGAACAGGCCAACCCCGTCACGATCGCGCCGATCTCCGGAAATCCGCGCGGTAACGAAGATCTTGTCGGCGCAATCGCCGTGCAGAACAACGCTTTTGGCGCCATCCAGAACATACCCCGAACCCGACTTACGAGCCGTCGTCGTGACATCCGCCAGATTATACCGCGACTGCCGCTCCACATGGGCAAAAGCCAGCTTCAGCTTGCCCGCCGTCACCTGCGGAATAAGCGCCGCCTGCAACGCCGCGCTGCCGGCCCGCCGCAGCAGGCCGCCGCCCAGAACGACGGTGGCAAAAAACGGCTCCAGCACCAGCCCGCGGCCGAACGTCTCCATCACGATCATGGTTTCCACCGGCCCGCCGCCAAAGCCGCCGTGGGCTTCCTCGAACGGCAACCCCAGCAAACCCATTTCGGCGAACTGCGCCCACATCTTGGCGCTCCAGCCCGGCGCCTCGGTCGCGTATCCCTTGCGTTGGGCAAACCCGTATTGATCGCCGATCAATCGGTCGACGCTTTCCTTCAACAGGCGCTGGTCTTCTGTCAGATCGAAATCCATTTTTCGCTTCCCTCTCAGAGACCCAGGATCGCCTTGGCGATGATGTTGCGCTGGATCTCATTCGATCCGCCGTAGATCGAGACTTTCCGGTAATTGAAATACATCGGCGCCGCCTCGGTCGCGTATTCCGGCCCAACGGTCGGTTCGTTGTTGCCGTCGAAATCGCGCTGGTACGGCAGGACATACGGCCCCACGACCTCCATCAGCAATTCCGTCAACTGCTGCTGGATCACCGATCCCTTGAGCTTCAGGATCGACGACGCCGGGTTCTGCCGGCCCTTCGCCATCTTCCGCTCATCGGCGACGACGCGGAGCTGGGTCATTTCGAGCGCCTTCAACTCGATTTCCACCGCCGCCAGTTTTTCCTGGAAGCGCGCGTCCTCGATCAATGGGCGTTCACCGGCGAATTCCAGCGCGGCGAGTTCCTTGATGCGGATGACTTTGGCCTTGGACATGCCGACACGGGCGATGCCGGTGCGTTCGTTGCCCAGCAGGAATTTGGCATAATCCCAGCCCTTGTTTTCCTGGCCCACCAAATTCTCGGCGGGGACTTCGACGTTGTCGAAGAACACCTCATTCACCTCGCGGCCGCCGTCGATGGTGACGATGGGGCGAACGGTGATGCCGGGGGTTTTCATGTCGATCAGCAGGAACGAAATACCCTCCTGCGCCTTGGCCGCGGTGTCGGTGCGGACGAGGCAAAAAATCCAGTCGGCGTACTGCGCCAGCGTGGTCCAGGTTTTCTGGCCATTCACGACGTATTTGTCGTCCTTGAGTTCCGCCCGCGTACGCAGCGAGGCCAGGTCCGATCCGGACCCGGGTTCGGAGAACCCCTGGCACCAGAAAATATCGGCATTGGCGGTCTTGGGCAGAAAGCGAGCCTTCTGCTCGGCGTTGCCGAACTGCGCGATCACCGGCCCGACCATCGACACGTTGAACGCGATGGGCTGCGGTACATGCGCGAGCTGCATCTCGTCCTGGAACAAATACACCTGCACCGGGCTCCAATCCTGCCCGCCGACCGCGACCGGCCAGTTCACCGTGGCCCAATTGCGCGAATTCAGAACCCGCTGGGAGGTGACGAGATCATCCTTTGTCAGACCTTCCCCTTCCACGACCTTATCGCGGATGGATTTCGGCACGGCGGTGGTAAAGAAGTGGCGCGCTTCGTCGCGGAACGCCAGTTCCTCGGGCGTAAAGCCTAGGTCCATGATGGGTTTCCTCTCAAGCCTACTTCAGGCGGTCGGTGAATTGCTTGCGGAACTTAGCCACCTTCGGCGCCACCACCACCTGACAGTAGCCGGTGAACGGATTGCGCGCGAAATAGTCGTGATGCTCCTCCTCGGCCGGGTAGAACGTCGGCATCGGCACGAGTTCGGTGACCAGCGGCGCCGGCCCCCAGATCTTGGCGTCGGAGATTTCCTTGATCACGATCCCCGCCGTCGCCGCCTGTAAGTCGTCGTGCGCCATGATGATGGAGCGGTACTGGGTCCCGACGTCATTGCCCTGACGGTTACGGGTGGTGGGGTCGTGGATGGCGAAAAACACGCGTAGCAAATCGCCATACGAAAGCGCGTCGCTGTCGAACTTCACCTGCACGACCTCGGCGTGGCCGGTGTTGCCGCCGCAGACGCTCCGGTAGTCCGGATTCGCCATCTGGCCGCCGGCATAGCCCGACATCACCGCGTTGACGCCGCGCAGGTCCTTGAACACAGCCTCCAGGCACCAGAAGCAGCCGCCGCCAAGCGTCGCGGTTTCCTCGCTCATGTCGTTGGTTCCTTTCTCATCGGTCGCGCCCTCATACAGGGAACCGCATCGCCACTAAAGCCCGGCCTTGATTCACGGGCTGGACCGCTCCCACTTTCGATTATGGACAACACCGACCTTGCCATCGACGGGATGACCTGCGCTGCCTGCGTCAGTCGGGTGGAGCGTGTGCTCGCCCGCGTCTCCGGTGTCACCGACGTCGCCGTCAACCTCGCCACCGAACGCGCAGGGGCTGTTTTAGAGCGTGATCGCCTGAGGTTGACTTCAACCTCGGGCGTGAATCACCCTCTCAAACAAAGGCTTAGAGCGTGATCCAACGCCGAGATCGCATGCAACCTCAAACGATCATGGTCTAGGCTTTCGTCTACAATGTGCTGGGCATCCCGCTGGCCGCGATGGGGTACCTCAGCCCCGTGCTGGCGGGATCGGCCATGCCGCTGTCCTCGGTCAGCGTGGTCGCCAACACTTTATTGCTCAAACTCCGGCGCCCTTAACCCTTCGTTAACCTGTTTCTGCTCCAATGCTCCGACCAACGCCGGAGAGCCACGTGGACCAGACATCGACCGTTACCGCCGCCGTGCGCGCCGAAGTCGTGCCGCTGTTCGAAAACCTGCGTGCCTTTGTCGACCGGCGCATCGCGGAACTGAGCATGGAGATCCATGCCACCGTCCAACTCGCGGAGTACAGCGAGTCCAATCTGTCCGGCCAACTCGGCCGTATGCAGGAGCAGATCGCCACCCTTGTCGCCATGCCGAACAGCGCCACCCGCAACAGCGGGTTGGAGTTGGAGGCGGTGGTCCAAGCCACCGAAACAGCCGCCAACCGCATCATGGAGGCCGCCGAGGCCATCGGCGACTGGCTACGCACCGGCGCCCGCGACCCCGAATCGGTGGAGGCGGTGGCCGAACGCGTCAACACCATCTTCGAGGCATGCAGCTTCCAGGACATCACGAGCCAACGCATCCGCCGCGCGATCAAGCACTTGCAGCAGGTGGAGACGATGCTGTCGGACCTGGCGCCGGGCGTGCCGGCGGCGGTTCCGGCGACCGAGACGAACCCGGACCTGGCGCAGGACGATGTCGACCGGATGTTTGGGTAGCGGCACGACGCTGGAAATCCGAAGGTAACATTTAGCCTCCGATCAAATGCACCGAATACGTCGAGCACGACGTCAGAGCTGCCGGTATCGATATCCATTGCATACCTCATAACGGTCTCACCCCATCCTGTCATACCGCAAACGTACGTTGAAATGCCCAATTTGCGAAATGCCCAATTTGCGAAATGCCCAATTTGCGAAATGCCCAATTTGCGAAATGCCCAATTTGCCGCTGGCGTGCCAACTGCTTAGGGTAACCCGAAGCACGGCCGGGTAAGGGAACGGGACGACATGCAAACCTACGACTACATCGTTGTCGGTGCCGGCTCGGCCGGCGCGGCGGTTGCCTACCGCCTGTCCGAAGACGAGCGCTACAGGGTGCTGCTCCTGGAAGCCGGACCGGACGACTACCGCTGGACCCGCATTCCCGTCGGCTTCGCGAAGATGTCGCACAATCCCGCGGTAAACTGGCTCTACCACTCCGAACCCGAACCCTCCACCAACAACCGCCAACTCCACGTCCCCCGCGGCAAGATGCTCGGCGGCTCCAGTTCCTTGAACGGGTTGGCCTTCGTGCGCGGTCAGGCGCAGGACTTCGACACCTGGTCGCAAATGGGCAATCAGGGCTGGAGCTACGACGACGTTTTACCCGTCTTCAAGCGCATGGAGAGCTACGAAGCCGGCGGCGACGACGCATTCCGCGGCCGGAACGGCCCGTTGCGGGTGACCAATCCCGAACCCAACGCCTTATTGGCGCGGATTATCGAGGCCGCGGGCCAGGTCGGCATCCGGCACAACCCCGATTACAACGGCGCCAACCAGGACGGTATCGCCATGAGCCAGGCGACAATCGCGTCCAACCGACGCCAAAGCACCGCCCATTGCTACCTGGAGCCCGCCCGCTTCCGCCCCAATCTACGCATCGAAACCAATGCCCTGACCGAAAATGTGGTGCTCGAAGGCAAACGCTGCACCGGCGTCCGCTATTCGGTGCACGGCCAAAAGCGGGAAGCCCGAGCGACGCGGGAGGTGGTGATCAGCGCGGGAACCATCAACTCCCCGCAGCTGCTGGAGCTGTCCGGCATCGGGCAACCCGAACGGTTGCAGGCGCTGGGGATCCCGGTGCGCCGGCCGCTACAAGGCGTCGGCGAAAATCTGCGCGATCACTACGCGCCTAGAACCCGATGGGCCGTTGGCAAACGGGGCGCGACCTACAACGACAGCGGCCGCGGCCTCGGTCTGGTGCGCCAAGCCCTCCGATACGTGCTTTCCCAACCCAGCATGCTGAACGCGGTCGCCGCCCCGCTGCGGGCGTTCGTTCGGTCCCGGGAGGGCCTGGAAGCACCCGACCTGCTGCTGGGATGGGTGCCGATGCTGACGGAACTCGGGCCAAAGGGTCCCTTCATCTCCCGCCAGTCGGGTATGACCTGCTACGCGCACCCGATGCGGCCGGAGAGCAAAGGGAGCATCCACATCGCGTCCGCCAACCCACGCGACCAACCTGCCATTACCTTCAACTTCCTGTCGTCGCCCGTCGACGCGGAACTGACGGTCACCGCGATCCGGATCGCACGTTCGGTTATGACCGCCCCGGCGATGGCGCCGTTGCTGGTGTCGGAGATAGGGCCCGGTTCCGCCGTAACCACTGACGACGAAATCCTGGATTGGGTGCGGCGCGTGGGCGAAACGACCTATCATCCGGTGGGCACCTGCAAGATGGGGCAGGACCCCATGGCGGTGGTCGATTCCCGGTTACGCGTGCATGGGATCGAAGGGCTGCGGGTCGCGGATGCCTCGATCATGCCCACCCTGACGTCCGGCAACACCAACGCCCCATCGATCATGATCGGGGAGAAGGCGGCGGCGATGGTTTTGCAGGACGCGGCGGGCTGACCCCGAACAGGGTTTACTGTCGGCAATGCCCTGCGTTAGAGCGTGATCGCCTGAGGTTGACTTCAACCTCGGGCGTGAATCACCCTCTCAAACAAAGGCTTAGACCATGATCGAACGCCGCGATCGCGTGCAACCTCAAACGATCATGGTCTAGGGACCCGCCATCGAAGCCGAGGGACCGTGCGATGACGATCCCCGGCGTTTCCTGTTCTCCATGGCGCGCTACAAATTCGTGTCCAAAATGTTCGCCGGCCGGCAGAACGTGCTGGCGTTGGGCTGCGGCGACGCGTTCAATGCGCCGATCTTGCGTCCCCGGCTGCGGGATCCGAACGATGAGATGGTACTGGAAGCGGCGGCGATCGTGACGTTCAATAAGCGAGATTTCGGCGTAGTGCCGCTTCAGTTCCGCGTTGCCGTGCTTACGCCGCGCCATCGATCTGACCGAGGCCTGCCTCGCCCGCATCGCCGACCGGGAATCCCAGGTCCGAGCCTTCGCCACCCTCAACCCGGAATACGCTCGGGGCGCGACACGATGGAA
>JANXTL010000112.1 GCA_025352375.1 Acetobacteraceae bacterium | reverse complement strand
GGACACCGAGGCCCCGCCGGCGATTCCGCCCATCCCCCCGTTCCGCCGCCGCCCCGCCGAAGCGAATGCTACGCAAGACCCCATACAACGTGACAAACCCGCGGCCGCGCCGAAGAAAGACATATCCAAAATGACCGACGCCGAGCTCACGGTCGCCAAGCAAGCCGTCCAGGTCGATTGGGCCAGGGTGCTCTTTGACAAGCAACACCCCTTGCACCGTGAGGCTGTGGGTATGCTGCCAGAGTACCTCCCCGGTCTCGTGATCCCCGATAGCTGGTTCGACGACGCGCCCCCCGTCGTAGACTGAGCCATCAGCCGTCCGGGCGTAGCCTGTAAAGCGGGAATGGACAAAAACCCAGGCTCGGGGCTAAACGGCGCGCGCATCGCGCAGCTCTGAAGGACTCCCGTGACCCCTCGTCCCATCTTGCCGCGCCGCACCATCGCCGCGGCCCTGCTGTTCGGCCTGCTGACCCCCGTTCCCGCCTTCGCCCACGCGATCCTGCAGGAGAGCGTTCCGACCCAGGACGGAACCGTCGCCGCGGGGCGCATCGGCATCGCGCTGCGCTATAACAGCCGCATCGACAAGGAACGCTCCAGCCTGGTGCTGACCGGGCCTGACCGCGACCGTACGCCGCTGCCCATCATGCAGGCCGGGCCGCCGGACATACTCACGACCTCCGCCGACCTCAAACCCGGCGTCTACACCATCCGCTGGAACGTGCTGGCCACCGACGGGCACCTGACGCGCGGCGACGTGCATTTCACCGTCACGGAGCAGTAGACGTTGGAACTGCTGATCGACGTCTTCGGGTATCTGTCCATTGTTCTGCACGGGCTGACGGTCCTGGCGCAGTCCATCGCCCTCGGCGGGGTGTTTTTCCTCGTTCTGCTGGCCCGCCCCCTGGCGGCTCAGCTCGGGTCCGACATCGTTCGCCGCGCGGCGCGCATCGCCGCCTGGGGTTCGGTGGCCCTGTTGGTGGCGGAGGCCGCGACCGTCGCGCTGCAAACCGCCGCCCTGATCGCGTCAGTGGAGATTCCGCTGGGCAACGCGCTGGGTGCAAATTTCGCCATCGCCGGGTTCACCAAGATCGGCATCGCTGCGCTGCTGGCGTTGCTGCTGTTCGCCCGCGGCGAAAAAGCGCCGACCGTGCCGCTGGTCCTCGCGGTCCTGATGGAACTCGTGGCGGCCACGTTGACCACCCATGCCGCGGCGCGGATCGACGGCCGGGCGCCGCTGCTGGTGGCCGCATGGCTGCACCAGGCCGGTGCCGCCATCTGGATCGGCGGGATCCCCTGCTTCCTGATGACGCTCGGAAGGCTCAAGGACGGCGCGGCGTTCCGTTCGGTCGGTGCCCGCTACTCCCGCATGTCCATGGCAGGGGTGGCGGCCATTCTGCTCAGCGGCGCGACCATGAGCGTGCTGTATATCGGCGACCTCAGCGGTTTCTATGGCACGGCCTACGGCGTGATGGTCGGCGCCAAGATCGCGATGTTCCTCATGTTGGCGGGCCTTGGGGCCGCGAATTTCTGCGTGGTCGAGCGTCTGCGCGCCAACCCCGCCACGCCCGTCACCCGGATGCGCCGTTTCGCCGAAGTCGAACTCGGGATCGGCGCCGCCATTTTCTTCGCCGCGGCCTCCCTGACGTCCGTCCCGCCGGCCGTCGATCTCACCAACGACCGGGTGACAATGGCGGAGATCGTGGAGCGCAACACACCCGTCTGGCCGCGCCTGAGCAGCCCCGATCGCGCCGATCTGGCGCTGCCGGCCTTGCAAACCAAGCTGGATGCCGAGACTGCCGCCCGCAAAGCCGCCCCCCAGGTAGCGTTCGTCCCCGGCGCGGGGGAGTTGGCACCGCGCAACGCCAACGACATCGCCTGGTCGGAATACAACCACCACTGGTCCGGGCTGATTGTCGTGCTGGTCGGCCTGTTGGCATTGGCCAACCGAGCGGGCGTGGGATGGGCGAGGCACTGGCCGTTGGCGTTCCTGTGCCTCGCGGTTTTCCTGTTCTTCCGCTCCGACCCCGAGGTCTGGCCGATGGGCGACATCGGCTTTCTGGACAGTTTCCGGGATGTGGAGGTCGCGCAGCACCGCGGCTACGTGTTGCTGATCGTGGTGTTCGCCTGGTTCGAGTGGCGGGTGCGTGCCAGCGGCTGGACAAATCGCGCCGCCAGCTATGTGTTTCCCCTGCTCTGCGCCGCCGGGGGCATCCTGCTGCTGACCCACAGCCATGCCATCGCCAACATCAAGGACCAGTTGCTGATCGAGCTGACCCACACCCCGCTCGCGCTGGCCGGCATCGTGGCGGGTTGGGCGCGCTGGCTGGAACTGAGGTTGGACCCGAAAGCCAACGCCGCCTCCATCCGCATCGCTGCCTGGGTCTGGCCGGCCGCGATTCTGTTCTGCGGATTGCTACTGCTGAGTTACCGCGAAGCCTAGAGCGTGATCGCCTGAGGTTGACTTCA
>JANXTL010000082.1 GCA_025352375.1 Acetobacteraceae bacterium | reverse complement strand
TTCGACATCGACGCCAACGGCATCGTGTCCGTCCAGGCGAAGGACAAGGCCACCGGCAAGGAACAGCAGATTCGCATCCAAGCCTCCGGCGGTTTGTCGGAAGCCGACATTCAGCGCATGGTCAAGGAAGCCGAGGCGAACGCCGAAGCCGACAAGAAGCGGCGCGAGATGGTGGAAGCCCGCAACCACGCCGAAGGCTTGGTACATCAGGTCGAGAAGAACATCGCCGAACATGGCGACAAGCTGGGCGCCCAGGAAAAGGGTGAAGCGGAGGCTGCCATCGCCGCCGCCAAGTCCGCCCTGGAAGGCACTGACGCCGAGGCCCTGAAGCAGGCGACCGAACGCCTGTCGCAGGCCGCGATGAAAATTGGTGAGGCGATGTACAAGGCGGAGGCCGAAGCGGCGCAGGCCGGTGCTCAGCCAGGCGGCGCCAAGCCCGACGAGAAGGTCGTCGATGCCGAATTCGAAGAGGTCGACGACAAAAAGAAAAAATCGGGCTGATTGCCTTCGGATCGAATTCGATGAAAAGTCGCGCCCGCGCTTCGATGAAGCCGGGCGCGATGCATTTACAGATTGTTGCGTGGGGACTGGTCTAACATGGCCAAACAAGACTTTTACACCACGCTCGGCGTGGCCAAGGACGGCTCAGCGGACGACCTGAAGAAGGCGTACCGCAAGCTCGCCATGCAATATCACCCGGATCGCAATCCGGGGAACAAAGAGGCCGAGGCGAAATTCAAGGACCTCAGTGAGGCATACGACGTTCTGAAGGACGATCAGAAGCGCGCCGCCTACGACCGGTTCGGCCATGCCGCGTTCGAACAGGGCGGCGGCGGGCAATCGGCCGGGTTCGATTTCAACGCCGGCGGCGGGCTGGGCGATATCTTCGAACAGATGTTCGGCCAGACGGCCGGCAACAGAGGGCGCGCGCGCCAAGGCAACGACATCCAGCAGGCGGTGGAAATCACCCTGGAGGAAGCCTTCGCCGGCACCAAAACCACGCTCCGCGTGCCGACCCGCGTATCGTGCGAGGCTTGCTCTGGTAGCGGATCGGCCGATGCGAACAAGGAAGCCGCGACCTGCGGCACTTGCCGTGGTGCTGGAAAGGTCAGAGCACAGCAAGGCTTCTTCACGATCGAGCGCACCTGCCCGACATGCAACGGGCAAGGCCGCACCATCCGCAACCCCTGCCGCATTTGCCGCGGCGTCGGCACGGTGCAGCGGGAACGCAGCCTGCAAGTGTCCGTCCCGGCCGGCGTGGATGACGGCACCCGCATCCGCCTGACCGGTGAGGGAGAAGCCGGCGGTCAGGGCGTCCGCCCCGGCGACCTGTACGTGCACGTCAGCGTCCGCCAGCACGAGTTCTTCCAGCGGGAAGGCGCCCACATCCTGATGCGCGTGCCGCTGCGGATGACACAGGCGGCGCTCGGCGGCGACGTGGAAGTCCCGGTGATCGACGGCACCAAAGCGAAAGTGAAGATCCCCGCCGGCACCCAGACCGGCCAGCAGTTCCGCCTGCGCGGCAAGGGGTTCTCGGTTATCCGCAACCCCGCGCGCGGAGATATGGTGATCGAGGTGATGGTTGAAACGCCGCAGTCACTGACGTCCAAGCAGCGGGATCTGCTGGAACAGTTCGAAGCCGAGGGCCTGAAAAGCGCCAAAGGCAGCCCCGAGCACGAAGGCTTCTTCGCGCGGATGAAGGAGTTTTTCGATGGTGGGCGGGGGTAGCAAGCGGCGGTTTTCGTTGTATCCCGCCGCTTCGACGGCCATACTCCTCACCAGCGGGAACAGGAAACCCACGGCATGACCGACGGTTCCGACATTGACCTCGCCTATATCGCTCAGCAACAGCGGTAGATGCGGGCCACGCATTCGCGATGAACGACGTCTATGACACCGATCTCCTGCAATGGTCCGAGCACCAAGGCGCGTTGCTGCGCCGCCGCGCCGCTGGCGAATCGATCGACGAAGCCGAACTGGACTGGCCGCACGTCGCCGAGGAGATCGAGGCTTTGGGAAAATTTGAACGCTCGGCGCTCGCGAGCCATATTGCCACGATCATCGAACATCTGGCCAAACTGGAGGCTTCGCCGGCTATCGAGCCGCGCATTGGTTGGCAGGAGACCATTCTGCGTGCGCGCGCCGACATCGAGGATGTCCTGGCGGGTAGCCCGAGCCTGCGCCCGACGCAGGATGCGGTGGTCGTTCGCCAGCACGGGCGTGCATTGCGACTGGTTACCAGTTCGCTGGCGCTTTATGGCGAGACACCACGCGTGGTTGTAGCAAATATTCGATACCGCAGTGATCAGGTGCTTGGCGCTTGGTTCCCTGTGGGTTGAACGATCAACCTTGGCGCCCCCGCTTCACCGCTGCCAGCCGTAACGCGTAATCGATCGCCTCGATCAAACTGTCCTCGTTCGCGACGCCCGTCCCCGCGATATCGAACGCCGTGCCGTGATCGACCGAGGTGCGGATCACCGGCAGCCCCAACGTGATATTCACCCCCGATAGCGCCTGCCAAACACCCGTCACCGGATCGATGTTGAATCCCAACAGCTTCACCGGGATGTGGCCCTGATCGTGGTACATCGCCACGACCGCGTCGTACTGTCTGGCACGGAGCTTAACGAACACCGTATCCCCCGGCACGGGGCCTTGGATGTCCATCCCCTCGGCACGGCATTGCGCGATGACGGGGGTGCTGACATCGATATCCTGGCGGCCGAACAGGCCGCCCTCCCCCGCATGCGGATTGAGCGCGGCAATGGCGATGCGAGGTTTCTCGATCCCGAGGTCCAGCATCGCTTGGTAGGTAACGTCGATCGTGCGCCGCAGTCGTTCCGGGGTTAGCAGCTTGGGCACATCCTCCAGCGCGACATGGGTCGTGACATGGGTGACCCGCATGTCGCCGTGTGCCAGCAGCATGTAGCTGTTCTTGATCCCCGTCAGATCGGCCAACATGTCGGTATGCCCGGCATATTTGTAGCCGGCGAGGTTCAGTGCCTCCTTGTTCAAAGGCGCGGTCACGATGCCATCGATGCGGCCTTGCTGGGCCAGGGCGACGGCGCGTTCCATGGCCATGTAAGCAAACCGGCCGCATTCGGGATCGACATGACCGAAACGGACCGGGCTGCGTTCGTCGGTGGCGGCAAGCATCGCCAGCGACGGAAGCTCGGTCGAGCCATCGACGTCGGGGAATTCCAGCGTTTCGTGCAGAATGTCCCGTGCCGCGTGCAAAGCGGAACGATGCCCGATCGCCAGCAGCCGCAGCTCCCCGGCATCGAGGCGCGGTTTCAGCCGGCGGGCAGCCTTGACAATGATCTCCGGCCCGACGCCAGCCGGATCGCCCATGGTGATGCCGAGGCAGGGAGCGATCACAATACCCCCGCCACCGCATCGGCATACGCCTGCTGCGCGGCCAAATGCGCTTCCACGGTCTTCCCCGCGATGCGCCGGTGATGCCGGCGCTGGAACGTGTTGGTCAGCGTCAAATGCGTAGCACCCGCCGCTTTCCAAAACCGGGCCTCTTCCTTCCAGTCGGCCGGGGTGCCGGCGCCGGCGGAGGTCCAGATCTCAATCCCGATGGCATCCGGCGCCCGCCCCGCAGCGGCGGTAAGGTCGCGCAGTTTCGCCAATTCGGCCAAAGCCGCATCGCCCGGTGGGTAGGCGTTCATGATCCAGCCGTCGCCCAGCTTGGCGATGCGCTCCAGCGTCTGCGGCACGTGGCCGCCGAACCACACCGGCACCCGGCCGGAGGCAGGCCGAGGGTTGATGCCGGCATCCTCGATCTTGTGCCACCGCCCCTCGAACGTAACGTGATCGGCGGCCCAAAGCTTTTTCATCACCTCCACCTGCTCGGCTGAACGGCGCCCACGGTTGGAGAAATTCTCGTTCAGGCCGGTGAATTCGACAGGGTTCCAGCCGACGCCGACACCCAGCCGGAAGCGTCCGCCGCACAGTACGTCCAAGCTCGCCGCCTGCTTCGCCACCAGCACCGCCTGCCGCTGCGCCAGGATCAGCACCTGCGTCGAAAATTCGCTGGTCTTGCGCGCGATCCCCGCCAGATAGGCGAAGCACACGAACGGATCGTGGAACAAATCGGCCGACGTATTGCGATCGCCCCAATCCGTCCGCGTCGCCGCGTTCACGCCCAGCACATGATCCGCGAGGCCCAGATTGGTGTAGCCCTGCGCTTCCGTCTTCCCAACGAAATCGCGCATCGTATCGGGGTCGCCGCCGATATCGTGCAAGGGCAGCATTACACCAAGGCGCATGGTCATTCTCCGTTGCGAATAAGGGGGCGCGCCAGCGTCGTCCCGAGGATGGTCAGAACGTCCGCGCTTTGCGCGATCAGCACATGCGGGCCGGTTATTTCGATGGAGTCCGCGGTCTCGGACGAGTCCACGCAGGCGGACCAGTTCACCAGCCCGTCCTCCCGGCTGAACAACGCGGTGCAGGGTACCGGCATGGGGTGGCGGATTTCCTCCGCCATGCGGCCGAGATCGTCGCCGCCCCAGTGATGGAAGACCGGGGCCATCGGCAGCCAAAAGCTGCGCGCCGGCTCGTGGATCGGGCTGCACACGGTGATGATCCGCCGCACCCGGTCTGGCATCCGCGCCGCCAGCAAGCGGGCGAACAGGCCGCCCAAACTAAAGCCGACGATGCTAACGGGACCGTGGCGATCCGACAGGTCGGTCAGTCTCGCGGTCGCGCTGGCCACCAAATGCTCGGTTGGCCCGAAATTGACGCCCAATTCCCAGCCAAACGCCGCATATCCGATGTCGGTCAGAAAGTCCCTGACCAGCGCCGTGTATGGGTCCCCGTGCCCTAGTCCCGGCAACGCCAGAACCGCGTGCCCATCCCCCCGAGGCGCCGCCGCCACAAGTGCGGCCATCGGCAGGCGCGGGCTCGGCAGGATCATCGCCAACGCCTCGGCCGCGGTCAGGCGCATGCTCGGGCGGTGGGCGTCGTTGGTGGTTGAGGACATGGCGAGAAGTCTACCGGCCCAGCAGGCGAACCAATAGCCCTAAGTCCCCGAAGCCGCCGGATTTCGACACGATCCGCTGCCCGTCCCAATCCCCGCCCCGCAGGATCGAGGTCGGAACGCCCGGCTCGATCTCCCCGTCGACCGTCAGACCGGTGGCGCCGAGTGCCTCGCACAAAGCGCGCAACGTGGCGCCGCCGGTGACGAACATCGTGCCGGGGCGAGGCGTCTCGGCCAGAACCCGGACGAAAGTGGCCGTAATCGACCGCAACGCGGCGTCGCGCGCGATGCCGGACGGGAGGTCCGCCGTCACCACGTTGGGCGACCCGCTCACCGCGCGGAACTGGTCGAGCGTGACGGGATGATCGGAGCCGATCAGCATCAGGATGGGTGAGGGAAGCGCCGGGCATGGCACCGCCTGCCGCCCAGCCAATGCGCCGGCCAATGCGCCGGCCAGGCCGCCTGTCCCGACCCACAAAACCCGGCCGGGCAGCGTCCGGCCACGCGCGACAATCGCGTCGAGATCGGCGTCCGTCTCCGCGTCCAACATCGGCACGGGCCCGCCAACATCGCGCCCGCCGAGCCATTGCCGCCCGCCGCGCGTCGTCCGGCCCTGCGCCGGAAAGGCCGGAGCGACCACGCAATGGTCGAACCCCGCGCGGCATGCAGCCAATTCCAGCGCGACGTGTCCGCGCAGCGCACTATCGATTTTCTTGAAGGCGATGTCCCCGCCGGCCAGCATCCCAGACATGAGGCAGCCGGGCACGACCGAGGCATCCAGGTCGCGGGTGCCGCTGTCGAACGCCACGGTTCCCTGGGGCACGGGACCCGACCACAGCACCGGCACCGTCCCAACAAGCGGCACAAATCGCGCGGCGCTATCGAGCGCCCCCGTCAGGTCGTCCGCGAGAAGTCGCAGGACGGGAGGATTACGCGGCGATGGGGGACGGGCGGGCATGATGCCGCCGCATCATGGGATCGCCCACGGTGCGCGGCAAGGTCATGCAATGGACACCCACCTCGGCGACGCGCACGTTGTTTTGCCAAAAATCGATGGACGACTCGCATTGCCACAGAAAATGCCGGGGGTTGTCGCGATCGATCGCAAGCCGGATCGTCGCCTCCAGAGGCACGCCTTCCTTCGCGGGGGAACGGAGTGCGACCTCGGTCCGATAGATGGCGATCCCATGATCGGCCGGCACGCCTTCGAACAAATGGCAGATCGCGCGCACCAACTGTTGCGCGGCTTCCAGGTACGCCCGGTCCGCCGACAAATCGTCGGGCATCGCAATCACCGAAACATAAGCATTCGCCGGACCCAGGCGTGTCACGCTATGCACCAGCAGGTCGGTCTCATGCTCCACATGCGCCAGTCGTGGGGAAATTGTCTTGGCCGCGGTCGTCATGCCCATCGCCCGTCTCCTCGCGTTTCGGTGACGGGATCATAGACGGCAAATGTATCGTCACGATGTCGTGAATAAGGCGATTTGTATCATTTGTATCGCGCCGGGGTTCAAGCCACCCGGTGCAGTAAAAACTCCCCGGCGGCGACGCGCCGGCAGTTTTCCGCTGCGATGGCGAAGCTGCGGTCGAAGGTGCCGGTGGTGAGCCAGGCGATGTGCGGCGTGGCGACGACGTTGGGCAGCGCGAACAGCGGACCGGCGAAATCGGGCGGCTCGCCGGCGAAGACATCCAGTCCGGCGCCGGCGAGTTGCCCCGACTTTAATGCGGCGGTCAGAGCCGGCTCATCGACCAGGCCGCCGCGCGCAGTGTTGATCAGAATGGCACCGGGCTTCATACGGGCAAAAGCCTCGGCGCCGATCAGACGATCGGTCGCCTCGGTCAACGGAATATGCAGGCTCACCACGTCCGACTCCGCCAATAAAACGTCGAGCGTGCGATACGTGCCAATCGCATCCGGAACGCGATTGCGCGCTGTGTAGACGATGCGGCAGCCGAGGGCCTGGAGCACGGGCGCCAGCAGGCGCGCGATCGATCCGTAGCCGACCAGACCAACCGTGCGGCCGCCCAGTTCGCCGATGCCGTCCTGCAATGACGGGTCGCTCCAAACACCCCGCCGCATGCCAGCATCGAATCGCGGGATGCGGCGAATCGTTGCCAGCATCAACGTCAGCGCCAGCTCGGCCACGGCGCGGGAGTTCGTCCCGGGCAG
>JANXTL010000028.1 GCA_025352375.1 Acetobacteraceae bacterium | reverse complement strand
ACGCTCCAGACGCCGCTGGTGGGCGCGAAGGTGCCGGCCTGGAACCGTTTGTAGGAATTAATGAAGGGGGCCAGGAAATACGCGATGTCCGGGGCATATGCGAGCTGACCGGCCATGTAGTGCCGCATCAGTTCCGACATCCCGTATTCCGCGACGGGGTCGGCGAACAACGGTTGCGTGCCCCCGGCATCCCAGAGCGACTGGTGCACATGGCTGGACGAACCCGCCAAATCGTAGCGCCATTTCGCCATGAAGGTGACGGCCTTGCCCTGTCCGTGCGCGATTTCCTTGATGCCGTTCTTCATGATGGTGTGCCGGTCGGCCATTTCCAGCGCCTCGGCGTAACGGATATTGATCTCCATTTGCCCAGGACCCCATTCACCTTTGGAACTCTCGACCGGAATGCCGGCATCGTGCAGACCGTTGCGGATGGCGCGCATGACCGGCTCTTCCTTGGTTGTCTGGAAGATGTGGTAATCCTCGATATAGGCGGCCGACGTCTTCAGGCCATGGAAGCGTTTTGCCGCGATGGAGTCATAGCTTTCGTCGAACAGATAAAATTCCAACTCGGACGCACAGAATGCCCGCATGTTCAGTGCCGACAGCCGGACCAACTGCTTCTTCAAGACGTTGCGCGGTGCATGCGCGACCGGCCGGTGCTGGTGGTCCAGCACATCCGCCAGCACCAGCGCGGTGCTTTCCAGCCATGGGATATGCCGCAGAGTCGTCAGGTCTGGTCTCAGAACGAAATCGCCATAGCCCTTCGCCCAGCTCGCGGCCGCGTAGCCCGGCACCGGCTCCATATCGATGTCGTTGGCCAGCAGGTAATCGCAGGCATGGGTTTCCCGATGTGCGCTATCGAGAAAGAACGCGGCATGAAAGCGCTTGCCGATGAGTTGCCCGGCCATGTCGGTCATCGCGACGACGACGGTGTCGATGCACCCGGCATCGAATTCGGCCTGAAGGTCGTCGAGCGTGAGCATTCCGGGCATCGTGGATTCCTCGGGCTATCCGCTTCACCCTAATGGCCGCCCGTCGCCGTTGTCCACCGGCTGGCGTGGGGCTACCGCTCCCCGAGCAATGGCGCTAGCGTCCCGCTTGAACACAGGCCTGGAACCGGAGGGAAACGCGCATGGATGCCACGATCGGAGGCCAGAACTGCCTCGCCGGCGTGCGGATTCTGGACTTTACCCAATTCGAGGCAGGCCCGTCCTGCACCGAGGCCCTCGCTTGGCTGGGTGCCGAGGTCGTCAAGGTGGAGAACCCCGGTGGCGGCGACCCCGGACGCGGCCTGGGCGGCAAACCCGGCATCGACGATCCGTATTTCCTGCTGTTCAACGCCAACAAGAAATCCATCACGGTCAATCTGAAGGACCCCAAAGGCCTGCAACTGATCAAGGATATGGCCAAAAAAGCCGACGTGATGGTGGAGAATTTCGCCCCCGGCGCGATCGAGCGGCTGGGCCTGGGCTACGATGTCGTCAAGGCGATCAATCCCGGTATTATCTACTGTCAGGTGAAGGGTTTCGGCGAGGGGAGCCCGTACGAGAAGAACCTGGCGTTCGATATGATCGCGCAGGCCTGCGGCGGCACGATGTCGATCACGGGCGAAAAGAATGGGCGCCCGTTGAAACCCGGCCCGTCGCTGGGCGATACCGGCACGGGGATGCTGCTGGCGGTGTCCATCCTCGGCGCGCTGTACCGGCGCAAGGGCACGGGGCAGGGGGATCACCTGCAGGTCGCGATGCAGGACGCCATGCTGCATTACATCCGTATCGCTTTCGCCGCGCAGTACCGCACCGGTAAACCCGCCGAGCGCGCCGCGGACAGTTCCGTTTCCGCCACGACGCCGCCGATGGGTACCTATCCCTGCAAGGGCGGCGGGCCCAACGATTATGTCTATATCTTCACCAGCCGGGCCAACCCGGAACATTGGACCCGATTATTGAAGGTGATCGGGCGGGAGGATCTGATCGGCGACGCCCGTTACGACTCGCCATGGTCCCGCGCCGAACGCCCGGATGAGGTCAACGGCATGATCGCCGAATGGACCCGCCAGTACGACAAGAAGGAAGCGATGGAAATCGTCGGCGCCGCCGGTATTCCGGCTGGTGCGGTGCTGGACACTATGGAACTCAGTTCCGATCCGACGTTCGAGGTGCGCGGCATCATGCCAACGATCGACCATCCGACCGTAGGAAAATTCAAAATGGTATCATGGCCTGTGCGCCACGGCGGCCGACCCCCGGCGGTCGCACCCGCCCCGTTGCTGGGTGCGAACAACGACGACGTTCTGGCCAGTTGGCTGGGCCTCGCGGCAAACGACATCGGCGGCCTGCGCGCCGGCGGCGTTATTGGGTAACGAAACTAACCAAGGAGACTGAAAACATGGCAGAACTAACGGGTTCGGAAATCATCGCGAAATGCCTCGCCAAAGAAGGGGTCGCCGACCTTTTCTACATCATGGGCGGGCCGATGTTGCTGGCGGAAGCCACCTGCATTAAGGAAGGCATCCGCATGATCGATGTGCGGCATGAGCAGGCTGCGGCGTTTGCGTGCCAGGCCTATAGCCGCCTGAAGCAAGTCCCGTCGGTCTGCATGGCCGCGTCGGGCCCCGGCGTGACCAACCTTGTGACCGGCATGGCGAACGCGCTGGTCGATTGCTGCCCGGTCGTGGCCTTCGGTGGATCCAGCCCGCTCAGCCAGTTCGGTCGCCAGGTGTTCCAGGAAATCGACCAGGTCGAGCTGATGCGCGGCTGCTGCAAGTACGTGGACCGGTTGATCAACCTCAAGCGCATTCCGCAACAGATCAATTTCGCTCTGCAGAAAGCGATGACCGGTAAGCCCGGCCCCGTCTACATCGATTGCCCCGGCGACATGCTGTACCAAAAGATCGATGAGAACCTGGTCGACTGGTCCTATGCCGGACGTCCGCTGGTCGATTCCCGTCCGCTCGGCGATCCGCGTCAGGTCGATGCGCTGGTGGCAGCACTACAGACGGCGGAACGGCCGCTGATCGTATCGGGCTCCGGCGTGATCTGGTCGCGTGCCTGGGGCGAAATGCAGGCGTTCGTTGAAGCCTCCGGCGTGCCGTTCTATACGACACCGCAAGGGCGCGGCGTGGTGCCGGACGATCACGAATATTCGTATCTGGCGATGCGGTCTTCGGCATTCCGCGATGCCGACCTGATCGTCGTGCTGGGCACGCGCATGAATTACATCATCGGGCATGCCTCCCCGCCGCGCTTCGGGCCTAACGCGACGATTGCCCGTATCGATATCGATTCGGCAGAAATCGCCACCGCGGCGCGCTATGTAGATATTCCCATCGTTGGGGATTGCAAGGCCGTGTTGGGTCAGTTGCTGGCGGGCATCAAGGGCAAACTGAGCCCGGAACGCTATGCACCGTGGCGCAAGAAGCTGCACGACGGCGAAATGGCCAAACGCAGCGCGGCCGGTGCCAACCGTCCGGCGGACGACGGGGACATCCACCCCGTCCGCATGCTGGAAGCGGTGCGGGACTTCGCCAATCGGGACGCCATCCTGTGCGTCGACGGGCAGGAAACCCTGAACTTCGGCCGCCAGACGATGCCGACGTTCTTCCCGGCGCACCGGATGAACTCCGGTCCGTTCGGAACGATGGGCGTGGGCCTGCCGTTCGGCGTGGGCGCGAAAGTCGCCTGCCCGGATAAGCAGGTGATCGTGGTGCACGGCGACGGCTCCATGGGCATGAACGCCATGGAAATGGACACCGCCATCCGGCACAAAATCCCGCTGCTGATCGTCATCAGCCTGAATGGCGGCTGGACCGGCGATCCGAATCGCGAAAAGCCGGGCCGCGATCTTGGTTACATGCGTTACGACCTGATGTGTGAGGCGCTGGGCGGTTACGGCCAATACGTCACGCAGCCGGAAGACATCGCTCCGGCGCTGAAGCGGGCACAAGCGGAAGTCGACAAGGGCCGCGTTGCGCTGGTCAACGTCCGTACCGACTATCGCGCTCGGTTCTCAGGGGCTTCGTTCTCCGATTATTCGACCTGATCGCGAAACTGGCCAGGGCATGGGGGTTGGTCTCATGTTCCTGGCCAGGGCTTCATTCATCCCGTTATATTTATGAAGTTATGTTAATAGATTAGAATCCACTCATTGACCGATCATGGCACCGCCAATGATGGCCGGGTCAATCCTCGGGTCATGCCCGAGGATTGCCATGACGGTACCGTAAGGATACCCCGGGCACTCGGGACGCCTCGCCCCTCAAGCCGCCCGAACCAGCTTCACCACCTTAGGCTTCCCTCGTACCTCCGCCTCCTCGTACTCGGCCGCGGCGATCGCGCGGTCCAGCGCCGCACGCAGTTCTTTCGCCGTTTCCAGCGTCAGCTCCACCGCCGCCCGAGCCCCAGCACCCATTCCGGTGTTGAAGAAATCGAGGGTAATCACGTCGCCCAATGGCGCATGGCGGGCGTGGTCGTAGGCCACCACCGACTGCGTTAGCGGGAACCATTGGTCCCCGCGTTTCGCCATGCCCTCGGCGCGCACGATCTCGACGATCGACGTGCACATGGTTCCGCCTCCTTACTTCGCCAGATACTTGCCGAAGAACGCCCAGATTTTGTTCCAGCCGTCCATTGCTTGCTCCGGCCGGTACAGTGGGCGGTGCCAGTAGAAGAAGCCGTGGCCGGCGCCGTCGTAACGGTGGAACTCATACGTCTTGCCGGCCTTCTTCAGCGCGGCCTCATGCTGATCCACCTGCTCGGGGCTCGGCGCGCGGTCGTCGTTGCCGAACAGGCCGAGCAGCGGGCACGCAAGCCCGGCCGTCATGTCGATCGGGGCGACTGGCTTTTTGTCGTTCAGGTCTGCCGGACCCATGACCACGCCGCCGCCCCACTGCTCAACGATCGCATCGACGTCGTGCTTCTGGCACCCGTAGATGAACGCGTGCCGCCCGCCGGAGCACGATCCGATCAGCCCGACCTTGCCGTTGTGATCGGTCTGCGCGCGCATCCATTTCACAGCGGCCTCGGTATCGCCGACCATCTGAGCGTCGGAGACGCCGCCCTCGGCGCGCACGGCGGCGGCCACGTCGTCGGGGTTGCCGTCGCTGCCGCCGCCCTCGCGCTGATACAGGTTGGCGCAGATGGCCATGTAGCCGTGGTGGGCGAAGCGGCGGGTAGTTTCGATGTACAGCTCGCTCCAGCCCGGCAAATGGTGGATCAGCACCACGCCGGGGAAGGGGCCTTTGCCTTCGGGTTTGGCCACGTAAGCATCGATCTTGGAACCGCCGTGACCGGCGATGGTGACGTTCGAACAGGTCATGCCTCGGTAGAACGACATGGGTCTTCCTCCATTGGTGTTGGTCGCGGGACGCAGTATTCGACGTTCGCTTGCCGGAGGCAACAAGCGGGAGGGGGACGGGCTGGGTGTTTGATCGGACCTTTGGCTGTCCGGGCGCTTCATGCTACCGATGGTTGAAAAACTATTCGCGCTATGCTATCGAAACGGGACATAAGGTGCAGCGGTCCTTGTCCGACCGTCGAACGATGCATCCAAACCGCAGATGCTCAAAAGCAGAGTGATAAACACATGGCAAGGTCAGCAGATTCAGATCAGGGGCATCGGTTCGGAGGTGCTTGGACCGAGGTCAAGCTCGATGCTGTCCACGACTATCTCAAATTCTACACGGGGGCTCTGAAGAACAAGCCAACACCGCAGCAGCCGTTTGAACTCTGGTACATAGATGCGTTTGCGGGTAGCGGGTCCCGCCGTATCGATCGCGCCACCGGTGGCCTTTTCGAGGGTGAGCCCTTGGGGGAAGAGACGGTCGATCTTGCTGGGTCGGTGCTGCGCGCACTTGACGTCGATCCACATTTCAAACGCCTCGTCTTCGTCGAGGAAAACCGAGACCGGTTTCGTCGTTTGGAAGAGATCGCGGCAGCACACCCAAACCGGAATATCAGACCGTTCCGTGGTGAAGCAAACGCCAAGCTGAGGGAAATATTCGGCGAACCGCCATGGTCCAAGCAGCGCGATGGACGCGGCTCGCATCGTGCAATTGTCTTCCTCGATCCATTTGGAATGTCTGTGAAGTGGGAAACGTTGAACCTGCTAGCGGAGACCCGCGCTGTGGACGTTTGGTATCTTTTCCCGACAAGCGCCGTGAACCGACAGCTGGCGGGCGACTTCGCGAAGGTCGACGAGAACAAGCAGCACGCGCTCGACGAAGTTTTTGGCTCGACCGCTTGGCGCACCGACATTTATAATGTCCGTCTTGTCCAGGGGGGGCTGTTCGATCAGCCCGTCACTACAGGCAGCAAGAGATTTAACGTCGATCAAATCGAGTGTTACGCGCAGGATCGGCTGAAGACGATATTTTCGTACGTTTCGGATCCGCTGCCGCTGCTGAACGATCGGACCTCGAAGATTTTCTCGCTGTTCTGCATGTCGAATAGCGCAAGCGTAAAGGCAATTGCCCTCATCAAGAAGGGGGTAACTTCCGTCATAAAGAAATACGCTGGGAGGTAGGCATTTCATCATAGATACGGCCGTTTAATGTGCGGCCCGCGGCTTTCTTGTTACGGCCGCCCCACTGCTTGAAGAAGAAGGCTGCGCCAACGCCGCGGCATAGCTCCTCAATCTCTGACACCCATTCGGGCAGCATTATGCGCGATCTTGGTCCACTCTCTCCGCCGATGATCGCCCAGTCAATGTTCTGCAAGTCGGCGCCCGCGATGCTGCCAATCAACGGCTCGAAGGAAACGAATCGGACTGCGGCTGGTGTACGACGTAGTTCGTCGATACGATCGAGGACCGCACTGTCCTCGACGCTGGTGCCGATCCACACGTTCGGCAGAACATGAAAATCCGAACGCGACAGAACCTCGCGCATCCGCTCTGGACGCTTCGTCAGTATCTGGTAGGTGTGGTGTGGGGTCGCCTTCATGACTTCCCAGACTTTGGCGATGAACTCCAGCTCCACCGACGGGTGGAAGAGGTCGGACATACTGTTGACGAACACCGTGCGCGGCTTACGCCAAGCTAGCGGTGCAGCAAGCGCTTTCTCGTCCTGCACGACTGTGCCCGTCCAGACGTATCGTTCGCCGCTCTTTCGGGTTAAGCCCTGATACTTCGCGGTGCCCATCGCCTCGAGCCGAGCGGCCATCCGCATGGCATAGCAGTTCGTGCAGCCCGCGGTCGCCACCGTACAGCCGGCGACAGGGTTCCATGTAACGTCCGTCCACTCGATCTTCGACATCCGCATCATCCTCGTGGGTCCAGGTGAAGAACATGCAGAGAACATAACAGATCAACGCAGGTTGTCCCGCACTCATTCCCATACCGCTCGGCACCGTGGCAAGGGTTGGGTGGAACGCGGTTCGTCCTCGGCCACTACCTCGACCTACCCCGTCCCCAATGCGACAACACCCCCCGCATGACCGACCCCCGCCCCCTGATCCGCGACAAGGCCCTCTCCCTAGGCTTCGACGCCATCGGCTTCGCCACCGCCGACCTCGCCCCCGAGGCCCGCACCCGGCTCGGCGCCTTCCTCGCCGCCGGGCAGCACGGCGACATGGGCTGGCTCGCCGACCGCGCCGAGCAACGATCCCACCCCAAAGCGTTGTGGGCGGAGGCTAAGAGTGTCATCGCCCTCGGCCTGTCCTACGCGCCGTCCGACGACCCCTTGGCGTCGCTAAGCCAACCCGACCGAGGCACCGTCTCGGTCTACGCCCGCAACCGCGACTACCACGATTTGGTGAAAGGCAAGCTGAAGCACCTCGCCCAATTCGTGGTCTCGCGCTTCGGGCCAGCGGTCAAAGTCTTCGTCGACACCGCGCCAGTGATGGAAAAACCGCTGGCGGAGAAAGCCGGGCTCGGCTGGCAGGGCAAGCACACCAATTTGGTTTCCCGAACGCACGGGTCGTGGTTATTTCTTGGCGAAATTTATACCACGCTGGAACTGACCCCCGACACCCCGCACCAGGACCGCTGCGGCACCTGCACACGATGCCTAAAAATCTGCCCCACCGACGCCTTTCCGGCCCCATATCGGCTGGACGCGACCCGCTGCATTTCCTACCTAACCATCGAGCACCAGGGGCCGATCCCACTGGACCTGCGCCCCCTGATGGGCAACCGCATCTACGGTTGCGACGACTGCCTCGCGGTGTGCCCGTGGAATCGTTTTGCGAAACCCACACCGCACGAAAAGCTGCGACCGCGGGATGACCTGACGGCGCCAAGGCTGCAAGAACTGGCCACCCTGGACGACGCCTCCTTCCGCCGGACATTCACCGGCTCCCCCATCAAACGCATCGGCCGCAACCGCTTCGTGCGCAACGTCCTGATCGCCATCGGCAATTCCGCCGACCCCTCGCTGCTCCCGGTCGCTCGGCAGTTAACCACCGATCCCGACCTGGTGGTCGCCGAGGCCGCGGACTGGGCGAGCAGCCGGTTGTCGCCGCCCTAACCCGCCAACCTCAGAATCTCCCGAACCTCCGCCGGCCCCGCGATCTTCCGCGGATTGCGCGGGATCCAGGGCGTCCCCATCGCCTGCTCGGAGATCCGCCCAAACGCGCCCTCGCCCACGCCAACAGCCGACAAGCTCCGAGGCATCCCCAGCCCGCCGATGAACGCGTCCAGCACGTCGCCGGCTTCCTCCCCCGGGTGCCCCATGGCGGCGGCGACCTCCGCCTGCCGGTTGGCATTCGCGGATTTGTTCCACCGCATCACCGCCGGCAGCACGATGCACGACGTGTGCCCGTGCGGGATGTCGTGCACGGCGCCGAGCACGAAGCCTATGCCGTGTGGCTGGCCCCCATGGGAACGCCGCTCGCCAGCGGCCCCATCGAGAGCCACGACCCGATCTGGCAATCCAGCCGCGCTTGTATGTTCGACGGATCGGCCTTCACCGTCGCCAGCCCGCGCGTCAGCAGCGTTAGACCATGATCGTTTGAGGTCGCACGCGATCTCGGCATTGGATCATGGTCTAAGCCTTTGTTTGAGAGGGTGATTCACGCCCGAGGTTGAAGTCAACCTCAGGCGATCACGCTCTAGCCCGCGCAATGCCGGGGCATCGGCGTAGGGGTTGGCTTCCAATGAACAAAACCCCTCCACGCAGTCATCGACGGCCCGGATACCGGTGGACGGGGACAGCCACTTCGACCTGTGCGGGGTGATCGCCGGGTTCAACATAACCGGGCATGGGACGTCATCGATCATTGGCACGACCCTCCGACGATTGCGATCCGGTATGCCAACGATCGCATTTCGTTAAATTTTCGGACGGTGTTTGCTCTGGCGCTACGGATCGTCGACGATCCGCACCACCGCACTTGGCTTGAGGTTAAAGCGGAAGGTGCTGGCGCTGGCGCCGGTTAGCTCGCCATGCGGCAGTTGCGAGAACCGCACGCCTTGAGACACGTCGATGCCGCCCTTGACCTCCACCTCGACGCTGTCGACCAGCATTCCCGCAAGCGTCGGGTTGGCAAGCACATCGCGGTTGATCTTGTCGACGTCGGACTTGAACTGGGTGACCAACTCCTGGATGGCGATCTTCGGGGCGTCGGTCTGAAACCTTTTGATCTGATCTTCCAGACCCGCAGCGCGCAAGGATTCCGTAGCGAGCGCCTGCTTCACCGTTAGCAATTCGGTGGCAGCAGCCAATTGGCGCGCATTGACCAGGACCAACTCCTGATCGCGTTCGGCGACCGCGCGGACGGCCGTGTCGAATTGCGTCTTCACGAACACGGGATCGCGCAGTTGCACGTCGCTGATCTTGCCAGGGTTGAAATTTATGCTGATCGGCATGGTGTGGCTCTCCTGCTCACTTCACCGGCGTGATGGGTGGCACCGGTACGATGCGCAGTGTCAGCGTGCTCGATCCGTCGGCGGTGAAGTTCATGGCGTTGCGGTACTTCGCGTTGAACGGCGTCGCGTATAGTCGCAGCGGGCTTTGAGGGGTTTGCCGCTCCAGATGCACGGCCATCCGCATCTCGGCCCGCACCTCGGGAATCTGGTACCACGTCACCTGGTAGCCGGCCTGTTCCAGTTCGGGGAACTTGTCGTGCAGGTCAGCCTGGGATTGCAGGCTGGCCTGGTCCAGTTCGCGCTGAGCGGCAGCGACGCCAGCCGCGATTTCGCGAATCATAGTCGCGACCGGGGTGATCAGGATTTCCGAGAAATCGACTTCGTTGGCCATGGTCGATGTCCCTCAGCGCGGCGTGCGATTGATGATGGGCGGCGTTACGGTCGCATTGACGCTGACGATGTCGGGGAGCAGCCGCACCGGCGGCGGTACCGGACGCATGGTGATGCGCAACACGCTCGATCCCTCGGCGGTGTAGGAGTAGGTATTGGCTGACCGGTAGTTTACGGTCGACCCGTGGACCATCACGCCGCGGCCTGCGAAGCCGGGCCTGCCTGCCGTCTCGGCATCGCCGGTGCGCTTCATCGTAATCGACAGTTTCACCTCGATGCTGGCCTCGGTGAACTGATAGAAGGTGGGTAGGATGCCGGCCTGAAGCAGCGACATTTTTACCGCCGCCGCTGGTTGCGACCTGACGGTGACGGTGGCGATGTCGGTCGCAACGCCGTTGATCGAGGTGGACATCGTGCTGGGCACGATCGTCTCGACGATTTCGGGGATGATCGCGATGCCGTTGGCATCGTCGGCGAGGAAGCGCAGCGTCTCGATGGACGCCCGATCCAGCGACAACTGCCCCTCGGCGACCGCGGCGGCGAGGTTGCGCACCATATCCGCGAACGGGATGTCCAGAAGCTCCTGGCCGATCGACATTGCGATGTTCCTTAATGTTCAAGCGGCGTGAGGGGTGGCGAAATGGTCACTCAAGATCAGGCCTCGCAGTACGGCGTGCGCGGCCCGACTGAGTTCCGGCACGCCGTAGCGATGTTGCATCCAGGGTTCAGGATCGTGAGCGATCCAGCCAATGCCGCCCCGCCCAGCGGCCTGAATTATTCGTTCGTTGGCCATCGGGCTGCCGCGCGCGGGATGCCAGACGAGCATCACGGGACAGTGGTGCATCCGCTCGACGGCGGCCATTGCCCCGCCGCCGACTTCTCCCAAATCCCAGCGCAGCACAGCGCCGGGCCGATGGTGCGCGGCTGGCGCTGTGCCGGCCGGGATCAACACCACCGCACGGGGATGGGCCGCGCGGACAACATCCAGCGTCGCCGTGACGCGCTCGTGCGGGGCAGTGGGTAGGGAAAACAGGACGGCCGGCTCATCGGCATAACGGTGCGCGGCCCGATGGGTGGGTCCGCCGTGCAGGATCGTATAAACGCCGTGAGCCGCGTGTTGCGCGATAACGTCATCGAGAGCCCCCCCCAGATGGTCCGTTCCGGCTTCGAGGTCGAGCCATATGCTGGCGTTGCCCTCGTCCCCGCCCAGCGCCGCGCGGTGGAGCAACGCGAGTGCTGAGCCGGTGGCGGGCAAAACCTCGGTCAGGCCATGCAGAATCACGCGTCGGCCGGACGCCGTCTCCAACGTTGGGCCGGCGGCGCGCAGCCAGGGAAGATGCGCGGACAACTCGCCTTCGCGGACGCGCGGCTTGGCAAGGGCACCGACGCGGCCAGTCCGGCGTACCGGCGGTGGCCGATTGTCGCGCACCGCTTGCAAGTCCCGCGGTCTGGGCGTGCCCCCCGCGCGCGGGAGCGGTGGCGTGGTCGTCACGCCCGTATGACGTAGAGACAAATCGGGTCGGGGCTTGTGCGGTTGGGGTGGCGACAGCGGACGCGCGATGGTCGCATGCAAATTCGCAGGACCCAACGCGGGTCGATTGGGCCGAGGCGGCTTTGGGCGATCCTGGGTTGCGATCATTTTGGGCCCGGCAGCTTGCGTCGGCCGCTTCGTGCGGGCGACAAGCGGCTTGGTCTCCGGTTTCTGGACGATGCGCGGCGGCGGTCGCTGGCTGGGTGCGACAGTTGGTCGAGGCGGCTTCGGGCGATCCTGGATTGCGATCGTTTTGGGCCCGGCGGCTTGCATCGGCCGCTTCGTGCGGGCGACAGGCGGCTTGGTCTCCGGCTTCTGGGCGATGCGCGGCGGCGGCCGCTGGCTGGGTGCGACAGTTGGTCGAGACAGCGCGCGCTCCAGCGGGGGCCCGGCACGCATAGCGGCCCGTGCCGGCAGGGGTATTGCACCAGACGGTCTGACGCGCAGGTTCGGCATCAGAAGGGGCGGCCGCGGAGCGCTGTGCGCCGCCGACGCAAGGGGCGGCATTTTAGGCTGCCGGCGGTCAGGCGTGCCCGGCCGGGATAACGCCTGACCATCCCCACGAAGCGGCGGCCGCACTTGCCGCAGCCGGGCCTCGGCTCGGCTCTCCTGGCGCCTCTTCTCACGCCAGGATTCGGGATTATGCGGCGAAGCCATGGCGCGGCCGATCAGCCATTGAACGTCACCTTGATCGGGTTGACCGTCGCATCAATCGTGACGATGCGCGGGATCAGCCGCGCCGGAGGCGGCAACGGCTTGAGCGTGGTGCGCAAAAGGCTCGACCCCTCGGCCGAGTACGAATAGCTGGAAGAGCTCTTGTAGTTCACGTGCGATGCGAAGGTGGTGGAAACCGAAGCCGAACCACCGAAGCCGAACAAGCCACCGTGAGCCTCCGCTTCAGTCGCCACTTCCAAGCTGGCGCCCACTTCGAATTCGCTCTGGAACGAGCTACGGTGGCTAATAGAGATTTTCACTTCAATGATTGACTCCGTGAACTGATAGAATGTCGGCAGTAAGCCGGCCTGCATCAGACTCATGTCGATCGCTTTGCCGCTCTCGCTGCGGACCGCGATCGTGAACTGATCGGCGACGGGGACCGGGGGCACGGCCGGTACCGGTGCGCCGGGCACCGCCGGCGGAGCGAGCGGGAGCACGGCACCGGCCTCCAACGCGTCGGAAATTTTCTTCTTTTCGACGATCTCGAAGATCTCCGGGATCACCGATACCCGCGCCTTCGCCAGCATGCGCGCGGTGTCGATTGACGTCTTGTCCAACCGGCGCTGACCCTGGGCGATGGCGTTGGCCATCTTGAAGATCATCTCGGGAAACGGAACGTCCAAAAGCTCCTGGCCGATGCTCATGTGACTACTCCTTGGCGGGTTTAAGTGCTGGTTGCGGCACGGGCGCCGTCGGGATCGGGCAAGTGCCAACAAAGCGGCCGGTATCGCGGACCTGCGCGATCAGCAGATGCGGAGGTCGCCTGTAGCCGGTGCGCCAATTGGGCCGCAATGTTGGCCGCGAACAACTGTTGCAGCCGCGTCGCCGCCGCGCCGTTCGGATCGAGCCTGACCGCGCCGCAGAATGCGACGGCACGATGCTGCCGGAAGGCCGGCAGATGCCGATCATCTAAGGCGGCGATCAGCGAGCCCGCATCGGTCGCCATCAGCACGAAGCCACCCGTGTGGATCGTCAGGTCCGCCAACTCATCCCGCGCCGCATCGTCCTGTTGAAGCGCGTCGTGCAGGTGAATGAGGTAAGTCTGCACGGCCATTGGATACCTCACCTTGAAGATGTCGCCCATCGTTATCGATAATTACGACCCGTTGTCAAGCAAAATCCATTTAGATTCTGAAAAAAATTTTTCGGTCCGGTTACGATATTTCTCCTTGGGGATTCAACCACGAATTAAAAAATTCGCTGATTTGAATTTTTTAACCCCCCGAGCGGGTTTGGGGGCACGCAATGGGTGCGAGTCTCTTTTAGCTCACCCCGATTCCTGTCCAACGGATGGGGCCACCTCACGCCTTATCGGTCCCCGTACCCGCAAGGTCCCGCCGCCGTGTGGTCGCTGTTCATCGGATCATGCAGGTTGACGACCCGCGTCGCGGTCAGTGTGGCCAGCGGAATGGTCGCCCCCGCCTTCGCCGGGGCACGGCATAGGCAACAGAACCAAGCCTAACCCGCCAACCTCAGAATCTCCCGAACCTCCGCCGGCCCCGCGATCTTCCGCGGATTGCGCGGGATCCAGGGCGTCCCCATCGCCTGCTCGGAAATACGCGCGAACGCGGTTTCCCCAACACCTACAGCCGACAAGCTCCGCGGCATCCCCAGCCCGCCGATGAACGCGTCCAGCACGTCCCCGGCTTCCTTGCCCGGATGCCCCATCGCAGCGGCAATCTCCGCCTGCCGATCCGCGTTCGCGGATTTGTTCCACCGCATCACCGCCGGCAGCATGATGCAGGACGTGTGCCCGTGCGGGATGTCGTGCACGGCGCCGAGCACGTAGCCGATGCCGTGGCTGGCCCCCATTGGGACACCGCTCGCCAGCGGCCCCATCGAGAGCCACGACCCGATCTGGCAATCCAGCCGCGCTTGTATGTTCGACGGATCGGCCTTCACCGCCGCCAGCCCGCGTGTCAGCAGCGTTAGCCCCCGTATCGCCTGAGCGTCGGCATATGGATTGGCCTCCAACGAACAAAACCCCTCCACGCAGTGATCGACAGCGCGGATCCCGGTTGAGAGAAAAAGCCACTCCGGCGTATGCACGGTCATCGCGGGGTCGAGGATCACGGTCTGGGGGATGATCGATGGATGCGCGAACAACTCTTTTACCCGGGTCCGCTCGTCGGTCACGCCGGCCAAAGCGCTGAACTCCCCAGCGGACAGGGTCGTGGGCACGCTGATCTGGCGCACGGTCGGCGCTGCAAACACCCGGCCCGGGCGGATGGCGTCCAACCTCTCGGCGGTGCGGATGTCGTTGGCGAGGCACAGTTGCACCGTCTTGGCACCATCGGTGATCGAGCCGCCGCCGATGGTGACGATTAGGTCGGCACCAGCCTCCCGCGCCTGGTTAGCCGCCGCCACCACGGCCTGACGCGGAGTATGGGCCGGCATGCGGTCGAACACCCCGGCGCATAGATTGCCCAGCGCCGCCCGCACCCGCGCGATCTCCGGCGTTTCGCGGTTTAGCGTGCCGCTGACCATCAGGAATACCCTGGTCGCGCCCAGCTTTCGGGCTTGCTCGGCCACCGCGTCGGCAGCGGACACGCCGAACAGGACCTCTTCCATTTTGCCGAAGGCAACACGACCGGACTGGACCATTTCTTCCTCCCACTGATTCGGCTGCCCGCCATGACGGTGAGCGAGCGTGCCGACGGTTATTCTCAAGACATGCTGGTATAAGCCCTGTGCCGATCGAACAGGAAGCACACCATGGCCCAGACCCGCACCGAAACCGACAGCCTCGGCACCATCGAGATCGCCGCCGACCGTTATTGGGGTCCGCAAACCGAGCGGGCGCGATTGCTGTTCCAGATCGGGACGGAGCAGTTCCCGCCGGACCTCATCCACGCCGTCGGCCTGCAAAAGCAAGCGGCGGCCGAGGCAAACTTGCAACTGAAGGAACTGCCCCCGGACCTCGCCAAACCAATCATCGCCGCCGCGCGTGAAATCGCGGAGGGCAAGATGGACGCCGAGTTCCCCCTGCCGGTGTGGCAAACCGGCTCCGGCACCCAAACCAACATGAACGCCAACGAGGTCATCGCCAACCGCGCCAACGAGCTGCTCGGCCAACCCCGAGGCACCCACAAGCCGGTGCATCCGAACGACCACGTGAACCGGGGCCAGTCGTCCAACGACTCGTTTCCAACCGTCATGCACATAGCCGCCGCGCGGGCGGTGGAACGCCTGATCCCGGCCTTGAACACGCTGCACGCGGCGCTGGCGGCAAAGGCGGAAGCTTACAAAGACATCGTGAAAGTCGGCCGCACCCACATGATGGACGCGGTGCCAGTGACCCTCGGCCAGGAATTCGCCGCCTGGGCACGGCAAGCCGAACTGGCCGTCGACCGCTTGAACGGCACGAAATCCCGCCTGCTGTCCCTCGCCCAAGGTGGCACCGCGGCCGGCACCGGCCTGAACGCCCACCCCGACTTCGATCGCGTGTTCTGCGAGCGCATCGCCGCTCTCACGGGCCTGCCATTCACTCCCAGCCCCAACAAGTTCGAGGGCATGGGCGCCCATGACGCCCTGGTGGAACTGTCCGGCGTGCTGAACACGATCGCCGTCTCGCTCAATAAAATCGGCAACGACATTCGGTTGCTTGGTTCAGGTCCCCGCGCCGGGATTTCGGAAATAATCGTGCCGGCGGACGGGCTGTCCAGCTCCATCATGCCCGGCAAGACCAACCCCACCCAGTGCGAGGCCCTGACCATGGTCGCCGCCCAGGCCATGGGCAACCACGTCACAGTCACCATTGCCGGCGCCCAGAGCTTCCTGGAGCTGAACGTCTTCAAGCCCGTCATCATCTACAATGTACTGCAATCGCTCCGCCTGCTGACCGACGCCGCCGCCAGCTTCGCCCGCAACATGGTGGACCGGCTGGAGCCAAACCGCCCCCATATCGCGGAAAATCTGGCAAAATCTCTAATGCTGGTGACCGCCCTGAACCCCAGGATCGGGTACGACAAGGCCGTGCAAATCGGCAAACTGGCCCTGGCGGAGGACATCACCCTCAAGCAAGCCGCCGCCAAGCTTGGCTTCGTCACGCCCGAGGACTTCGACCGATGGGTCGTTCCCGCGGACATGACCGAGCCAGGTGCCACGCTTGGTGGCGCATGAGCGGGCTGGTCAAGCGCAGTTTTTCCCTCGCCGGCCACCGCACCAGCGTGGCGCTGGAACCGGAGTTCTGGGACGCGCTGGCCGCAATGGCCGCCGCCGACGGTCAAACCTTGTCGGCTTTTGTGGCCACAACCGACGCGGCGAGGGACCCGGACCGCCCTTTGGCCTCGGCTCTCAGGGTGCTAGCGCTGCTGGGTGCAAAAAAAATCGCTTAAACCCAGTTTGTTCCCGTTCCTGTTAACCTTTTGTTTACGAACCTCATTGCATGCTCCTGTCGGGCGGAAAATCGCTCGGCAAAGGGAAAACACCATGAACCAGCTCGAATCATCCGCGTTCACCCCCTCCGGCCCGGTCAGTACCCTTGTGCTGTCCGACCGGCTGATCACCTTGGCGCAGGCCGCCGACCGCGCGGGTTTCACCGGCACGGCGGAACAACTGATCACCATGGCCTGCGCCGTTTTCGACGAGGCGCCCCAGCATAAACATTGAGTCTGGAGAAAAAATGGTGGGCGCGACAGGGATTGAACCTGTGACCCCCTCCGTGTCAGGGAGGTGCTCTCCCGCTGAGCTACGCGCCCTCCAGCGTCGGGAGGCAGGCTTCTAGCGCTACATCCGTGGGGTGCGCAAGATCGGCTGAGCGATTTCGGCGTTCGCACCCGACCTAATACTCGAACTCGTAGCCCACGCCGACACTACTGCCGTTCGACTCCCCGCCCGCGCCGGTGGCGCTGCCGCCGGTGCTGGTCGAGCCTTGCAGGGTCAGGCCTTTCGCGATGTCGATGCGAACGGTCGCCTGGCCGCCGCCGGATGCCCCTTGTTTAGTGCCGACATAGACGCCTGGTGCCACGAAGCGCCCAGCCTCCAGCGCCGCGCCGCCCCTCGCCGTGGTGCCGACCGATAACCGGTCAAGGCCGAGGGCCTGACGCACGCGGCTCAGCGGATTTTCGATGCCCGGCCCCACCCCCGACAGCGACGCCAACGCGGCGGCGATCTGCGCGACCTCGAAGGGGCTCAGGGCGCCGACGCTGCGCTTGAACAGCAATTGCGCCAGGACCTCGTCCTGCGGTAGCTCCGGCACGCTGCTCAGGGTAATCTTGGGTGCCTTCGGGGTGCCGCTGACGGTCAACGTGACGACGACCGCGGCACTGCTGGTCGTGGACACCAGTTTCAACGCCGGATCGACCAGGCTGGCGCCATTGAAGTCGATCGTCCCGCGGGTAAACCTGAGTGTCTGGCCCGCGAAACTAATGTTCCCCTGGCGCAGCATCAAACCGCCGTCGGCGCTCGGCCGGTCCATCGTACCACGGAGTTGTAATGATCCCCCCAACTCCACGTCCATCCCGCGGCCCCGGACGAACACCCGGTTCGGTGCCGCGACATTCACGTTGAGCGCGACCGTCGGGGCCGGAGGCGCTGGCGCGGACGGCGGCTGGCCAGGATCCCGGACATCAATGGTCGCGACACTGACAGGCATTCGCTCGGGGATCCGAAAATCCACCTCCTGGGCGCGAAGCGTACCGCCAACCACCAGCGCCGCCGCGGGCCCTCGGATCGTGAGGTCCGCATCGACAGACGCGGTCAGGATGTCGCTCGCCAGCGGCCGAGCATTGCGCGCGGTCAGCGTAAGGTCGACCGGCATGTCGGGAGCAAGCACCCCGACGCTGCCGTCGATACGGATGGTCCCGGGCCCGGCCTGCGCAACCGTGTTAGTTACACGCAAGGCGCCGTCCACCAGTGCGAATCGTGCCTCGATCCCGTGAAGCCGGACACCCAGTCCGTCAACCCGTACTTCTCCGTTCGTCAGTTTGGCCTCGCCGGACAGCGCCGGTGCGGCAACGGTGCCCGCGATCCCGGCATTCACGGTCAACCAACCTGCGACGTGGGAGCCGTTGGCCGCCAGCAGTGGGTCGACCAGTCCGATGTCGAAGATCCCGGACGCGCGGAGGTCCAGCGCACCGCGTGCGGCCAATGGCGCCTGCCCGGTCACGGTGAGGCGAGACTTGCCGGCCACCGCGCGAACATCGATCTGGGCAGCGCCGCCGCCCAATGTCGCGTTGGCATCGATCCGCGCGGGCGGCAGCAGGCGACCCAATTGCTGACGCAGCTTTAGGCCGGTGGCGTTGACTTTGACGGTTCCATCGGGCCGCGCCGGATTTCCGGTCAAACGGGCGTCCGCGCCGATCGTGCCGTCGAGGGCCAGCGTCGGCACGAACAAGCGCGCGAGATTGGCCGGGAGGGCGCGGACACGCGCGGTCAGGCCCAACGCCGGCGCGATGCTGCCGGAGACCTCCAGCACCGCTTGATCCAAGCCCAATCGCAGCCGATCGAGCGCCACACCGCCGGCGAAGCCAATCCGAACCGGCGCGAGTAGGCGGAGGGTTTTACCCCGCCAGGCGGCCTTGGCCGACGCGAGGCTTAGACGCTGGCCGACGGCATCCAGCGTGCCGGCGCCGGTCAGATCCAGGGACGCGCCGGCCAGGTTCGGGAGCGAAGCGGCTATGGTCAACGCCAGGGCATCTTGGGGTCCCTTCGCGCGCAGCGAACCGGAACCGGCGACCCCGCCCGTGCGCGCGCCATCGACCGTCAGCGTGGCATCGATGATTGGCGTGGCGTCCAGATCGTCCAGGGTGGCGTCCAGCCTGGCACGCGCGAACGACCCGGCGCCCCCCACCAGTGCCCCATTGTGCACCGTCAATCCCAAGCGGACCTGCGCACCGGTCAGACCTAATGTCGCGGATAAATCGCCAGCAACGGGCTGGCCGATCAGGGGCACAAAATCGGCGAGCCTCCCGACCGTTAAACTTAGCGTTCCCTCGCGATGGTTGTCCGCCGTGTCGAACCGCAGCGTTCCCTGAGCGTGCGCGCTGTTCCAGTCGGCGTGTTCCACCACCGCCTGAATCGTATCGCCATCGCGATGCGCCGCGATGGCCAGCGTCACGGGCGAGCCGAACAGATCGCCCCGTGCCGTGACGGTCCCCTGCGGCGCATACGGCATGCCCCGCATCGCGAGATGCGCGGTGAGCAGCCCGGATCGAATGCCCGCGGTCGCCACCGAACCCGTCAGATCCGCAGCGATCGTCAGATCGTCCGGCGACCCTTCCACCGATGCGGCGATTCGCAAACTGCCGTCCAAATCCGGCCGCAACTTCGCCAGGTCGCCGACCTCGGCGATACCCCGCAAGTTGATGGAACCCGGTGCGATCGTCCCGTTGAACGCCATGGTCCCGCGCTGTCCATCAATGCGGACGTCGCTCAGAAACACCGACTGCCCCCGCACCGTGCCCGCCGCATGGAAGGTCGCCGTGTCGGCGGCGGCGGCCAAAGTACCATCGGTGGTCACCCGGGTGACGTCGCCGACATGGGTGCCGTCAAGCGTCATGGTCAACCCGCCGGATAGCGCGCCACCCAGAGCCGCGGCGAACGGCGCGACCTCCGGCACGGTCAATGCAAGATGCGCGCGCAGTTGCCCCGCCGTGCTGCCGGTTCCCTCGACCGTGAGCAGCATATGGCGCAGCGTGAACTGGATCGATCGGTCGGGCGTGTCCAGCTGCGCGGTTGCTTCGATCGTGATCGGGGTTTTGGCCAACAGGTCGCCGCTGACGCCGGGTCCGCGCGTTCCGGTGAGCGTCGCTCGCAGGGTGGCGGCTCCGGCGTTGCCGGATAGGTCAGCGGCGATGTCGTCAACGCCGAACGTGCCCGCCGTCAGACGCCCGACATGCAGTTGGCCGGTGGCGTTCGGCGCGGTGAAGGAGCCCTGAACCCGGGCGTTCAGCGCAACCGATTGCCACCCAAAGTCGGACGCCGGGCGCATCGCCGGCGCCGTGGCCTCCACCGTCAGATCGGCTGTCTGCTTCACGAAATCGATCTGGCCCGTGGCACCGGCATGAAGTTGCCCCGCCTTCAGGGTCGCCTCAATGGTCAGCGCCGAACGCGGTCCCGCCAGCGATGCCTTGAGCGCGATGGGCCCGAGGTCGGGCAACCCGGCAAGCCGGGCCAGCAAGCCGCCCGGCGGTTCGGACACTGTGGCGCTTATCCGCATCCCGGTCGCCTCAAACGCGCCGTCAACCAAATAGGAAGCGCCATTTGCGGCCACGTGCGCTTCCAGGTGCAGGCGGCCCGCCGTCATACTGGTAAGCGCGGCGGACCCGTCCACGGTCGCGACGGTGTCAGCGCCGGCCACCGGCGCGGCCAGCGCCAGACGCCCGATGTGCAGTTGCGTCACAATGACCGGTAGCGGGAGCACCAGCGCGCTATTGCTCGACCCGGCTTCGGACACTGGCAGCCGATCGATCGCTAGTGTGCCGACGTTGAGCGCGTTGACCGCCAGCACACCGTGGGCGAGCCCGGTTGGCGACCAATCCAGCGCCGCATCCTGTACGACCGCGTAGACACCGATCTTATCGCGCAGCTCCAACCGCTCGGCGTGCAGCGCATCCGGAAAACGGCCCGCCAACCCGACGATACGCACCGAACCCCCGCTGCCCCATTTCGCCAAAAATTCGATTGCCCGCCGCCCGGGGCCGGTGTTGGCGGTCGCAAGCACGATCAGCGGCACCCCCACGAGCATGCCGCAAATGCAGCCCAGAACGATCGCAAAACGGCGCATCAGAAGGCCTGCCCGATGCCGATGTATAACTCGAACTTATCGCCATGCGGCTCGCGATTGAGGGGAACAGCGACATCGACGCGGATGGGGCCGATCGCGGTGTAGTAACGAACGCCGACGCCAGCACCTGCGTGCCAGTTGGACGTGAAGGGCGCGCCGCGCGTGCTGACCTGCCCGACATCGAGGAAACCGACCGCGCCGAAACTCTGGCCGATACGTTGCCGAAACTCGACCGAGCCGGCACTGACCGCGGTGGCCCCGATCGGACGCGCGTTGGCGAATTGCGGGCCGATCGACTGATAGCGGAACCCCCGCACAGTCCCGCTGCCGCCAGCGTAGAAGCGCTGGTCGGGCGGCACGCCGAACGCGTTCGCGGCGCCGAAGATTTCGCCCGCAAGGCCGCGCATGGCCAGCACCGACCGCCCATTCCCCGCGAGATCGAAATATGCCGAGGCTGAAATCTGTGCGGTCACGAAAATGGGCGTTCGGTTTCCCAAGGCATAAGTCGGCGTCACCAGCAACGATGCGCGGAAACCGCTGACGGGATCGAGTAAATTCGTCGTGCTATCGTATTTTATCTGCAACGGAAACGCGATCAGGTTGTAGGTGCGTGTGACGCCTTCCTGGGCAATCTGCTCCTGCTCCCCAGTCAGGCCCAGGCTGATCGACCATCTCGGTGTCAGCGTTTGGGTCAAAATGGCCTTCTCCGTCACGGCTTTCTGGTCGTACCCGATCAGGCTCCTCTTGATCGCGCCAACGCCGAGCGTCAGCGTTCGATCGCGCACCATGAAGTCGGGCTTGACGAATTCCACCTCGGCGGAAAATCCAGGCTTCACGACCGCGTTGCCGCCGGGCTGAACCGACCCGGTCACGTTCAGCTGTTCGCCATTGCCGAGCAGATTGCGATGGTGCCAGGCGCCGCCGACCGCCACACCCAAATCGGTGGAGTAAGAGGCGTCGGCACTGACCGAATGGCGTGCCCGTTCGGTCATTCGAAACGTGATCGGCAGGCGGCCCTCAGCATCCAGGCGCTCCGCCGATTCCGCTCGGACCGACGCGAATACGCCGAGCCCGGCCAGATCGGACCGCGCGGCTTCCAACGCGGCCGGACTGAACCGGTCGCCGGACCGCAGCCGCACATGCTGGCGGATGAAATCCTCATGCACCTTCCCGAGGCCAACGAATGCGATCGCGCCGATATTCGTCACTGGGCCAGCGGTGACGTTCAAGGTCACATCCAGCGCCTTGTCGGCTGGCCGCAGGACCGCGGGCGGCAACGTCACCACCGCGAGCGCATGGCCGGCGTCGCGCAGCATCGCCAGCAACTGGTCCCGCGCCGCCAGCACGTTGGCTGCCGTCGCGGGCGCCCCGGGGACAAGCGTCAGCCGAGCGGCGATATCGCGCGGAATGGTACCGTTCAGTTTCACGGCGCCAATGGTGAAAGACGGTCCCGGGTCGACCGCGACTTCGACCGGTGCGGGCGGTACGGCGGTTGCTTGCGTCAGCACGTCGGTGAGACCCGGGGCGTCGAACCTTTGTCCGGCGATGCGGACGATCACGGTGGCGCGATAGTGACCGACGCTCCGCAACACTGTCTGGAAACGTTCGATATCCTGTTGCGCGCGCAAGACCAGACTGAACGGGCTTGGCGGGCTGGTTTCACGCAAGGCGACCAGGCTTGAGGCATCGTTCAGCGCGGAATCGAGAGCCGCGTCCCCAGTCGGGCGCAGAGTAACCGTATAGTTTACGGGATCGGCGGCGCGCACCAACGTCGGCACGCCAAGCACTAGCAACACCATAACGGCGAGCAGCCGGAGCATGGCCATCTTTTGCTGGCTCATTTGAAGCGGGAACCAGGCCCCGGTCGCCCGGGGAGGGGTTATCGACATTCGCGATGGACCAAACAGTATCCCACGACACTGCGCGCCTCGCCGTCTCGCCGCAACAGAAATGCCCGCCGGCGGGATTGCGGATTATACTCGGTTCGCCACGATGATCCCGTGACAGCGGCCCCGGTCGGGGGTTGAATAGGCGGATGGACGCCTTGGTCATCCCCGCCCCCCCAATCGACAGCGATGCCGTCACGGTCGCACGCCCGGCGCGGCAGACGACGCCGTTGTTGTTCGCGTCTCCGCATTCCGGCCGGCGCTATTCCGGCGATTTTCTGGCATCCTCGCGGCTGGACCCGCTGGGTCTGCGTCGTAGCGAGGACAGTTTCGTCGACGAACTTTATGCCGCCGCCCCCGATTTCGGCGCGCCCCTGCTGGCGGCCACCTTCCCCCGCGCCTGGTGCGATGCCAACCGCGAGCCGTGGGAGCTGGATCCCCTGATGTTCGCCGATGAGTTGCCGCAATGGGTCAACGCCACCAGCCCGCGAGTCGCGGCGGGCCTAGGCACCATCGCCCGAATCGTCGCCTCGGGGGAGGCGATCTACCGCTACAAATTGCGGTTCGCGGACGCCGAGCACCGGGTGAACGCGTGCTGGCAGCCTTATCATGACATGCTGGGCGCGCTGATCGGCGGCACCAAGGCTATGTTCGGCACCTGCCTGCTGATCGACTGCCATTCCATGCCATCCCCCGGCCCGGCGACGTCGGGCGCCCTGGGCGGCGCGCCGGGACGCAACGCGTTCAAAATGCCGGATTTCGTGCTGGGCGACCTGCATGGCACCGCTTGCTCCCCACAGGTGACACGCTTCGTAGAGCGGGCGCTGATCGGCCTTGGGTTCACGGTTCGTCGCAACGATCCCTACGCCGGAGGGTTCATCACCCGTCATTACGGCCGCCCGCGCGACCGCATCCATGTCCTGCAAATCGAAATCGCCCGCGATCTGTATATGGACGAGGCCAGGATCGAGCGCCTGCCCCGTTTCGCCGCGATCCGCCACGATCTCACGACGCTGATCGAGGCCCTGGCAAACGAGGCCTATGGCCTGATGGACGCCTGATCCGCACGGCGCAAAAAAAAGGCGACGCTTATGCAGCGCCGCCAAGTTTAGGGAGGAAACGTCCAAGAAAGCAGGAAGGCGCCATGGGCGCCGTTGCTGCGATGCATGATGTAGCGGGGATGATCATACGTGTGCAAGCATGTTTTCGCAATGCAGCATTGCGTTTGGCTAATTTTTTGCGCCGCGTTAACTTTTGATTTACCTTTCCCTGTCACGCTGCGCCCATGCGCACCCTGATCGTCCTCCTGCTCCTGTTTCCAAGCCTGGCTCACGCGGCGGTGGTCACCTCGCTCACGGCCACACCGCCGGGCCTGCTATGTCGAGCCGCCATCGTCGGGGCGGAGCAGGCTCAGGCCATCCCCGTGCATCTGATGGTGGCCATCGGCCGAGCGGAAAGCGGCCGGCGGGACGAAGCGACCGGCGCCACGCACCCCTGGCCTTGGACCATCAACGTCGAGGGGCAAGGATTTTACTACGACTCCAAGGCCGAAGCCGTCGCGGCGGTGCGGACCTTCCAAGCGCGCGGCGTAAAATCGATCGATGTCGGCTGCATGCAGGTGAACCTGATGCACCACCCCGACGCGTTCCCCTCCCTCGAGCAAGCCTTCGATCCCCCGGCCAACGCCGCCTACGCTGCTCGGTTTCTTCGCTTGCTGTTCGGCAAAACGGGCGATTGGACGAAGGCCGTGGGGCTATACCACTCCGCCACCCCGGAACTATCGGCACCGTATGCACAGAGGGTCATGGCATTCCTGGCCGAGGAATCAAAGCGACCCGCCGGCCCCACCGCGCTCGTCAGAGCCTGGGCCGCCACCACCCCGCACGGGGCGTTGTTGCCAGCACAACAACCTGTCGCACCGCCGCTGCCCGGCGCGGTTGGGGTAGGGCGCGGTCTGGATTTGTACCGGGCGCAACCGGTGGGTGTCGCGCCGAGGCCGACGCGCCCGATCGGCCGGTTTTAGCGTCCGCGGCGCACCGTATAATCCGCCACATGCATCAACGCCTGCCGAATGGGGCTCGGCGGGAAGATCAGCAGCGCCCGTTTGGCATCGAGCGCGAATGCGCCGGCGCGCACGATCGTCGCCGCAATCGCATCGTGACGCGCCATCAACGCCAGCGCTCGATCAAGGTCGGCACCGGTTTGCTCCGACGCCTCAATGGTGCGCTGCCAGAAGGTGCGTTCCTCCGCGTCACCGGCGTGGTAGGCCACGAGGACGGGCAGAGTCACCTTCCCTTCCCGGAAATCGTCGCCGACGGTCTTGCCGAGCTTCGCCTGATCGGCGGCATAGTCCAGCGCATCGTCCACCAGCTGGAACGCCATGCCGAGTGCCATGCCGTAGGTCGCGAGCGCATCTTCCTCGGCGGCCGGGCGGTCGCGGATCACCGCACCGATCCGGCAGGCGGCGGCGAACAGGGCGGCCGTCTTGCCCTTGATCACGTCGAGGTAGCGATCTTCGTCGGTAGAAAGGTCGTTCTGCGTCGCGAGCTGCAAAACCTCCCCTTCCGCGATCGTGGCGGCGGCGTGGGATAGGATGCCGAGCACCTTGAGCGATCCATCGGCCACCATGAGCTGGAAGGCGCGGGCAAACAGGAAGTCGCCCACCAGGACGGATGCCTTGTTGCCGAACACCGCGTTGGCGGATGCCAGACCGCGGCGGAGCGCGCTTTCGTCCACCACGTCGTCGTGCAGCAAGGTCGCGGTGTGAATGAACTCCACGCAGGCGGCGAGGTCGACGTGCCTTGAGCCGCCGTCGAGGCCGTATCCGCACAGCCGCGACGACGCCAGGGTCAACAACGGCCGCAAACGCTTTCCGCCGGCGGCGACGATATGCGCGGCGAGCTGCGGGATCAGTGCGACAGGACTGTCCATCCGCGCCACGATCGTGCGGTTGCAGGCTTCGAAATCCCGCGCGACGAGACCGACAAGCGCGGTCAGCGCGTCTTCGGGTTCTGACATCGGGCCGGAGGCCGCGCGGCCTGCTTCGATTGGGATGGCGACGACGCCCAACGGGTTCTCCCAGCTGTCTTAAAGGGCCGGACCTTGTCGGCCGTGGGGGAAACAAGGGTCAAGGCCGAGATTCGACGGCCTCTTTAACAGCCCGGCCGCGTTCCCGCCATCCCACGTGAACACGGCCCTTCGCGTTGCCGATCAGAAGTCGGTCTTGAACCGCGCCGAGACCTGATGGTCCGATGACGTGCTACCGCCGAGGTAGTCGTAAGTTCCGGTTAATGTCACCCGCCCGATCTTCGCCATAGTCAGACCGAGGCCCACGTTCCACACGTCCCGATCCCGCGCAGGGCCGATCGTGCTGAACGTCGGACCACCGCCCACGAACGATGCCGATGTGGTCAGCCGCTGGTCCGCGCCGAAATTATGCAAATAGTAGGAATGCAATTCCGGGGTGAACGTGTAGCCGCCGCGCGAGAAGGTGTACGCGGCCTTGGCCCCGATCCGGCTTTGCAATGCGTCGAACGCCTTGTTGCTCACTTTCAGATCCAACAGGCCCAGGCCGTGGGTCGTGTAGCCGTCGAGGTTGAAATGCGTGTCCTGGATCGACGCATAGGGCGTGATCGTCAGCTGGCTGTTGACCATCCAGTCGTAGCCGGTTCCGACCCGAGCGGTCAGATGGGTGCCGCTGAACTCGGCCTCGCGGTTGCCGCCGAAGGCCGGTGCGCTTTCGTGGGTTGTGTACCAGTTGATGCCGCCGCCGGCGGCGCCGTCCACGAACCAGTGACCTTGATACCAGGTGGCATACAGCGCCAGCTGGGTGGTCAGCACAGTCCCCTTGTTACCGGACAAATTGCCGGAATAGGCGATGTCGGTGTTGCCGATCGTGAGCGCCAGACCAACCCGCAGATCGGGACGAACCAGCGTATCGGCACCGGCCACCATGCCGTAGCTGTTGGATGTCGACCCGTCGACGCCGCCGGTCGCGTTCTGCGTCTGGAATGAGCCGAACGGCTGCACCCAAACCTGATAGCCGCGCCCGATGTCATCGCCCGCCGACATACCGTTCGTCTCGCGCGCGGCCGTCTGCCGGCCGGTGAGCGCGGCGGTAGCGGCACCTTCCAACGAAAGAATCGAGCTGAGCGCCACCTGATTGCTGCCGATCAGGCTTGCTTCCAACTTGGTCAGGATCGATTGCTGTTGCGCAGTCGTGAACGTTCCGCCGGTGAACGGCGCGATCACCTTGGCATAATTGACCAAATCGTTCGATGTCAGCAGCAGTTTCAGCAATCCGTCCAAACCGGACTCGATCTGCGACAGATTGAACGAGCCGGAAACCGGCACCAGTGCGGTAATCGGGTTGGCCTTCCCGGTCAGGGTCAGGTTGTTGCCGCTCTGGCCCACGGTGAACACGACCGCCGGGCCGGGTGTCGCGCTTGTGGTTGTGGAGCCGACGAGCGGTGCGGTCAGACTCGCGGCGCTCAGAACGGTGAAGGTCTGGCCGAACAGGCCGACCGCCTGTGCGGCTACGGTGGGCGCGCTGACAACAACACCGCCCGCGAGCGCCGCGGCTCCGGTGATCGTCAGCTTGCCGTTCGCCGGTCCCGTGATCCCGACCCCGAACCGGCCGGTCGCGGTTTGCGTGAGCGCCCCGGCGATGATCGGCGTGCCGGTGCCGACGTCGAGCAGGCCCTGATTGACGAACGCCGCCGCCTGCACCGTGCCGCTGTTCAAACGAACGGCGCCGCCGGTGCCGATATTGAACGCGAGCGCTTGCGATATCGGCGTCGTGACGCTGCCGAATTGCTGGATCGCCAGTGTGCCGCTTTGGACTGCGATGTTGTCGACGTTATTGATGGTATTGCCGAGCACATAGGGGACGCCGGTGTTGAAGATGACCGAAGCGCCGCTGCCGCCTTGCCCGAGAATGTTGCCGGCAACCGTCCCGCCTCCGTTGATCGTGAGACTGTCGGCCTGGCTCCCGAACCGAATATCGCCCACGATCTGGCCCGCATTGACGATCGCCAGCGGACCAACACCGCCGGCATTGTCGATCGAGAACGAGCCCCCCTGGATAATGCCGCCGGCATTGTTCACGATGCTGGCCAATGTCCCCCCGGATACGCGGATGGCGGTGCCGCCCGGGTCGGTGGCGAGAATCGCACCGCTATTGACAACCGATCCGATGGTTCCGCCGCCGATGTCGATCCCGGCGGCATGAAAGCCTTTAGCCTGAATTGTTCCGGAATTGGTCAGCGTGCCGATCGTGGAGGACGACAGCAGCTTAATCCCCGCACCAAAGATGCCGCCGGCCTGTATAAGGCCCGTGTTGCTCAAAGCGGTGATGGTCGAACCCCGCATATAGATGCCGACGCCCTGGTTGCCGTTGGCCTGAATGGTCCCGGCATTGCTCAGGCTGCCGATCGTGGACGACTGCAGCCGAATCCCCGCACCACCGTAGCCGTTGGCCTGGATGGTCCCGGCATTGCTCAGGCTGCCGATCGTGGAGGACGACTGCAGCCGAATCCCCGCACCAAATTCGCCGTTGGCCTGGATGGTCCCGGTGTTGGTCAACGACGTTATGGCCGAAGCCCGCATATTGATGCCGTAGCCCTGGTAGCCGTTGGCCTGAATGGTCCCGGCATTGCTCAGGCTGCCGATCGTGGAGGACGACAGCAGCCCAATCCCCGCACCATAGCTGCCGTTGGCCTGCATGACACCCGCGTTGGTCATACTGGCGACCGACCCGCCGCTCAGAAAGACGCCGAAACTGTTGGAGCCGGTCGCCGCGATCGTGCCGCCGTCGGCGTTGGTTATAGTCCCCACCGAATTGTAAACAACGACCGCTCTGCCGGACGCGGCGCCGGCCAGGATCTGCCCGCCGGCATTGTTGGCGATGCTGGTGACCGTCGCACCGGATTCGAGCACGATCCCAATCTGGCCGGACCCGGTCTGGCTGCCGATAATGCCGCTGTTGGACAGCGTACCGAGCTGGCCAACGACACTCAGCGCGACGCCACCAGCCGTTTCGATCGAACCGGTGTCTAGATTGTTCAACACGCCGATCGTGCCACCCGTGTCGATCCACAGTCCAATCTGGGAGAGACCACCCGCCGTTTCGGAAATCGTGCCGGCGTTGGTCACGAGATTTAGAGAACCCCCGGTGGTCAGGCGAAGCGCGACGCCGCCGCCAGACGCCTGGATCAGGCCGCTGTTGGACAGCGATGGGCTAACAACCCCGGCCACCACCGCATCGTTGCCGCCGGACGACAGGATCGACCCCGAACCGGTGACGATCAGGGGTGTTCCCACGGTAACATTGACCGGGCCGGGGACCGACGTGGAGATGGTCTGGCCCGATGCTCGGCCAGAGATCGCGAGGACGGCGACACTGGCAAGCAGTAAACTGCGGTAAGGGACCGTTGGCATCTGCGGCATGTCGCGAATCTATCCAGCATTTCGATGTTTGAACCGTGATACATGATCGTCGGCGCAACGGCAAACCGTTTCAGCCGCGATGCTCAGCTGTATCCTCCACCAGCACCACGTGCAAATTCCGCGGCCCGTGCGCACCGAGTTCCAGCGTCTGCTCGATATCGGCGGAACGAGACGGCCCCGTTACCAACATCACGTTGCGCGGCATTCTGCCCATTTCGGCGCGCAGCTTATCCCAGGCTTCCTCATACGCACCGACCAGAGCCGAGGCACGCAGCACCACGATCGCCGTGTCGGCCAGCAGGTTCAGCGTCGTCGGGCGCACCGGGGCGCTGGGCAGCATCAACGTGCCGGTCTCCGCGATGGCGGCGAACGCATGCGTGACGCTGACGGCATCGGTCGCCTCGGCCTTGCCTTCGCGGATTTCCAGCAACGGACGCGCGAACCACGGGATCGCCTGCAAATCCGGATGCGGGGCCATAACGAAACGGCTCGGCAAATTCTGTGCCGACAAATAATCGGCCACCGCGTCCGGCACCGCGGCAAGATCGGCGACCCGCTTAACCGAACCGAATTCCTTCTCCACATTGCGAACGAACAGATCGACCTGTTGCGGATGCGGCAGGCGGGATCGCGCGGGGATGGTATGGCGCGGATGCACCGCCAGCCGCCCCCGCAACATCGCCTGTTGATCCCCAGGCAACGAACCGCGCTTCAAGCCGCGCTGGATCGCATTCAAAATCAGTTCCTTGCTCATGATCAGAGCGTCCCGTCGCGCTGTGCCCGAGCATAGCGGGCGAAGAATGTGTCGCCTTCGGGAGCGGGGAGGTCGCGGCCCTCGGTCCAGCCGCCGGCGAAAGCCATGCTGGCGAAACGACCTTTCTTACGGCCCCACCAACCCAAGGTGACGGCACCAATACGAGTAGCCAGACGGTACAGCGCCGGCCGGCGTGCAAAATACGCCCAGAGGGCGAGATTGCTGCGATAGGCGCGGGGGCTTAGATGCCGTTCGAACTCCCGCTCGCGCCAATGCCGCATCAATTTTGGTAGCGGAATTTTCACCGGGCATACGCTTTCGCATTTGCCGCAGAAGGTGGAGGCGTTCGGCAGGTGTCCCGCCTTTTCCACACCGATCAGCCCAGGGGTCAGCACCGAGCCCATCGGACCTGGATAAACCCAGCCGTACGCGTGCCCACCGACGGCGCTGTATACCGGGCAATGGTTCATGCAGGCGGCGCAACGGATGCAGCGCAGCATATCCTGAAACTCGGTGCCCATCATGGCGGAGCGGCCGTTGTCTATAAGGATGACGTGGTATTCCTCCGGCCCATCCAAATCGCCTGGCCGCCGCGCGCCGGTGGAGAACGTGGTGTAGACCGAGAAATCCTGCCCCGTCGCCGAACGCGCCAACAGCCGCAGCAACGACGTGGTGTCCTCGATCGTCGGCACGCATTTCTCGATACTGGCGAGCACGATGTGCACCCGCGGCAAAGTCTGGGTCAGATCGCCGTTGCCCTCATTGGTCACGATGACGCTGCTGCCGGTTTCGGCGATCAGGAAGTTGGCACCGGTGATGCCCACGTCGGCGGCGAGGAATTTGTCGCGTAACCGGGTGCGGGCCTCGACCAGGATGTCGCGACGTTCGGACAGCGACCGGTCGGCGGGCAGTTCGGTATGGTGCTTCCGAAATGCTTCCTCCCAATCCTCCATGTTCAAATGAAAGGCGGGGGCGATAATGTGGCTGGGGAGTTCGTGGCGAAGCTGGATGATATATTCGCCGAGGTCGGTTTCGACCGGTGTTATGCCATGCTGCTCCAGATGATCGTTGATGGCGATTTCCTCGCCGATCATGGACTTGCCCTTGGTGACGGTGCGGGCGCCGACGCGCTGGCAGATCGACAGCACAGCGGCGCGGGCGGCTGCCGCATCGGTGCACCAGTGCACGTGCCCGCCGGACGCCTTCACGTTGGTCTCATATTCCTCGAGGTAGAAATCGAGATTCGCCAACGCGTGATTTTTGATGTCGCGAGCGGCGTTCCGCAGTTCCTCGAACTCCGGCAGCCCCGCCACCGCCGCCGCTCGGCGGGCGATAAAGCTCGGGCCGCTGCGGGCGAGGGCCTTCTGAAGGCCGGCGTCGGCCAGGGCCAGGTGGGCGTTGTCCTTGAAAGCCGGGGACGTGGCGACATGCATGGGCGAGGGCTCCTTCGCCGCTTGTTTATCTCGTTTCAGGGGGTGGGTGAAGGGAATGCCAACGTCCTCGCGTTCGATGCATAGGAATTCTTCGTAGGCCGACTCCAGCCGGCCGGGGCCGAAGGCGCGGTGGATGTTCATGGCCAGGCCCATGACTTGACGCGTGACGATTTGTTGCGAGAAGACCGGCTTAACATTGAAAAATTAACATTCAGTTAACGAGGGGCTGCATCGTTAGTTACTTCTCGGCGTCCTATGCGAGAAATCCTTACTGTGCCGTGCACAGATCGTGCCCTGCCCTCACGACTTCCCTCATAATTCATAACGATCGAAAGAGATGTTCGAATAGCGGTTGACCGGGCAGCATTGTGTTGAATATCTCGAGCGATGGCAGCAGGTGTTCTTCCGACATTTTGGGAACCAGATCGTAGAACATGCAACCCTGACGGAACAACGAGTGAGTGCGCCCCTTGGAGCACCGAGGCCACGGCCGCCGGACCCAATCCAGGCCGCCACCGGGCGTACCTCGCCATTGGCTGCCGTCAAGGCGATGTTGCCGCGGAAGCGGATGGCCGCGGGCGACGGCCAGCTCCCGTCCAATGGTACAGACCGCGAGCCACACAGCCCGAGCGTGCTGCTGGGAAGCGTCCCGGACGATTACGCATTAACTGGAATCAGGAAGAATCTGGCCGGATTCTTTCAAGAAAGACCAGAGGCCGGTTTGGATTTTATTATTGCGCCAGACCTAAATCGAAAATGAGGGGAGGCGTGAGCCCCAAATCAACCTTGCCCCACGCCCCGCCAAAGCCCATATTCCCCGCCATGAGGACCGCCCGGCAAACCCCGCCAAAGCCGCGCCAACTGATCCCCGAGGTCGGCGTGATGTATCGCGGCATACGCCTGCATCCATACGATGGGCCTGGGCCGTCGCGATTCACCCGCGAGCAAGTCAAAGAAGCCATCAAAGCCGCGTTCCTGAAACATGCCGATGCGATCGCCAGCGAAACCAAGCCATAACCGCGCGCGACCGGTCTTCATCGGCTGCCCGTTCGATTCAGACTACAAGCTGCGATGTGCGCTCGAGTACAGCGATAGCGGCGCCGTTCACCTGTCGATCCACGACAGCTCGTGGGTAGAGTTGGACGCCGATCTCGGCCTGCGCCTGGCGGGACCGCCGCTTCGGAGGCGTCGCAAGACACTGATTCTCGATGCCGATGCCCATCGCGACGACAAGACGCCATCGGACATTTCCGGCATGGATATCGAGGCCCATGCCAACGATGGGCGCGGCATGATCCGTCTGGTGCGGAACTGGCTGAACACCAATCGCGATCCCGGTGGGCCGCCGCTCCCCGGCGGTGCCGCGATAAACCCCGGTGGGCCGCCGCTCCCCGGCGGTGCCGCGATAAACGAGGACCACGACACGTATCTGGAAATGGCGCCGGACATCGCCGCCAGTCTAAAGAGCTAACCATGCCCACAGACCCCCGCATCGAAGCCTGGCTCGCCCGCAACCCAACCCCCGCCACCGACCCCTTCCCAGGGATGGCCGAATCCGGCCTCCTCACTCCCGAACCCTCGTACACCGCCATAGCCGCCACCAAAGCCGCCCTGGTCGAGCGCACCGGACTGCTTGGCATCGCCAGCGCCTGGGGCGGGCGCCAGCTCGTCTACCGCCACTTCATCCAGACCTTCGGCACCGACGAACAACGCGCGGAATACAAAACCAAAGCCGTATCCGTCGCCATCTCCGAACCCAAGGTCGGCGCCCACCCCAAGCTCCTGACAACCAAAGCCACCATCGACAACGACACCGTAAAAATAACTGGCGAGAAAGCCTGGGTCAGCAACGGCCCCTCCGCCGACGCGATCCTCGTCTTCGCCGTCACGGCCGAGGAAGCTGGCCGCAAGCGCTACAGCGCCTTCCTCGTCCCGCGCACCGCCCCAGGCGTAAAAATCAACGACACGAACGGCTTCCACGCCCTCCGCCCCTCCCGCCACTGCGGCCTGACCCTCGACAACGTCCAGGTCCCAGTATCCGCCCAACTCGGCCCCGAGGGTTCGGCCTACGAACGCATGGCCCTCCCCTTCCGCGACATCGAGGACGCCGTCGGCACCGTCCCCCTCCTCGGCGCCTTCCGCTTCCTCCTGCCCCGCCTGGCAACAAACCACACGGACGAGGCAGCCCTCCACCTGGGCGCCCTGGTCGCCCTGACCGCCGTATTCGAGGCAACCTCGAACACCGTCGTTGCCTCCTTGGACCAAAACCGACTGAATCACACCAAGGCCGCCTTGGTCGGTCTGCGCGTCCTGGCCGCCGACCTCGCTGCGCGCGTAAAAACCCACATCCTGCGTTTCGCTCCGGCCCCCAATCCCGCGTCGGAAACAATGCTATCCGACATAGACGCCGTCCTCGGCATCGCCCGCGGCCCCCGCGACGCCCGCCAGGCACGGCTCGCCGCGCCGCTACTTGCCGCACCGCACCCTAGCGTCTAAAGCCCCGCGCGATCTCAACCGCACCAAGGAGGCCGCCATGGCGACCGAACGCACTTTCTCCATCATTAAGCCCGACGCGACCCGCCGTAACCTCACCGGTCAGGTCAACGCCTGCCTCGAGGCCGCCGGCCTGCGCATCGTCGCGCAGAAACGTATCCAAATGACCACCGCCCAGGCCGAAGCCTTCTACGGCGTGCACGCCGCCCGCCCGTTCTTCCGCGATCTGGTGACGTTCATGACCTCCGGCCCCGTCGTCGTGCAGGTGCTGGAAGGCGAGAACGCCGTCGCCGCCAACCGCGACACGATGGGGGCCACCAACCCGGCCAATGCCGCCGAGGGCACCATCCGCAAGAAGTTCGCTGAAAGCATCGAGGCCAATTCCGTCCACGGGTCCGACAGCGCCGAAAACGCGGCCATCGAGATCGCCTACTTCTTCGCTGGCACCGAAATCGTAGGCTAACCCAAACCAACCGGGGGCATCGCCATGTTGAACAGTCTCGCCAGTTTGATCGGTCGCGTGATGATGAGCGCGATCTTCATTCAAGCGGGTATCAATAAGGCAATGACCTCCACGGCTACGATTGCCTCGTTCAGCAAGATCCCCTTGCCGAATCCCCCACTCGCCTATGGGGTCACGGTTGCCGTCGAGTTGCTCGGCGGCCTGGCCATTCTGGTGGGATGGAAGACCAAGTGGGCGGCATTAACCCTGGCGTTCTGGTGCCTCGCCACGGCCTATGTCTCGCACTACCACCCCGGCGATCGGGGGCAGATGATCCACTTCATGAAAAACGTCGCGATGGCCGGCGGCTTCCTGCAACTCTTCGTGCTGGGAGCCGGCCGGTTCAGCCTGGATAGGCGTTAAACTCCCAGGGCGTTAAAGCAGGAAAACGGCCATCCCGATCAGCAGCAGGATCACGAACACCGCGGTCCCGACGCTGGCGTTGATGAACCCGCCCCAAAATTTCATCCGGTCGGCCAGGAAGGCCTCCTCGGTCTCGGGTCCGTGGAATCTGGTGCTCTGTTCGGCCATGGGGTGCCCCGATATCTGATGGAGTGTCGTTGCCGCCTTTTATGGCACCCGACACGATGACGGCAAGAGGCTGCCGATGAACGCGGCGAGCGTGGCCGGGTAAAGCCGGTGCTCCTGCTCCAGAACCCGAGCAGCCAGAGTTTGTTCGGTATCGTTCGGCAACACGGGAACGACGGCCTGAGCGAGAATCGGGCCCTCGTCCATGTCCTGCGTCACCAGATGAACGGTGCAGCCGTGCTGCGTCGCGCCAGCCTCCAACGCCCGAGCATGCGTATGCAGGCCAGGGAAGGCCGGCAACAGGCTGGGATGGATGTTCAGCATGCGGCCGGCCCAGGCATCGACCAGCACGTGCGTCAGCAGCCGCATGTAGCCGGCGAGGCACACAACCTCCACCCCCGCGGCAATCAAAGCGGCGTCGATCGCCGCCTCATGCGCGCCGCGGTCGCCCTTGAATGGCCGGTGGTCCACACACTTAGTTGCCACGCCCGCCGCTGCCGCGGTCGCCAGCCCCGCCGCGTCGGGATTGTTCGACAGCACCAGCACGATCTCGGCCGGATACAGGGGGTCGCGCGCCGCCGCGAGTAACGCTTCCATGTTGGAGCCTCGGCCGCCGATCAGAATCCCAACGCGCCGTTTCACGCCAGCCAGCTCGCAGGCAGCTCCACCCGTACCGCGGCCGGCCCGTCGCTGGCGACGATCGAACCGATCCGGCTGACCTGCTCCCCCTGTGCGCGCAGCACGGCGGCGGCCGCGTCCGCGTCGGGGACCACCAACGCCATGCCGACGCCGCAGTTGAATACGCGGAGCATTTCCTCCGGCGCGACCTTGCCGGCACGGGCGAGCCACGCGAACACCGGCGGCACCGGCCATGCGCGATCCAGCACCGCCGCGGTGCCCTTCGGCAATACGCGCGGCAGATTGCCGGGCAGACCGCCGCCGGTGATATGCGCCGCCGCCTTCAGCAGCCCCGCCCGGTGCAGCGCCAGCACCGACTTCACGTAGATGCGGGTCGGCGCCATCAGCGCGGCCCCGAGCGTCTGCCCCGCCGCGAAGGGCGCCGAGTCGCCCCAGCGCAGCCCGCTGGCCTCCACGATCTTACGGACGAGAGAAAAACCGTTGGAGTGTACCCCGGCGCTGCCGAGGCTGAGGATCGCATCGCCCGGCGCCACGATGCCCGGCAGCAGGGCGCCACGCTCCGCCGCGCCGACCGAGAAGCCGGCGAGGTCGTAATCCCCGGCGTGGTACATCCCGGGCATCTCGGCGGTTTCCCCGCCAACCAGGGCGCAGCCGGCTTGGCGGCAGCCCTCGGCGATGCCGGCGATAACCGCGCGTGCCTGGGTGACGTCAAGTTTACCCGTGGCAAAATAATCCAGGAAAAACAGCGGCTCCGCGCCTTGCACGATCAGATCGTTGACGCACATCGCCACGAGATCGATGCCCACGGTGTCGTGGATGCCGGTATCGATGGCGATTTTCAGCTTGGTGCCTACGCCGTCCGTGGTCGACACGAGCACCGGATCCTCGAACCCGGCGGCCTTTAGGTCGAACAGTGCGCCGAACCCGCCCAGCCCGCCCAACACCCCCGATCGCGTGGTCGACCGAGCCAGCGGCTTGATCGCTTCGACCAACGCCTCCCCGGCGTCGATGTCCACGCCAGCCGAACGGTAATCCAGTCCACTGGTCACGGCGACCCTCTTTACGCTAATCGGTTGATCGGGGGCGGACAGAACCATATGCACCCGCATGAGGGCAATGCCAAAGGGACCATGCCAGACGGTACGCAATTCAGCCGGGATGCGTCGTACGGGTTGATCACATTACCCAATGTGGTCACGTTGGGACGCCTGTGCGCGGTGCCGCTGGCGTTCTGGATGGTGCTGGAGCACCGACTCGATTTCGCGTTTTTCCTTTTTGTCGGTGCCGGGATATCCGACGCGGTCGATGGCTGGCTGGCACGGCGTTACGGCGGCAACGCGCTGGGGGCGATCCTCGATCCGATGGCGGACAAGGCGCTGCTGGTCACCATGTATGTGACTCTGGCCACGGTGGACGTGCTGCCGGCCTGGCTGGCGATTCTGGTGGTGTTCCGCGATGTCGTGATTGTCGGCGGGGTCATTCTGCTGGGTGTGCTCGGGCACAAGGTGTCGATCAAGCCGTTGTTGATTTCCAAGCTGAACACGACGTTACAAATTGTGCTTGTGGCCGCCGCGCTGCTAACGACGGGATTCGCGTTGCGCGTGCCTTACGTCATGGCCGTGCTGATCTGGTGCGTCGCCTGCACCACGCTGGCCTCCGGCGTGGCCTATGTGCTGCGTGCCGGCAGGGTTCCGAAAACATGAATTCCGGCATGCGGGTTCAACGGCTGGCGCTGATCGGCATGCTGTTGGCGGTGGTCTGGTACGCGCTGCAATTGTTTGGTTCTGTCCTGGCGCCGTTCGCAGCCGCGGGGGTGATCGCCTACGCGTTGGACCCGCCGGTGACTCGTCTGGCGAAGCTGGGGTTTCCGCGCGGGCTTGCCTCGCTCGCGGTCATTCTGGCCATCATCGCCGCGCTGCTGCTGTTCGCGCTGCTGCTGTATCCGCTGCTGCGGGTGCAGATCGGGCTGCTGATTCTGCGTAGCCCGCGTTACGCCCTTCTGGTGCAAAGCTGGGCGCGGGATCAGCTGACGATCCTGCAGGACCAGTTCGGCCCCGATGTGGTCAACGACAAGCTGCGCGACCTCGTCAGCGGCCAGGCCGCGAGCATCATGAACATCGTGCTGTCTACCATCACCAGCGTGATCGGCGGCGGTTTCGCCATCATCAACCTGCTCAGCGTCATCGTGGTGACGCCGGTCGCCGGGTTCTACCTGCTGCGCGACTGGCAGGTGATGATCCGCATGATCGACTCCTGGCTGCCGCATCGCTTCGAAGCCGTGATCAGAGCACAGGCTCGGGAAGTAGACCGGATCCTATCCGCCTGGGTGCGCGGACAGGCGCTTTGCTGCCTGTTCCTGGCGGCGTACTACGCGCTGGGCTTGACGATCGCAGGCTTGGACCTCGGCCTGATCGTTGGGCTGTCGGCGGGGCTGTTGTCGTTCATCCCCTATGTCGGCTCTATCCTGGGCGGGGCGACGGCATTGGGGTTGGCGCTGGCGCAATTCCCCAATTGGCACGGTGTGGCCTGGATCGGGGCCGTGCTGTTCGCCGGCCAAATCCTGGAGGGCTATGTCATCTACCCCCGCATCCTCGGCGACCGGGTGGAATTGCCGGCCATCTGGGTCATTTTCGCTTTGCTTGCCGGCGGCGCGGCGTTCGGGTTCGTGGGCGTGATGCTGGCCGTGCCGGTGGCCGCGACCATCGGCGTGCTGTCCCGGTTCTGGTTGCGGCGATATTTCGCAAGCCCGTTGTACCTCGATCCTGCCCCAGAGTGAGCGCATGTCTAAGACGCCACAGTTGATTTTGTCGTTCGCGGACAAGCCGTCTTACGCCGAAGCCGATTTCATCCACGCCTTATCCAACGCCGCCGTTCGAGCCTGGCTGGCACGGCCGGCGGAGTGGCCGGAGCGGCGTTTGGCGATCTGGGGCGAACCAGGCTGCGGCAAAACCCACCTGATGCACATCTGGGCGCGGCGCACCGGCGCATCGGTGTGGGCCGGATCGGATTTGCGAGGCTTGCCAGACCGGCTGGCGGCCGGCGGCATCGGGATCGACGACATCGAAACCGTGCCGGACGAGACCACGTTGTTCCACTGGCTCAACGCGGCGCGCGATGCGGACATGACCGTGCTGATCGCATCCCGGGTGCCGCCGGCCCGCCTGCCGATCCGGCTGCCGGACCTCGCGTCACGGCTGCGGGCCTTCACCGCGGTCGGCATCGACCCGCCGGAGGATGGGCTGCTGCGCGCTTTGCTGGCGCATCTGCTGTCGAATCGCCAATGGCGGCTGGACGCCGATGTGCAGGAACGCATTCTGCCGTTGTTGCCGCGGCAGCCCGCGCGTTTGAGGATGTTCGTTGCCCGCTTGGCCGATGCCCAACTGGCAGCGGGCGGGCGGGTGACGCTCGGGCTGGTTAAGGAAGTGCTGGACGGGCTGCCGCCCGAGGACGGTTAGAGCGTGATCGCTTGAGGTTGACTTCAACCTCGGGCGTGAATCACCCTCTCAAACGAAGGCTTAGACCATGATCCAACGCCGAGATCGCGTGCGACCTCAAACGATCATGGTCTAGGCAGGGACCTTGCCATCGGCGACATCGGACCGGCGCATGGCTGCGGTCCGTTGCGTGGGATCGCCATACCCAGCGCCGCCGGCGGTGCGAACGATGACCCGATCCCCCTTCATCAACCGCGCGACGATTTTCGACGGGATGGTTTCGGTGGTGCCGTCGGTGCGAAGGATGGTGGATTCCCCGCATGCCCCGTCGCCGCCGCCGAATATGCCACGAGCGGCGGAGAAATGGCGCTCGCCCCGATGCGTGAACGTCACGTTGTCGGTGAGCACTTCGTATTCCCGTTCGGTGCCGAGGCCGCCACGGAAGGCGCCGTCGCCGCCGGAACCGGGCCGCAGCGCGACGCGATGCAGGCGGATGGGGGTTTCCATTTCCATCGCCTCGGCCGGGAGATTCATGCAGTTGGTGGCGTCGGTTTCGATCACGTCGACGCCGTCGCCGGTGGCCGAGGCACCGCTACCGCTGGCGATCAGATCGCCGGTGACGAAATTTTCTCCCGTTGGCCGCCGCCCGCCGAACGCGACCAAAGCCATTTCGCCGGCCGAGGGGGCGGGGATCCGATCGGGCAGGATGTTCGCCAGTGCGGAGACGATACAGCCGGTGATGCGCTTGATGGTCGATGTGCGGGCGTTGACCGGCGCGGGCTCCACCGGGTTCACCAGACTACCCTCCGGCAGGTGCAACGAAATCGGGCGGAAGCAGCCGGCGTTGGTGGGGATCGCGGGGTCGGTCAGCGCGCGAATGGCGAAGCAGGCGGCGGCGAGCGATCCGGACGGTACGCAATTCATCGGGCCGCGCACCTGGGGCGAGGTGCCGGTGAAATCGATGTGGATGCCGGATTGACCGACGGTGACGGCTACCTCGATCCTTATGGGTTTGTCGAGATCGACGCCGTCATTGTCGAGGTAATCGACATACCGGTACGTGCCTTGGGGGATTTTCGCCAGTGCCTTGCGGGTCATGATTTCGGAACGGTCGAGCAGTTCGGAGAACAGGCCTGTCAGGGCGTCGTGACCGAACTTCCGGGTCAGCTCCGTTATCCGCCGCACCCCGATGCTGCACGCGGCAAGCTGCGCGTTGATATCGCCCATCACGGTGTCGGGAATGCGCACGTTCTGGCGGATAATCGCCACCAGCGTTTCGTTCAGCTTGCCAGCATCGCGGAATTTCAGCGGCGGGAGGCGCAGACCCTCCTGGTAGATTTCGGTGGCGTTGGTGGGCACGGAACCGGCCGACATGCCGCCGATGTCCTGGTGGTGTGTCATCGCGGCACTGAATGCGACCAGTTTCCCGTCAACGACGATAGGCTGCACCAGGGCGATATCGGGCAGATGCGTGCCGCCGGTGTAGGGATCGTTCAGCAGGAACGTATCCTCGGGGTGCATCGTGGCGGGCGGGAAGGTTTCGATGATTTTTTGCAGCACCGGGATCAGCGTCGCCAGATGGATCGGGATCGCACAGGCTTGCGCCAGGGTTTGCCCGTCCGCGGTGAACAGGCCGGCCGAGGCGTCCAGGCCTTCTTTGACAATCGGCGAAAAAGAGCTGCGCAGCAGGGTGGACTGCATCTCATTGGCGATGCCCTCCAGCTTGTGGCGGGTGACTTCGACGGTGATCGGGTCGAGGGTCATTCGGTTCGCTCCAGCAACAGTGAGTCGCCTTGCGTGAGGCGGGCGGTCCAACCCGGTTCGACCAGGGTGGTGGTGTCGGATTGTTCGACGATCGCGGGGCCGGCGAGTTTTGTTGACGCGGAAAATGAGTCCCGGTGCCATATGGCGGCTGGGACGATACCGTTCGCGACGCGGATGGGGCGTGTCGTCGTGGGGCGCGGGTGTTTTGTTTCTGTCGTGCTGGCGGCGATTTTTCCCGCTTTCGAGCGATGCACGGTACGCAGATTGACGATTTTCGCGGGGACTTTCGTGGCGTGGCCGTAGACGCGGGCGTGCGCCTGCAGGAAGGCGGCGTAGATATCGCCGGGGAGCGGCACTTCCAGATGATACGACTGCCCAATGTAGCAGACGTCGGCGAAGTGGCGGATTTCTGGTTCGGTGACGCCCTCGGCTTGCATGAGTTTCTGGCAGTTTGCGTCGAGGTCCCGCAATGTTTTTGCCATCGCGCCCGGATCGAGGGTCGCGAGCGGTGTTGGAAAAGCCGTTGCGATTTCGTGTTCCACGGGCGCACCGAGAAGGCCGGCGGCGGACAGGACGCCTGGATGTGGGGGGATCACGATCGACGTGATCCCGAGTTCTTCCGCCAGTGCACAGGCATGCATCGGCCCGCCGCCGCCGAGGGGAAGCAGCGCATAGCCGCGTGGGTCGATGCCACGGCCGATCGAGACCAAACGGATCGCCTCGGCCATCTGCGCGTTCAGAACGCGATGGATGCCGAGCGCGGCTTCCTCGACGGTGAGGCCGAGGGGTTCGGCGATGACGGAGCGGATGGCCGCGTGGGCGCGGTCCGGTTGAAGTTGCACCGTGCCGCCGGCGAAGTTCGCGGGATCGATGTAACCGAGCACGACGGAGGCGTCGGTGACGGTGGGTTGGGTGCCGCCGCGGGCGTAGCAGGCCGGGCCGGGTTCGGAGCCGGCGGAGTGCGGGCCGACTTTGAGCGATCCGGCCGCATCGAGCCATGCGATCGATCCGCCCCCCGCACCGATGGCGGTGACGTCCACCATGGGGACGCGGACGGTGTAGCCGTCGATCGGGCCCTCGGCCCGGATCAAGGGTTCGCCGTCGGTGATCAGGGCGATATCGCAGGATGTGCCGCCGATATCGACGGTGATCAGGTTGTCGAAACCCGCCGCTTTGCCGGCTTCCAACCCGCCTACGACGCCAGCAGCGGGGCCTGAGAGGAATAGCCGCACGGGGCGCTGGCGGGCGATGGCGGACGACGCGAGGCCGCCGCGGGACTGCATGACTTGCAGCGGGACGGTGACGCCGGCTTGTTTGAGGCCGGCTTCCAGATTGGCCAGGTAATCGCCAACCACCGGTTTGATATAGGCATCGAACGCGGTGACGCAGGTTCTTTCGTATTCCCGGAACGCGGGGTCTACATCGGACGACAGCGACACCGGAATGCCGGCGGGAACCATATCGCGGATGCGGCGCTCGTGGGTGGGGTCGAGGAACGAAAACACCAGGCTGACGGCGATAGCCTCCACGCCCAGTTTTTGCAGGTCGTCGATAGCCTGGCGCACGCTGGCCTCGTCAAGCGGCGTCAGAATATTGCCGGAAGCGTCCAGGCGTTCGCGCACTTCCTTGCGGTAGCGGCCTGGCGCCAGGAAGACCGGGGTCTCGGGTTTCAAGATGAGATCGTACATCTGGTGGCGCATTTGGCGCCCGATTTCCAGGACGTCTTTGAAGCCCTCGGTGGCGATCAGGCCGATGCGGGCACCCTTGCGCTCCAGTACCGCGTTGGTGGCGACGGTGGTGCCATGGGTAAACCGCGTGATCGATGAAGGTGCCACCCCCCATTCCGTTCGGGCGGTTTCGAGCGCGGCCAGCACCGCTTTGGACGGATCGCCGCGCGTCGTGGGAACCTTGGCGATGCGCACCGATCCGTCGCTGCCCCGGCAGACGATGTCGGTGAACGTGCCGCCAATATCGATGCCGATTTCATACGTCATGGGCGGGCGGCGGGTTTCGTCGCGGCGCTGATCGTGACGATGTCTGTTTCGATTTCGGCCATGTCAGAACTTCACCCGGTCCACGCCATAGAATTTCCCAACCTCATCCACCCGTTCCATGCTAGGAACGGCGTTGAAAAACCCGTGCCGGCTGTGCTTGATCCCCGTGGCACGTTGTAAATCGACCATCAGTTCGGCCATTTTCAGCGTGCTGCCCAGGCCGTCGATAATCGGCACGTCGTCCACGCGGGACAACCCGTTGCGCGCCATCAGCAGGTTCAGCGGCACCTCCCCCGGAATGATCACGTCGGCGCCGGTTTCCTTGATAAGCTTGCGCGCCGCATCCTGGAATTGCTCGATGGCCTTGGCGGGGTTGGTGTAAGCCTCCAGCACGCCGCCGAACCCGAGGCCCGAGGCGACCACGCCGGCGCAACGATCCGTCAGTCCGTACTGCCGGATTTGCTCCTGGTACAGCGGGATCATGCGGTCGATGAACAACATGATCGCGAAACGCTGGCCGAACATCGTCGCCAGATGACAGCAGGTTTCTCCCATGCCGATAACCGGGATTTCCAGCATCGAACGCGCCTCCCGCAACATCGGGTTGGGCAGCGTACACATGGCATAGGCGTCGAATTTCTGCGCCTCGGCAGCACGCCCGGCGGCGATCCATTGGTGGCCGTGAACCCAATAGGTGTAGCCGAACCCGATGTCGTTGCCGGGGTAATGGGACGGATACGTGCCCGGCAACTGGCCGTGCAGCACGATTTCGGTGTCGGGCCGCAATACCTTGGCGGCGTGCGCGCGAATGGCCTCGGGGTAGCCCGGCAGGTCCTCCAGGACGGTGAAACTCTGGTGCCAGATACGCATGCCCATACCGAAACTCCTGTTCAGAACCAGCCCCAGAGGTCCTCTTTCCGCTCCAGCTCTTTGCTGGCACCGTCGAATACCACGCGGCCGGCTTTGACAACGATGGCACGCGACACGATGGCCAGGGTCGCGGGGATATTCTGTTCGACGATCACGACCGTGGTGCCGGTCTCGCGGTTGATTTTCGTCAGGCTCGCCATCACGTCGCGCACGATGATCGGCGCCAATCCGGTGGAAGGCTCATCTAACAACAGAATGCTGGGCTTTGTCATCAGCGCCATGCCCAGCGCCAATATCTGCTGCTGCCCGCCGCTGAGGGAACCCGCCGCCTGTCCGCCGCGTTCCAGCAGGATCGGGAACAGGTCGTAGACATCTTCGACCCGCGATTTCGGGTGATGCAGGCCGGAGATCGTCAGGTTCTGCCGCACCGACAATTCACGGAACACATTGTGCCCCTGGGGCACGAAGCCAATGCCGCGGCGCGAGTTGCGGAAGACGGCTCCGGGGATAATGGGTTCGTCTCGATACGTTACAGACCCCGCGACCTCGGCGATGTCGCCGACGGCACATTTCAGCAGGGTGGTTTTGCCGGCGCCATTATGGCCGAAAATAGCGACTGCCTCGCCTTCCGCGACGTCGAACGAAACGTCCCGTAGGACCGGGACGCCCGCATAACCCGCCGAAACGCCCGCGTAGGACAGCATCTTCAAACCCCGAAATAGAGTTCGGTGAGAACGGAACTGGAGATCAATTCCTCCACCGTTCCGTCCTGCAGGATTTTCCCCTGCGCCATGAACACCGCGCGCGAACACAAATCGCGAATAAACGAAACATTATGCTCCACCACACAAACTGCTCGGCCGGCCTCGGATTCCTGCCGCACAACGCGCTGCATTGTTTCGTATGCCGCGCCCTCGACCCCGGCCATGGGTTCGTCGAGCAATAATAAATCGCCGTCATTCATGAGCGTGCGTGCCAGTCCGATCAGTTTCTGCTGACCGTACGGCAAATCCACCACCAAACTGCCAGCGGTTTGTTCGAGGCCCATGCGCGCCAGAATTCCCATGGCGCGTTCTTGCATCGCGGCCTCCGTCGCCCGAACCCCCGCCCGTCCAAACGCCAGTCGCACGATGGATTCGCCAACGTACTCCCGGGGCCCCACCATCAAATTGTCCAGCACCGACATGCTGCGGAATAGCAGCATGTTCTGCCAAGTCCGAGCGATGCCCATGCGGGCGCGCTTATATAATGGCGCGCCGTCGATTTTTTGGCCCCGCAGGAAAATCGACCCGGCGTCCGGCCGCAAAACACCCGAAATCAGGTTGAACAGCGACGTTTTTCCCGCGCCGTTCGGCCCGATCAGGCCCAGGATTTCGCCGGACGCGATGGATAAATGGACGTTGTCGGAAACGACAATGCCGCCGAAGCGCTTTTGCAGGCCCTCGACCCGTAGAATCTCAGTCATCGCGGGTGTCCTTTGCCGCCCAGGATGCCAGCCGGGCGCAGGAAAAGGAATACCAGCACCAGCAGGGTGAAGATGATTCCTTGCATCGGCGCCATGATATTTTGTGGCAAATGCAGGAACGTGATGGCCTGCGGGATCGCCAGCAGCAGCGCCGCGCCGACCACCGGCCCGAACGGCGTGCCCATGCCGCCCAGCACGACCATGGTCAGCACGGCGGCCGAGGCCAAAACCTCGAACTGATCGGGGCTGATGTATTGGAAATAATAGGCGTACAATCCGCCGGCGCCGCCGGCCATACCGCATCCGATCGCGAAAATGACGATTTTCATGCTCATCGCGTTACGGCCGAGGGCGGTGAACGCCAATTCCTCGTCGCGCATTGCACCGATTGCCCGGCCATAGGGGCCTTTGACAATGGCGCGGATGATCAGCACGCAGGCCAGCGCCGCGCCGCCGCAGATCAGCAGAAATAATGGTCCGCGCATGGGTCCGACGATGGTGCCAGGGATGGCGGACAGGCCGCCGGGGCCGCCGGTGAATTCGAGATTTCGGATCAACTGCAATAATCCGAGTTGGAATCCAAGGCTGGCGATGAGGAGGTAATCGCCCGATACCCGCAACGACGATCCCGCCAACAGTACCGATGCGACGACCGCCGCCGCCATGCCAAGAACAACATTGGCCAGCGCGGGGAGTTCGGGGACATGGATGGACAGCAGGCCGGTCGTATAGGCGCCGATGGCGAAGAAGATGGGGTGCGCAACCGTGGACAGGCCCCCGTAGCCGATGACCAGATTGTAGCTGGCCGCGAGGATGACGTTCAGCGCGATCAGAACGGCGAGGGTGATCAGATACTCCATCGCTCAGCGTCCCCATAACCGTTGCAGTCGCACGCCGCGCGGAAACACCAGGATGGTGGCGAACAGCAACCCGTATAGCAGCAGGTTTTGCCAGCGGGAGCCGAGAAACAGGATGGAAAAACTTTGTATCAGCGCCAGGAACACCGACGCCCAGGCCGCCGCGAATACGCGCCCAATGCCGCCCAGCAACGTGCCGATCACCGCCGACAGCACCAGTTCCAGCGGCGTGTTCGGCACGATGCCGCCGTGGGAGCCGATCAGGTACATCGCGGCCACGATAAACAGGGCGGAAATGACCGCGACCACGCGGTAGGCCCGCTGGGCCGAGATGCCGTACAGTTCCGCGAGTTTGGCATTGTCGGCAACGGCGGCCAGGAACTGGCCTTCTTTCGTGTAGCGCATGAACGCATACAGCCCGGCCAAAGCGCCGGCCGTGAGCGTGACACCCAATTTATCCCATTCGCTGATCGCGATGCCACCGATAATATCGACAGGCGAAAGAATGCTCCGATACAGCGTTTCCGGCTCCGTGCCGAACAGCAATGTGATCACATAAATAATGAATTCAGCCAGGATCAGGGTGAAGATAAAGAACATCAGGCTGTCGGAGCGCCGGTCGCGCAGCACTTGGAGACCATAGACTTCCACCAGGATGGCGCTGCCCGCGGTCAGGACTATGCCGAATGCGATCGCCGCCACCAGCGGCCAGGCCATTGCGTTCAGCGCGAAGAACATCGCGTAGAATGCAATGGCCATCTGGCCGGATTGCGCGAAATTCCACAGCCCCGTGACCTTCAAGGTCAGGGCGAACCCGACCGTAAGAAGCACATAAGGGGACGACGTCGCGATCCCCGTCCAGAGGATCTGCGCCAGAATAATCGGTTCGAACATGCCTCAGTTCAATGTCGCCAGCGGCACGTACGCGCCTTTTTCGACCGTCAGCAAATAGACGGTCTTGTCGACGCGGTGCCCTTCGATGATCATTTTGCCGGTCAGCGGCAGATCGAATTCCCGCACCGCCAGCAGTGCTTCCCTTAGCGACGTGCCGGTCGCGGGCGTGCCCTTTTTGTCCAAATGCTCGTACAGTGCCTTCACCAGATAGACCATGTCGTACTGATATTGGGTGTACGGCAGTCCGTTCGGCACCCGGCCGATTTCTTTTTTCCAGCGCTCGATATACGGCGCGACCCTCGGGTTGTCGGCGACGCCGGGGGCCAGGGAGGTTACGATCAACCCCTCGGCGGCGGCGCCGAGTTGGTCCAGCAGCTTCTGGTTATAGGCGGCGGAGTAGCTGGACACGCGCTGGGTCAGACCGAGTTGCCGCATTTGGGCGATGACCTGCGGAATGTCGTTGATCAAGCCATGGATGTGCACCATGTCCGGGTTGGCGGCGCGGGTTTTCAGCAGCATGCCGGTGAATTCGGTGGCTTTGGGATCGTATGTCTCGAAGGCAACGATCTGGCCGCCGGCGGCGGTAAACGTGTCGCGGTAGAGCTTGGCCGCGTCGATGCCGGTGTCGTTGTTGATGTACAACACCGCCACCCGCTTTTTGCCGAGCGTGGTGAAGGTGTATTTCGCGAGCTTGACGACATCGACCTCGGCGAGCGGGAAGGCGGTGTAGACGTAGTCGCCGAGGTTAGCGATTTCGGGGGAGTTGGCGCCGCAATTGATCTCCAGCACCTGTTCGCGGTTGGCGATGGGGGCCACGGCTTTGACCACCGGGGACCAGGCGGTGAAAAACATTGGCAGCTTGTCCACGCCGATGAAACGGTTGACGGCGTTGATCGCCAACTGCGGTTCGGCCTGGGTGTCGAGTGCGATCAACTCGACCGGGCGCCCGGCGATGCCCCCGGCGGCGTTCACATCGGCGACGCCCATTCGCATCGCGGTGACGAAGTCGTTGCCATATCCGGCTTGGGAGCCGGTCATGGGCATGGCGTTGCCGATCTTGATCGGTTCCTTGCCCTGCGCGCGCACGACGAAGGGGGCAATGAGGGCGCCGGCCAGCACAGTGCGGCGCGGCAGGTTCAGGCTGCGTGTCATAGCGGTTCCTTCGGTCCCAGGCGTGTCCCGGTTGCGGGCATTTTAGCGCACATTCCCCGCGCTGGCTACGGGGGAGTAGCGGGCGTTGACACCGGCTTAGCCGGCTGCTTAGTGTCGGCATAACAACACAATCCCGCTGGGAGGGACCACGATGCCGATCATCAAGCACTTGCTTGCCGTCGCCACGATGCTGTCTTGCTTTGCTCTGCCCGTGGCTGCCGAAGATACCATCAAGATCGGCTACGTCGATCCGCTGTCCGGCACGTTTGCGCAGCAAGGGGATGCCAGCCTCAAGCATTTTGCCTTTCTGATCGATCGGGTGAACGCCGCCGGCGGCGCCTTGGGCAGAAAATTCGAGATCGTGCCCTACGACAGCAAGCTGCAACCGGCCGAGGCGCTGATCGCGCTCAAGGACATCACCGACCGCAATATCAGCTTTATCATGCATTGTGCCGGTTCCAACGTCGCGGCGGCGCTGATCGATGGGGTGGCGAAGCACAACGCCCGCAACCCCGACCATCGAGTGCTGTATCTGAACTGCGGCGCGCTGGCGTCCGATCTGACCAACGACAAATGCGACTTCTGGCATTTCCGCTTCGACGCCAATACCGGTATGCGGGCGGAAACCCTGGTGCGCGGCCTGCCGAAAACCCTGAAATCGGTCTATCTGATCAACCAGGACTATCTGTTCGGGCAGACCCTGCAACGGGAAACCAAGGAATATTTGGCCAAGCTGCGCCCGGATATCAAAATTGTCGGGGAGGAGCTGATTCCTCTTGGCAAGGTGAAGGATTTCTCCCCGTACGTCACCAAAGTGCAAAGCGCCGGTGCGGAAGCTCTGATCACCGGCAACTGGGGACCCGATCTGAATCTGATGATGAAGGCCGCGGCCGATGCCGGCGCTAACCTGCAATACTATACGTATCTGTCGCACGTGGTGGGAGGGGCGACATCGGTCGGGGCGATGGGCGAAAATCGGCTGCACACGGTCACTGAATTCCATCCGAACGTGCCTAGCGAACAAAACTCCGCGGCGGGGGAGGAGTTCGTGACCTCCTGGCGGAAGGACCACGACTTCGATCTGTTCCAAATGAATAACTACGTGCTGCTGAAGATGCTGGCCGCGGCGATCGACAAAGCCGGTTCGACCGATCCGTACAAGGTCGCTCTGGCCCTGGAAGACAGCAAGACGACCGACCCACTCGGGCATGAGTACATCATGCGCAAAGAAGACCACCAGATGCTGGAACCCCTTTACGCCGCGCAATTCGTCAGGGGGGTGAAACATGATTCGGAAAAGACCGGCTTTGGCTGGAAGACCGAAACGGTGGTGGAGGCCGCGCAGCTCGCGCAGCCCACGACCTGCAAAATGAAGCGGCCAGCGTCGTAGCCGACCGATGGAAATCGTCGTCGGATCGCTGCTGAACGGGCTGGTCTATGGCATGCTGCTGTTCATGCTGGCCAGCGGCCTAACGCTGATCTTCAGCATGATGGGCGTGCTGAATTTCGCGCACGCCAGCATCTACATGCTGGGGGCCTATTTCGCCTACGAGATCAGCCGCTGGGCCGGTTTCGTTCCGGCGCTGATTCTCGCTCCCATCCTATGCGGCGCGATCGGTGCCGCGATCGAAATTTGGGGGCTGCGGCGGGTCCATCATAATGGGCATATCGCGGAGCTGCTGTTCACCTTCGGGCTGGTGTTTATCATCCAACGAGGCTTGCAGATGATCTGGGGCATGTTGCCGATGCCCTACCGGGTGCCACCGGCGCTGGATTTCGCATTGTTCACGATGTACGGCGCCAATTTTCCGGCCTATCGCGGTTTCATGCTGTTGGTGTCCGCCGGGATGCTGCTGGCGATTTATTTGTTGCTGAAGAAAACCCGTATCGGCCTCATTATCCAGGCCGCCCTCACCCACCCCAACATGGTCTCCGCGCTCGGCCATAACGTGCCGGTGGTGTTCACGACCGTGTTCGCCGGCGGCTGTCTGTTAGCCGGGCTGGCAGGGGTGATCGGTGGAAATTATCTGACGACCGAGTCCAGCATGGCCGACGCCATGGGACCGATCGTGTTCGTCGTCGTGGTGTTCGGCGGGCTAGGTTCGTTGGGCGGTTGCTTCGTTGCCTCGATCATTATGGGAATGATCCAGACCTTCGCGGTGGTGTTCGACTACACGTTGGGAGATCTGCTCGTGCCGCTCGGTGTCAGCGTGGGAGGGGATAATTTGCTGGGCGAAATTCTCACTGTGCCGATGGCGCGCATCGGGCCGCTGCTCCCCTACGCGATGATGATCCTAATGCTGTTGTTCCGGCCACGCGGCCTGTTGGGGACCCGCGATACATGAGCGAAGCGACACCCGCGACGGTTGCGATCGGTGCGAAACCGATGGGCAGGGCATGGCTGTGGTGGGGGGCGCTGCTGCTGCTCGCCCTCGTGCTGCCCTGGATGTTCTACGACTGGACCACCGGGCGCCATTCCGGCTTCATGATCTCGATGCTGAGCCAAGCCGGTATGATGGTGATCTTCGCGCTGTCGTACAATATGCTGATGGGGCAGGCAGGCTTGCTGTCGTTCTGCCACGCGGTGTTCTTCGGCATGGGCGGCTACACGGTCATCCATCTGCTGAGCAGTATCGGTGCCGGCGACATCGGCATTCCGATGGAGGTCGTGCCGCTGTTCGGCGGCCTCGCCGGCCTGGGAATGGCGATCGTCTTCGGCTACATGGCGACCAAGCAGCGCGCCACCGCCTTCGCCATGATCACCATGGGAATCGGGGAGTTGCTGGCCACCGCATCGGTGATGTTCCACCATTTCTTCGGCGGCGAGGGCGGTATCACCACCGACCGCATGATCGACCGCAGCCTGTTTGGCCTGACCTACGCGCAAGGTATTCAGGTTTATTATCTGATTATCGGCTGGACAGTCATTTCGGTCGTCGGCATGTATTTCCTGACCCAAACCCCGCTCGGGCGCATGGCCAACGCCTGCCGCGACAATTTTGAGCGCGCCCAGTTCGTCGGCTATGATCCGAAAATAGTTCGCTTCGTGCAGTTCGCCCTGTCCGGCCTGTTCGCTGGCATCGGCGGCGGGCTGTATGCCATCACGTATGAGATCGTGACGTTCGATGCGATGGCCGGTCCGTTGTCGGCCAACGCGCTGCTGATGGCCTATATCGGCGGAACAACGGTATTCGCCGGCCCCATTCTGGGCGCGGTGCTGATCACCGTGCTGCAAAGCGGCGTCAGCCTGCTGTCCAACTCCTGGTTGGTCTATGTCGGCGTGCTGTTCATTACTATGGTGACGTTCGTGCCCACTGGCCTCGCCGGCATCGTGATGGCGCACGGACCGATCCACAAGGCTGGGCAATTGGGGCGATTGACAGTGCCGTATTTGCGGCTGTTGGTTCCCGGCGTGGCATTGCTGCTGGGCTTTATCGGGCTGGTGGAGCTGCTGTCGTTTCTGACCATTGGCGCGGCACAGGGCAAGAAACTGTCACTGTTTGGCGCGCCGATCGATGTCAACGCCTTTCAGCCCTGGGCGATCGTCGCCGTGTGCGTGCTGGGCGGCGCCGGCTGGCTGCGAATCGAATCGAAAGCCTTCAACCGGGTGTGGGAACAAGTGACGGCCGATGTGAAGGCCCGGGAACTTCTACGATGACCGCCGTCAGCCTGCGCGATGTGCGCAAAAGTTTCGGCCCGACGGAAATTATCCGCGGCGTCAATCTGGAAATCCAGTCGGGGGAGCGGCACGCGCTGATTGGCCCGAACGGCGCGGGTAAAACCACCTTGTTCAACTTGATCAGCGGCCGGTTCCCGATAACCTCGGGCGAAATCGCGTTGAACGATAGGCGCATCGATGCGTTGCCGCCGCACAAGATCAACCGCATGGGATTGTCGCGCAGCTTTCAGATCACCTCGATCTTTCACCGTTTGTCGGTGTTCGAGAATCTGCGCTGTGCGCTGCTGTGGAGCCAGGGTTACAGCTATTCGTTTTGGTCGCCGCTGTGGCGGCAAAAAGCGCTGAATGAGCGGGCGGAATTCCTGCTGGAAGATCTCAATCTGACCAGCCGGCGCGACATTCTCGCCGGTTTGTTGTCTTACGCCGAGCAGCGGGCGCTGGAAGTCGGGATGACGATCGCCGGGGGGGCATCGGTAATCCTGCTGGACGAACCGACCGCCGGCATGAGCCACAGCGAAACGGATTACGCCATGGCGCTGATCCGGCGCGTCACTCAAGGCAAGACATTACTGATGGTGGAGCACGACATGAAGGTGGTGTTCGACCTCGCGGATACCATTACGGTTCTGGTGTACGGGCAGGTCATCGCCTCCGGCCCGCCGGAAGAAGTGCGCGCCAGCAAGGCGGTGCGTGAAGCATATTTGGGAGCGCTCGAAGAATGATCCTCGAAGTGCGCGACCTCCATGCGTTTTATGGGCAGAGCCATATTCTGCATGGTGTGGATCTGACCGTGGACGAGGGGGAGATTGTTTCGCTGCTTGGGCGCAACGGCGTCGGGCGTTCCACATTGTGCAAGGCGATCATGGGGTTGGTGCCGCCGCTGGGTTCTGTCCGTTACCGTGGCAAGGATATAGCGGGGCTGCGCAGCGATCTGGTGGCGCGTGCGGGAATCGGGTACGTGCCGGAAGATCGGCAAGTGTTTCCGACACTAACGGTGCGGCAGAACCTGGAACTGGGGCTGAAGCGCGCCGGCAAGTTCGGGCGATGGACATTCGACGATGTGTTCCGCCTGTTTCCGAATCTGGCGGCCCGTCAGAACAATCCGGCGGGCGTTCTTTCCGGCGGCGAGCAGCAAATGCTGACCATGTGCCGCACGCTGATGGGCGATCCGGACCTGGTGCTGATCGATGAGCCGACCGAGGGATTGGCGCCCTTGTTGGTGGAGCAGGTGGGGGTTTTGCTGGCGGAGATCGCGTCTCGCGGGGTGGCGATTCTGCTGGTGGAGCAGAAGTTGACGATCGCCTTGAAGATTTCTCATCGGTTGTATGTCATGGGGCACGGGAAGATCGTCTTTGAGGGAACGCCGGAGGATTTGTCGGCGAATGGGGATATCAGGAGGGAGTGGTTGGAGGTTTAGGCGGGTTCCAGCATCGATCTGTGTCGCCCGCGTCATTTTCCCACGGTGCCAGTCCATTCTACGCCCCTTCCTCCATCCGCACCCCCGGATGGAAATGCGCGTACACCCGCCGCGCCGTTTCCCGGCTGATCCCCGGCGCCGACTCCAAATCGCCCAGCCCCGCCATCTTCACCCCGCGCGAGGACCCGAAATGGTTCAACAGCGCCCGTTTGCGCGCCGACCCGATCCCCGCGATTTCGTCCAGTTCGCTGACCCGGATCGCCTTCGACCGTCCCGCGCGGTGCGTCGTGATAGCAAAACGATGTGCCTCATCGCGCAGTCGTTGCAAGAAATACAACACAGGATCCCGAGGCGGTAATTGAAAGGAGTCCATCCCATCGGTATGAAACCATTCCCGTCCGGCATCGCGGTCCACGCCCTTGGCGATGGCGATCAGCTTCACGTCGTCGACCCCCAGTTCGACCAGTACGGAACGGGTCGCGGACAACTGCCCAGCACCGCCGTCGATCAAGACAATGTCGGGCCAATCCTCGGCCGGGGCGCCCTCCGCGCGTTCCTTCAAACCCCGCGTGAACCGGCGCGTCAGCACTTCCTTCATCATTGCGAAGTCGTCGCCGGGTGCGATGGGGCCGCGAATACCGAACTTCCGATACCCCGCCTTAACGAACCCCTCCGGTCCCGCCACCACCATCACGCCGTATGGGTTCGTCCCCATGATGTGGGAGTTATCGTAAATCTCGATCCGCTGAGGCGGCGCCTCCAACTTAAAAAGCGCCGCTACCCCCTCCAGCAGCTTCGCCTGCCCGGCGCTCTCCGCCAGCTTTCTCTCCAGCGCCTCCCGAGCATTGGTGTGCGCATGCTCGACGACGGCATGTTTTTCGCCGCGTTGGGGGACCGCGATTTCCACCCGGCGGCTGGCTTTCAGCGACAGCGCCTCCACCACCAAATCCTGCTCGGGGATCGCATGGCTCAACAGCAACAGGGGGGGAGGGGGTTTGTCGTCGTAAAACTGCGCGATGAACGCCCCCAGCACCTCCGGTATTTCATCCACCCGAGCATGGGTGGGGAAAAACGCGCGGTTGCCGTTGTTGCGGCCGCCGCGCACGAAAAAGACCTGGACGCAGGTTTGGCCGGCGCTCTGCCAGGCTGCGATGACGTCGGCGTCTTCCAGGCTGGCCGGGTTGATGACGTCGTTGCCCTGCACGAAGGTCAGCGCGCGGATGCGGTCGCGCACGGCGGCGGCGTGCTCGAATTCCAGGGTCTCGGCGGCGCGTTCCATTTCCGCCGCCAGCTCCTGCTGCACGGCGCCGGATTTGCCCTGCAGGAACGCTTTGGCCTGCCCCACCAACACCGCGTAGTCAGCGACGGAGATACGCCCCACACAGGGCGCTGAGCATCGCTTGATTTGGTGCAGCAGACACGGGCGCGACCGCGCGGAAAAAACCGTATCCGCACAGGAGCGCAGCAAAAACACCCGCTGCATGGCCGTTACCGTTTGGTTAACCGCCCACGCCGACGCGAAGGGCCCCCAGAAGCTACCCTTGCGTGTCCGAGCACCGCGATGCTTGGCAATCTGGGGGTAAGGGTGGTCCTCCGTCATCATCAGCCACGGATAGGATTTGTCGTCTCGCAGCACGATGTTGAAGCGCGGCTTCAGCCGCTTGATAAGATTGGCCTCCAGCAGCAGTGCCTCGGCCTCGGTATGGGTGGTGATGATCTCCATCGACACCGTTTCGGACACCATGCGGCGCAGGCGTTCCGACAGCCGCGGGAGTTGGGTGTACGATACCACGCGCTTTTTCAGGCTGCGGGCCTTGCCCACGTAAAGCGCATCCCCCTTGGCATCGAGCATGCGATACACGCCGGGGTTGCCGGGCATGGTCTCGAGCGCGGTCTCGATGACGGTGACGCCCTTGACCGGGGCTGGGGCGGTTTCGGATCCTGTTTCGCTCATGTGTCTACAGTTCGGGGTAATTAGGCAACGCGTTCAAGGGGTTTTCGCATGCTGCCGCGCGGGACGAATTTTATCCACCAAACCTGTGGATAAGTATGTGGGGAAAGTTCTGAGCAACAGCCCGTCAGCCGCGCTATTGCTGGTTCTTTTAACCTTTGTCACATTTATAGGCAAACTTTAACTCATTGATTTTAAACTATTTACGGAAATTTCATGTCCGAAAATTAACACAAGAGCGTAAGATACGGTAATCATTGGCCTGCTCGTTCAGCTGGTGGATAAATTCCGCTGGTGTCGCTCGATTTCGACTCCGGCCGATGCCGCGTCCGCGAAGATGTCAAGCTTTTCCACCCGGATTCGCGCCAGCCTCACACGCTTGTCGGAAAGGCAGGCCTCCGCGATGCGTTCGGCCAGAGTCTCCGCCAACCGTACATGGCCGGACGCTATGATGGCACGAACGGCGTTGGCGATTTTTTCGTAGTCGACCACTCTGGGTAGTTCGTCCCGCCCAATTGCTTCCTGCGTGTCTTCCACACCCAAATCGACGTTGATCCGCACCCGCTGCATCGCCTTGTGCTCATGCGCGTAGACGCCAATGCTCGCGGGCAGCACCATGTCGCGCAGGAACACATGGCGGATGCCGGCGGTTCGGTTGGCGATGGACGAGGGCACGGACTATTCCTCCAGCGAGGGAGCGTTGCGTACCGACCCCCACTGCATGTGCTGGCCCCCGTCGAGGGCGATCATCTGCCCGGTCATCGCCGGCAGCGACAGGATGGCTAACGCGGCCTGGCCCACTTCTTCCGGCGTGGTGCCGCGTCCCAAAGGCATGGAGGCCGCCTGGCGGTCGAACTGCGCCTGCGTCTGGCGGCTGTTCGGCAGCGCCGGTCCGGGGCCGATCCCATTGACCCGGATGCGCGGAGCCAACGCCAGCGCCATACTCTGCGTCAGCGCCCAAAGCCCCGCCTTCGACACCGTATAGGACATGAAATGCGGCGTAATCGACCACACCCGCTGATCGATCATGTTGACGATCGCGCCCTCGGCGGTGTCCGGCAGTGCTTTGGCAAAGTGCTGCATCAGCACGAAAGGCGCACGCAGATTGGGTTCCATGTGGAAATCCCAGGATTCTCGAGACGTGTCGTCCCACTCGTCGCGCTCGAACGTGCTGGCGTTGTTTACCAGCACACCGACCGGCCCCAACGCTGCCTGAGCCCGCCCGACCAGCGCCGCGGTTTCGGCTTCCACCGCCAGATCCGCCTGGAGGATAACGGCGCGGCGCCCGAGCGCCTGGATCTCGGCGGCTGTCGCCTCGGCTGGCGCGGTACTGGCGTTGCAATGGATCGCGATGTCGAACCCCGCGCCCGCCAGCGCCAGCCCAATGGCGCGGCCCAGCCGCACGGCCCCGCCGGTGATCAGCGCAACGCGGGGGATGGCAAGCGGAGGCTGCATTCTCCGGTGGTAATCCGGGGCTCGGAGCGTGTAAAGTCGCGGCATGAAGCTGATCAGTGCCACCCCAAGCCCGTACGCCCGCAAAGTGCGCATTGCCCTGGCGGAAAAAGGCATCCCGTTCGAATTGCTGACCGAAATTCCGTGGAACGAGAACACCACCGTCCCCCAGCACAATCCGCTGGAGAAACTGCCGGTGTTGCTTCTCGATGACGGCTCCACCGTGTACGAGTCCAGTTATATCTTGGAATTTCTCGAGCGCCGCTACCCCGACCCGCCGTTGCTGCCAGCGGACGACGACGGCATCCTGGCGGCGAAGCGTTTGGATGTGCTGGCCAACGGCATCTGCGACGCGGTGGTCCTGGTGTTCTTCGAACGCCTTCGCCCCGAGGCGCACCGTAGCCTGCCCTGGATGGATCGCCAGTTGCGCAAAGTCTTCGGCGGCGTGGCGGAGATCGCCCGCTTGATCGGCGACCGGCGCTACGCCGTTGGCGACCGGTTTGGCCTGGGCGACATCGCCGCCGCATCGGCCCTTGGTTATCTGGAGGTTCGCTTTAAGGAATTCGGCTGGCGCCGGCAGTACCCGGCGCTCAGCCGCTATATGGACGGGTTGATGCAGCGTCCGTCGGTGCGGGACACCGTGCCCTATCCGCAGGCGATCTCCAGCGCCGTGGTTTAGTGGTGTTGGGCGCACCGAGCCAATGCTTCCAGGCAAAGGGCGGTGGTTAATTCCTCGGACCCCCATTACACTGAAAGCGGCCTGCCTCGATCACGTCGAGCCCCGACACGTCTTTCACCCCAGTCTATCCCAGCAATTGCCGAGCCTCGTCCCACAGCGCCTGGATCAATTCGCCCGCGGGCTCGGCCCGAGCGAGGGCGGCGGATTGTCCGGCCCAAGCCTGCATGCGATCCAGTTCGTTTGCTTGTGCCCCGGCGTCACGCATGGCCTGGGTCAGAGCGCGTTGTACAGGATAGGGCGCGGGTGCTGGTCCGTCAGCCGCCGCGCGTGTGTAGGCGGTTGCGATGCTCCGTCCCGCCCGCCCGCTGAAGGCGCGGGTCAGCATAGTGCCCTCCGGCAGGGTGGCGGCCAGGCCGGCGGACCAGATGGGATTCAGTCCAGCCTCCGGGCAGCGCAGGAAACCGGTGCCGATTTGCACCGCCGAGGCCCCCAGCATCAGCGCCGCCGCGATTCCGCGTGCGTCGGCGATGCCGCCGGTGGCGACGACGGGGATGCTGACCGCGTCCACCACCGCGGGCAGCAGAGCGAACAGGCCCACCGCTTCCCGCTCGGCTTTCGACGGATCGAAGCGGCCGCGATGCCCGCCGGCCTCGGCACCTTGGGCGACCACGACATCGGCCCCAGCCGCTTCGGCGGCGTGGGCCTCCGCCACGGTGGTCACGGTGGCGAACCAGGCGATCCCGTTCGCTTTCATGGCGGCTACGAAATCGGGCGGATAAAGCCCCATGATCGAGGAAATAATCGGTGGCGCAGCGTTCACCATCGCCTCGCACTGGGCGCCGAAATCGAGAGGCATCGCGTCGGCCGCGCCGGCCGGGACTGCCGGGCCGAATTGGCCGAGGAAGGCCCGCACCTCCGCCTCATGCGCAGCGTCGCGCACCGGCGGCGGGTCGGGGATCCAAAGGTTGAGTTGAAACGCACCGTTGGACTGGCCGCGCACGCCGGACACCCATTTGGCAATCGCGTCCGGCTGCATCAACAGCGTGCCGCATGCCCCAAGGCCGCCAGCGTTGGCGATCGCGACGGACAAAGCCGGGGCTGGGACCCCGGCCATGGGGGCGAGCAGGATCGGCAAGCGCAAGCCGAAGCGGTCGCAGAAGGATTGGGCGCGGTCGAGGGTCTGGGTCATGATTGAGGGCAACCTCCGTGTTCGTTCGGGTTCTAACGATTACCACGAAAATGCCCCCCGGGGTGTTTCGGGTGCGCGCGTGTAATCCGGCGGGATCGAAGCGATTGCGGAGCGCCCGATCGTGTAGACGTTACTTGCCGCCCTTTTGAGCGGCGATGACGTTCATCTTAACCCCGTTCGGCATCAACATGTCGCCAGGCAGCATGTCGGCGGGGCAAGGCCCGACCCATTTCGCATCCTGCGTGGTGGTGGAGTCTGGCCGCCCTGCGACGATAGGCGGTTCGATGCGGGATTTGTTTTCGGTGCGGTAGGCGGTGTCGCCCGCGAACACCGTTGTCATGTGCGTGGTAATCGTGCGCTGGCCCATCGTGCAAACCGCGTCGATCGTCACAGTCGGGCCGGAGCGCACGATGTCGCGGCGACTACAGGCGATGCCGGAATTTTCCATTCCGGCTTGGTACATCGCCGCGTCGGTGGCGGCGTCGATACAGAATTTGGTCTGCCGCGGCGATCCAGCTACGGTCATCGATATTTCCCAGAGGCCGGCCTTTCGCGCCGGATAATCGTCGGCTTTGGCGGTCGTGCTCAGGCAGGCGAGGCTGCATAATGTCCACAATGTCCATCGCATGGTGTCGTTCCTGGTTTATGGTCCCCGCCGGCGTTTGCCGCCGAAGCCGCCTTTGCGCTTGGTCGGATCGTAGCCCCCGCCACCGGGGCCCATCGGTTCTGGCGTGCGGTCGCGCTTTTGGCGGAATGTCGCGCTGGCGACGGGCGGGGCGGGCAGGCCGAGGTCCAGAGCCTCCAGCCGCTTGATTTCGTCGCGCATACGCGCGGCTTCCTCGAATTCCAGGTCGGCCGCGGCGGCGCGCATACGTTTTTCCATTTCGGCGATGGAGGATTTCAGGTCCTTGCCCACAAAATCCTGGATGCCGGAGTCCTTGATCGGAGCGACGGTGACGTAATCCTGTTCGAACACGCTTTCCAGCACGGTGCCGATCTGCCGCTTGATCGACATCGGCGTGATGCCGTGTTCCTCGTTCCAGGTGCGTTGCTTGTTGCGGCGCCGGTCGGTTTCCTCGATCGCGGCGCGCAGGCTGCGGGTCATGGTGTCGGCATAGAGGATGACCTTGCCGTCCACATTTCGCGCTGCGCGACCGATGGTCTGGATCAGCGATGTTTGCGACCGCAAAAACCCTTCCTTGTCCGCATCGAGAATCGCGACCAGAGCGCATTCCGGAATATCCAGACCCTCACGCAGCAGGTTGATGCCAACCAGCACGTCGAACACGCCCACCCGCAAATCGCGGATGATTTCGATCCGCTCCAGCGTGTCGATGTCGGAGTGCAGATACCGCACCTTCACGCCGTGTTCGGTCAGGTAATCGGTCAGGTCCTCGGCCATGCGTTTGGTCAACGTCGTGACCAGAACGCGATTGCCCCGCTCTGCCATCGTGCGGCATTCCGCCAGCAGATCGTCGACCTGATGCTCGACCGGGCGGACTTCCGTGACGGGATCGATCAGGCCGGTCGGGCGAATGACCTGTTCGGCGAAGACGCCCAAAGTGCGTTCCATCTCCCACGGGCCGGGCGTGGCGGAGACAAAAACGCTCATGGGGCGGAACCGCTCCCATTCCTCGAATTTTAGCGGGCGGTTATCGATGCAGGACGGCAGGCGGAATCCGAATTCCGACAACACGGTTTTGCGGTTGAAGTCTCCCTTATACATGCCGCCCAACTGCGGCACGGTGACATGGGACTCATCGACGATCAGCAGCGCGTTTTCAGGCAGATATTCGAATAAAGTCGGCGGTGGATCGCCGGGGCGGCGCCCTGTCAGATACCGGGAATAGTTCTCGATCCCTTTGCAGGACCCGGTGGTTTCCATCATCTCGATGTCGAACGTCGTCCGCTGGGTCAGGCGTTCGATTTCCAGCAGTTTGCCTTGGCGAGTCAGTTCCTCGACCTGCTCTTTCAACTCGATCTTGATGTCGTGGATGGCCTGCGTCAGCGTTGGGCGCGGCGTGACATAGTGGCTGTTCGCGTACACGGTGATTTCCGGCAGTTCAGCCGTTTTGTCGCCGGTCAGCGGGTCGAATTCGTGGATGGACTCGATTTCATCCCCGAACAACGACACCCGCCAGGCGCGGTCCTCGTAATGGCTGGGGAAAATATCGACGATTTCACCGCGCAGGCGGAAGCAGCCGCGCTGGAACGCGGTGTCGTTGCGGCGGTATTGCAGGTTCACTAAAGCCTTAGCCAGGACGTCGCGATCGATGGAGCCGCCGACCTCGAGCTTCACCACCATCTTGGCGTAGGTTTCGACCGATCCGATACCGTAGATGCACGATACTGACGCCACGATTACGACGTCGTTGCGTTCCAGCAGGGACTGCGTCGCGGCATGCCGCATGCGGTCGATCTGCTCGTTGATTTGGGCGTCTTTCTCGATATAGGTATCGGTACGGGGGACGTAGGCCTCGGGCTGGTAATAATCGTAGTAGCTGACGAAGTATTCTACAGCGTTGTCGGGGAAGAAGCTTTTCATCTCCCCATACAATTGCGCCGCCAGGGTCTTGTTAGGGGCCAGGATCAAGGTCGGCTTCTGGACTGCCTCGATCACTTTCGCCATGGTGAAGGTTTTGCCCGATCCGGTGACGCCGAGCAGCACCTGATCGCGCTCGTCCCCTCGGACGCCTTCGACGAGCTGCTTGATCGCCGCCGGCTGATCGCCCGCCGGTTCGTACGGTGAGACAACCTTCAATGGCCGCGTGACCGGCCGGGCGGCCTGCTTCTGCGGCATGAACAGGACGGGTGGCGGCGCGCGCAGGAGGGTGGTCTGGGACATGGCAAGCTCCTCGGGCGCAGGATCGCGGTTTCCGGTCCGCGCGTCGAGGGGGCTCTAAAAGCGCGCGTTCAGCCTGATGGGATTGGTGCGATGGCCGGCTTGCTGCGCCGCCGCAGAGGTCGCAGACTCCGCAAAGGTCTTTTGCAATATGGGCCGTTCAGGCGATGCCTCAAATCCGTAAAGCAAGAAACCGGCGATCAGCGACATTCCAATCGTCAGGCCGGCATTCACGACGTCCACGATGCTTCTCCTGCGACCGCACGCCGGCCGGCCAACGCCGCCAGCCGATAAGTTGCCGCACCCAAACGCCGCAGCATGGTCGGCGCGCTCGGATTTGACGGCAGAGGGCCGTCCCGGAGAAAATTCGACCAGCCGCGCCAATCCTGTTCGGGCACCAGCAGCATCCGACGCTGGCGGTCTTCATCGAGCTGAAGGGGAGCCCCGACCAGCCGAAGCGCGCTGAATTGGTTGCGGAGTAATGCGGCCAGGTTGTTGGTCTGATTGCTGGTCATGATTTCCACCTTACGAAGAATGCGTGCTGCCGAACGTTCCGTCTCGGCGCCCCTGCCCCTGGTCGGGGGCATTGGGTTGTATTCTGTCTAATCGTAGGTTGGCGGTGGCGGCAGGATCGGAATGTACGCAGGTAACACCGAATTTAAAAAACCCGATCGTAGAGCAACCAACGCAGTTTTACCCAACGACCCGTCCATCCTCCATCTTCACCACGCGATCTGCCACATCCAAAATGCGGGGATCGTGGGTTACCAGCAGGATCGGCATCCCCGATCTTTTCGCCAGATCGCGCATCAGCTCCACCACGTCACGGCCGCTTTGGCGGTCCAGCGCGGCGGTTGGTTCGTCCGCCAGAATCAGGCCCGGTCCGGCGACCAAGGCGCGTGCGATCGCGACCCGTTGACGCTGCCCGCCGGATAGCTTGGCCGGGACGACGCTGGCGAATTCCGTCATGCCCACCCGCCCGAGCATGCGTTCGGCCTCGGCGAACCGAGCAGCGTCGTCGCCGAAATCGGGATGCAGTTCCAAGGACATGGCGACGTTTTGCGCGGCTGTCAGGAACCCCAGCAGATTGTGGTTCTGGAAGATGAAGCCGATGCGCCGGCGCAACGCCACTCGGGCGGCCTGGGAAGCGCCCAGCAATTCCTGCCCGAGCACCATGCAGCTGCCGGACTGCATCGCCCGCAGCGCGCCGATCAGCGTCAGCAGGGTGGTCTTGCCGCTGCCGGAGGGGCCGGTGAGCAGCACGACCTCCCCCGCCGCGACGGTTAGATCGAGCTCCCGTAGCACCGGGCGGCGCAGCGCGCCATCGCCGAACGCGAAACCGACGTTGGTCAGGTGCACCGGTTCCACCGGCATCAGAACATGTCCGCCGGATCGGCATCGCGCAGCTTGCGCATCGCCAGCAATCCGGCGAAGGCGCACATGCCGAAGATGAGGGCGAGCACCATCGCCCCTCGGGTTGCGTCCATGCGCAGCGGCAACAGCGTGGCTTTGGCGACCACGTCATACAGCCCCGCCGAGGCGAGAATGCCAGGTATGAAGCCCAAGCCGGCCAGGATCGCCGACGCGCCCATCACCACCAGCCTAAGATACCCAGGTGAGAACCCCATGGCTTTCAACGTGGCATATTCGGCCAGGTGGCTGGCGATGTCGGCGAACAGGATCTGGTAGACGATGACCATCCCCACAATCAGGCCCATCAGGCTGCCGAAGGCGAAGATGAAGCCGATGGGCGTGGCGGTTTCCCAGTAATTCCGCTCCCACGCCACCAACTGATCGTGCGTCACCACCTTTACGTCGCCCGGCAACAGTGCGGTCAGCGCACGTTGCGCGGCGATCGGATCGGCGCCGGGCCGCAACCGCAGCGCCACCAGATCGATGTTGCTTGGGTCCCGCTTGCTGGCGAGGCGGCGGAAATTGGTCTCGCTCATCACCGCGTTGCCATCCGCGCCGAAGCTGGCACCGAGCGCGACTGTACCGACGATTTCCACGTCACGGTTGCCGATCTGGACGTGTAGCGGCCCGTTGGCGGCGATCATGGCGGCGACCGGACCGAACTCGGGGCGGGATTTCCAGTCGAAGGCGATGGTGTAAGGGCGCTTCAGGGCGGGGATCAGTTCGGTCAATCCCGGGAAGCTGACCGCACCGGCCTCGGTGTCGAAGCCGATCAATTGGATGGCGCGATGGCTGCCGTTGACCGGATTCCGCCAGATCGATTGCATCATGTAGATGGGCACGGCGAGCGCGACCTCGGGCACCGCTAGCGTCTGGTAGGCGCGCACCCGGGGGAAGGATTCCGGGCGGAACAACGCCGTGGTCAGCGGGTGAACCAGAAACAGCTCGCCTTGCAGCGCCTGCGGCAAAGCGGTGGCGCTGTCGAACAACGCGCTGCGGAAACCCAGCTGCATGAACACCAGCACGCAGGCGAACATTACCCCGGCAATGGCGGAAAACAGGCGCGCTCGTTCGGCGCGCAACTGCCGCCACGCGAGGCGAACGGGCAGAAAGGGACTCACGGTCCGATGGCCACCTGCACCTGCATATTGGTCCGCTGGCGCAGAGCCTGCCGGCCGGCGTCGTCCAGGGTCAGCCGCACCTCCACCGAACGGGCATCCACCGCCGCGACGGGGTCGGAGCCTGCCTGTGTCGTGCGCCGCACCATCCAGCCGATTTCCCGAACGCTGGCTCGGTAGCGGTTCGGATCGCCGGGCACGATGACGTCGGCGATGGCGCCTTGGCGCAGGCGCGGAAGATCGGTCTCATAGACATCGGCGACCACGTCCATATGCTCCAGGTCCGCGAGGTCCAGCAGCCCATCGTTGGCGATCAGGTCTCCGGATCGCGCGTAGATTTTGATCACCGTGCCCGCGATGGGGGCAGTGATCCGGGATAATGCGGCGTCCGCTTTGGCACGCGCGAGCGTCCCTTCGGCGCCGCGCAGCTGGGCTTCGGCGACGGCGACATCCTCCGGCCTTGGGTGCGACAATGTGTCCAGTTGCGCTACCGCCGCGATGCGTTCGGCGGTGGCCCGAGCGGCGGCGGCGCGGTTGCGTTCGGCCGTGGCACGGGCACCGGCGCCGCTGGGAACGAGTTGTTCGGATCGCTCGGCATCCAGCCTGGTCATGCGTTCCTGCTCGACCAAACTGGCGATTCTCGCCTGCTGTTCGACGATTTGGCTGGGGCTTCCGCCGGCTTTCACTTTATCCAGCGTGGCGCGTGCCTGGGCGGCGGCGGCCTCGGCCTGGGCGACGGCAGCGTCTTTCTGGTCCGCATCCGACAACACCGTCAGGACCTGACCGGCCTCGACGCGGTCGCCTTCGGTGACCAGCAGTTTCTCGACACGGTTGACCGAGAACCCGCCCGGCTGCGCCAGTTTGCGGATGCGGGACGCCGGTTCGACGCGACCGAGCGCACCGACCCCGGCGGGCTCGGCGGCGGCGATCGCGGTGGGGAGCGCGGCTGGAACGCTCTTCCAGGTCACGTAACCAGCGATAGCGGCCAGCGCGACACCGGCCAAGAGTAGCTTACGTCTCATGGCCGCGGTTCCAACAAGGTGGAAAGTGCCGTGTGCACCGTCAGGCGCTCATCGGGTTCCAGCGTGTACAGGCCGAAGATGCGTGCCATGAACAGACCGTCGCCGGCAGCCATGATGGCCATGCCGTGGCCGGGTGGCAGGCCGTCGGCGGCGACCGCTTGCCGCATGCGGGCCATCTGCTGGCGCACAGGGCCGAGAAGCGCGGGATCGTGGTGGAAGGCGGCCAGGAAGACGGCGGCGGCGCGGTCGCAGCGTTCGTTCGTCTGATCGCGCGGCAGGCCGAGCGACCAGGTGAGCATGGCGCGGGCCACCCGGCCGGGCGCTTGGGTTTCGGCGGCGACCCCGGCTTCGAAATCCTCCTGGATGAAGGCGGCGAGGCGCTTGAGCAGCGCGTCCAGCAGCGCCTCCTTGGAGGCGAAATGGTAGAGCAGCCCGCCTTTGGACATACCGGCAGCGTGCGCGGCGGCGTCCAGGGTTAGACCATTCACGCCGCGGCCGCGGACCAGGGCCTCGGCGGCGTCGAGGATTCGGGTTCTTACGGAGGGGGGAGGGGTGTCATCCATATGTTTACTATACCGTCTGGACGGTTGGTCGGTCCAGGGACGATTTTGAGGTATCCCGCATAGGCGCGGCTACCGCGGCGCTCACGTTGCTGCGGCAGGCAGTCGGGCTGGCTAAATCGTGAACGCCATCCCGCCGAAGGTCGCCTGCGGCATCGAGTGCGGGGAATGAGCGGCGGGGCTTCCGGAAAATCCGACATTGCAAGATAATGGCCCGTCACGCGCGATCTTGGAGCACCCACACATGAGCCATTCTCACGACCACGATCATGGGCACGATCATGGGCACGATCATGCGCACGAACCCGCGCCGGTGGATTGGCGCCTGAACGGCGTTCGTGTGATCAAAGGGGATCAGCTCGACACCAATACCGCACAGACCCCCGGCATGAACCGCGCCGCAGCGATCAATCTCGCCCGTGTTGGCGCGCAGAAGATATGGGCTGGAACGGTGAACATCCATGCCAACGCCAAGACCGGCGCGCACCACCATGGCGCATTGGAAAGCGTGATCTACGTCGTAAAGGGCAAGGCTCGGATGCGGTGGGGAGACAAGCTGGAATTCGTGGCCGAAGCCGAGGCCGGCGATTTCATTTTCGTCCCCCCCTATGTGCCGCACCAGGAGATCAACGCCAGTACGAACGAGACGCTGGAATGCGTGCTCGTCCGTAGCGACAACGAAGCGGTGGTGGTCAATCTTGAGATCGACGCGGTCGAGAAGCCGGAAGCGGTCTACTGGGTCGATCCCATTCATAAGCACCCGTAGGACCGCCAGGAGCTGCCAAGGCCTTCACGATCATTCCAACCCCCTGGGCGTGCCACCGTTGCACCGCCTTGTGGTCGGCGCCGAGCGCGGCGCCGAGGCGACGCCAGGGGTAGAGGTGACGGTCGGTGAGGGGATGCACCAAGCTGCGTGCCCCGACCACCCGCCGCAGCACGTAGCGGTCTAACGGAATCAGCGGGATCCACCCTAAAGCCTGATCCATGCGGGTAATTTTTTCCGCTGAAGGGACCGCCGGCCGGATGCGGGCCTCGGCCCAGCCGTAAGCCTCCAAGGCGGTGCGCACGATTTCCAAAGACGAGCTGCGAAGCTTGGTACTCCAGCCGGTGCCCGGCAGGGCCAGTAAGGTCGATCCAGCTTCCTCCAATCGGTAAACGACATAGTCGGCATCGATCGTCGGGTCCGTGACGACGGTTTGCATGTCCATCGGTGGCTCCTGTCTGGTGGGTGAAGGGATCAAAGATCGGCGCGGGCGATGGGGTAGGGCACGCCCTCAAGGCAGGTGCCTTGCACCAGGACGTCCCAGCATCGGGGATGGCCCGCCGGCAGCGGTTCGCGGTTGGGATCGTCCGGTTCGGGTATGAAATCGATCGGCGGGGGGCGGGCATCGATCTGCCGGCCGCGCTCGATCACCGTCCATCTGGTCAGGTGCAGTGACATTGCAATCGTGTCCCAGGTGGCCCCCTCGGATCGGAGGCGTTTGATCGTGGTGTCCTGGGCGTCTGTCCAAACGAGTTTTTTCGGCATTGGCACGGCCTCCGCGTTAACGAACATAACATGAACAAGAGGCTTGTTAGTGTGAGTGGCGAATAACGTCAACATAAATAACTAACGATGTCAGAAAAAAGCACCCCATACCCACGCCGGGCTTGCGGCTGTTAGGCGAGTTGAGTTACACTAACGCCTATGAGCGACCCCACACAGATCGGTGCCCGTATCAAAGACGTCCGGCAGGAGCGTGGTTGGACCCAGGACCAGCTCGCTCAAGCGGTCGGCGTATCCCGTAGCGCCGTCGCGCAATGGGAAACCGGCCGCGCCGGCCAGATCACCGGCAATCTGACGCGCATCGCGGCCAGCCTGGATGTCGGGGTGGAGTTCCTCATGTACGGCAGCGACAAGCGCGCCCCGGCCGAGGCCCGACAGGGCGACGAAATGGCGCTGTTGCGCCTCTATCGGGAATGTATACCGGACGACCGTCAGATGATTCTTCGCATGGTTCGACGCCTAGCCGGCAGTTAAGATCCGGTCACCCGACCGACGATGGCTTCCCGCACGGCGCGTAAAGCGGCGCCACGCGCACGAACGGCTTCCAACACGGCGGCAGGCGCGGTCTCCGGCGTTCCGGCATTGAATGGCGGGGCAGGGGCGTATTCGATTCCCAACTGGATTCCCTCCGCGACCGGTTTCCCCATCAGTTCCTCCACCATGGTCAGGGCGAAATCGATCCCGGCCGTGACTCCGCCGCCGGTCATGGTGTTGCCATCGCGGACGACCCGCCGATTGGTAGGGATTGCGCCGAACCGGGCCAGTAGGTCCCGCACGCTCCAATGCGACGTTGCCCGCTTGCCGCGGAGCAACCCCGCCGCGCCCAGGACCAGTGCTCCCGTACAGACCGACCCCACGAACCGGGCGCCGGCTGCCTGAACGCGGAGGAACGAAAGGACTTCCTCATCCTCCATCAACGGATTCATGCCGGGGCCGCCGGGGACAACGATCACGTCCAGCGCGGGGCAATCGGTCAGTGTCGTATTGGGCAGTATGTGCATGCCGGATTCCGCGCGTACCGGTTCGAGCGTTTTCCAGATCAGCCGAACGTCGGCTCCGGGCATTTTGGCGAACACCTCGAACGGACCGGTCAGGTCCAGTTGGGTGATATTTGGGAACAGCAGCAAACCGATAACGGTGTTCGTCATGGCGGGTCCTCGTTGGTAAGCCGCCGAGTATGGTCCGCTGTCCGCACGCGCGACAGCCCGCCGCTTCCAGGCGACCACCAGCCCTGCCACCGCGCACGACGCCAGCCGCGTCACCACGCTATCCGCTCGGCTGGTCAAAATAATCGGCACGCGCGCGCCGGCCGCCTCCGGGTCGATGGCATTATCCAGCGCCAACGGCCCATCCAGGATGCCGTCCACGATTTGCCCGCGATCCGCCATCTTGCACAGCGCCGCCGCTTCGATGGTGGAGGGAATGGCGCGGTTCACCTGACCAGCCCGATCGCGTGGGCCAGATCGATGGCGTTGCGCACGATGTCGGATTTTAAGCGCAGGAGCGGATCGATGTCCCGACCCGGCCCGTGGGTACCGCCGTATTATTTCCTGGCGGATCGGGCCAGTTTCGGCAATTGGCAACAATTTCCTGCTGTGGGTCGCACCGGGCTTCGTTGCGCAAGGGTTTAACGCCGCCGCGCCACCTGTTCCGCGGCCGCCGCAAAAACGCTTAACCCGGACATCGGCATCAGGCCACCCGTCGGCGCTGAGGTTTTGGTCGCCGTTGCAGTACGGGCCGCGAGGGCGGATTCCCTGCGGAAAGGTCGTTCAGCGCGACAACAGGCGGGAAACGACGAAGCCAATGCCGAAGGCCACAAGAAGGGCGGTGAGCGGACGCTCATCCACTTCGTTCGCCAGGGCTTTAGCGCTCGCCTCGGCCTGTGCGGTCGCCTGCCCGTACAGGCTGCTGGCTGTGTCTGAAATACGCTCAGCCGCATCGTATGCCATCGCACTCGCGCGGCCTGTCGTGCTGGCGCGGACGTCGGCGATCAGGGTGGCAAAATCCTGCT
>JANXTL010000026.1 GCA_025352375.1 Acetobacteraceae bacterium | reverse complement strand
AGCCCGCGGTCGCGACCGCGGGCTGGCAGTGCGCCATTGCCAGTACGAGGCGGTATTTTTCGCGGCCGGGCTGAGAATTGGCTTCCATCGTTCATCCATCCTGCTGCCCGCCGATCATACCGCCTGTGCGCCAATGGGCGTCGCCTCGGATTGTCATCGGCGGCGACGGCGTCAGCCAAAGCCTAACGAGCGGCACTGGACTCCATGACAGGACGCCTATAATGTCTGCGGACCACATGCAACGGGAACGCGCCGTGATACGGCTACTCGTCTTATTGCTGCTCCTGCCATTGGCTGTCCAGGCACAGGAGCGGATAGATATCCCAAGCCGGCCCGGTATTACGGTGCCAGTCTATGTGACGCCGGCCACCAAGCCCCTGGGTACTGTCGTATTGTTTCCAGGCGGATCGGGCCAGGTTTCGGCCATTCGCAACAACTTCCTGCTCCGGGTAGCGCCGAGCTTCGTCGCGCAGGGTCTTACGGTCGCGGTCGTGGATGTGCCGTCCGACCGGTCCAGCGGGCTGGATTGGTCGTTCCGGGCCGGTGCGGATCACGCCAAGGATATTGCCGCCGTGGTCGCGATGCTGAAATCCCGGTCGCCGTTGCCGGTGTGGCTGATCGGCACCAGCAATGGGTCGGTCTCGGCCGGCAACGGCGCGGCATCGCTGGGGCCGCCGTCCGTCGCCGGCGTGATTCTGACGTCGTCGGTGTGGGCGCGCGGCATGCCGGAGGTGGCGGCGGAGCGAATCCGGGTGCCGGTGCTGATCGTGCATAACCGGGACGACGGATGCGTCGTGAGCCCCTTCGGCCAAACCGAGGCGTTCAAAGCCCGCCTGACGGTGGCGCCGTCCGTTACTTTCATTCCGGTGTCGGGCGGAACGTCCCGCAGCGGCCCGTGTCAGGCGATGTCGCCGCACGGATACCTAGGGATCGAGGATCGGGTGGTGTCCCAGATGATCGGCTGGATCAAAGCGCATTGAACCTGATTTAACGCCGCTGCGCCTGCCACCCGGGCTGCGACCAGGGTGCCGGCTTTATGCTCGCCGACCGAACCGCCGAGCGCCTTGACGATGGCCTCGGTTTGGTCCGGCGGAATGGCGGGATGCGCGGGCTGGGTGCTGCGGCGATGCAAGCGCGAAGCCACCAACAGCAACCCAGTGCGCGCGACCACGGCACAACGCACACGACAAGCGACGCGCCAGTTGGGCCAAGCACCCAGCGGGCCCGTTATGACCGCGAGGGCGGATTCCGTGCGGAACGGTCATTCAGCGCGACAGCAGGCGGGAAACGACGAAGCCGATGCCGAAGGCCACCAGAAGGGCGGTTAGCGGACGCTCATCCACTTCGTTCGCCAAGGCTTTTGCGCCCGCCTCGGCCTGTGCGGTCGCCTGCCCGTACAGGCTGCTGGCTGTGTCTGAAATACGCTCAGCCGCATCGTATGCCATCGCACTCGCGCGGCCTGTCGTGCTGGCGCGGACGTCGGCGATCAGGGTGGCAAAATCCTGCTTAAGCGCGGCGAGATCGTTAGCGATGGTCTCGAGATCGGGCGGCGGTTTCGCTTGGGACGTTGTGGACATCGAAGTCTCCTTCGCCTGAACATCTTATGTCGGATGCCGGAGCGACAATCGCAAGGGCCAGGGGTGGTCAGAACCCCTGGCGGGCGATATCCATTGCGAAATAGGTCAGAATCAGGTCGGCGCCGGCGCGTTTGATGGAACTCAATGTCTCCCGCACCACCCGGTGCTCGTCGATCGCCCCGGCCTGGGCGGCGAACTTGATCATCGCGTATTCGCCGCTGACCTGGTACGCGGCGATGGGCAGCAGGCTGTGCTGGCGCACCTGGTTGAGTACGTCCAAATAGGGCAGGGCCGGCTTCACCATCAGGATGTCGGCGCCCTCGGCCTCATCGGACATGGATTCCCGCAAAGCCTCCCGCCCATTGGCGGGGTCCATCTGATACGCCTTGCGGTCTCCGATCAGGTCGCAGCCGGCAGCGGCGCGGAACGGGCCATAGAAGGCGGAGGCGAATTTGCTCGAGTACGCCATGATCGGCAGGTTGCTGAACCCGTGCCCATCCAATCCTGCTCGGATAGCGGCGACCTGCCCGTCCATCATGGCAGACGGCGCGATCATGTCCGCCCCGGCGCGCGCTGCGACCACGGATTGTTTCGCCAGGTTCTCGATCGTGTGGTCGTTGTGTACGTCCTCTCCATGGATGACGCCGCAATGCCCGTGCGAGGTGTATTCGCAAAAGCAGGTGTCGGAGATCACCAGCAGCTCCGGCGCCGCGTCCTTGGCGCGCTTGGTCATGCGCGCCAGCAGCCCGTTCTCGTTCCAGGAGTCGCTGCCGGTGTCGTCCTTACGATGCGACACGCCGAAGGTCATGATGGCTTTGATACCCGCGGCATAAATTTCCTTCACCACCTGACCGAGCTTCTGCTCGGGGATGCGGTTAATGCCGGGCATGGATTCCACGGGGGCGAAGTCGTCGAGTTCTTCCTCCACGAAGATGGGGTAGATCAGATCGTTCAGGGTGACGGTGTTTTCCCGCATCATGTCGCGCAGCACCGGGTTGGCGCGCAGGCGCCGGAAGCGGGTAATGGGGAAGGTCATTGCTTTGTCCGTCAGGCCAAGGGGGAGGGTAGCGGGCGCGACCCGTCGATGAACCGACTGTAGCGAAAAGGCGAGGGATCGACCACCGGGGTTTCGCCCGTGACCAACTCGGCCATCAGCCGCCCCGCGCCGGGGGAGATGCCGAAGCCGTGGCCGGAGAAACCGGTGGCGATGAAGAACCCGGGGATACTGTCGACGCCGGAGATCACGGGAATTGCGTCGGGCGTCACGTCGATCGCCCCGCCCCAGGTTTCGACGACGTTCATGTCATGGAACACGGGGAAGGCGGCGGACACGGCATCTTGCGCCTTGTGCAGAATTTCGTCGCGCGGCGCGGGGTCGAGGATGCGGGTCTTCTCGAACGGGGATTCTGTGTCGAGGGACCATTTGCGGGGCGTGCGCCATTCTTTCAGGAATTGCCCGCTGAGGCGGACGCGGATGCTGTCGCTGTGCAATTTCAGCAATGGCCGGAACTCGGGACCGAAACGGATACTGTCAGGGACAACCTCGGCAATATTGTCGCTCCAGTTCGCGACAGTGTAGCCGCCATCGAGGCGTTTGCGCAAGCCGAAGCCGGTGCCGCTAACGGATGTTTCGGGACCGCCCTGTACGTGGCCTGTGCGCATGACGGCGGAGAAGACTTTGAGTTGCGGCAGCCGCAGGCCGAGGTTGCCGCAAAACAGACTCGACCATACACCGCCGGCCAGGACCACGTTCTCGCAGGCGATGCTGCCCTTTTCGGTGACGACGCCTTTGATGCGCCCGGCTTCCGTTTCGATGCCGCGGACCGCGCATTGGGTGAGGATTTTCGCGCCGCTCCGGCGAGCGGCTTCGGCGATGGCCGGCGCGGCAAGAACTGGTTCGGCGCGCCCGTCGCTCGGGGTGAACAACGCCCCCGCCCAGGGGCCGGTCAGGCCCGGCAGAATGCGCGCGGCTTGGATGCGTGTGATCAGTTTGGAGTCCAGCTGATGCGCGCGGGCCACGAGGTCGAGCCACGACTCCCGTTTTTCCAAATCCGCCTGTGTCTTGCAGAGGTAAACGATACCGCAGCGCCGAAACCCAGTCTCGGCCCCGATGGTGCGGTTCATTTCGTGCCAAAGGCGAAGAGCCTCGATCGCGAGCGGCACTTCGCGCGGGTCGCGGCCCATTTTGCGGCACCAGCCCCAATTGCGGGAGGACTGTTCGGCAGCGATCTCCCCCTTTTCGCACAGTGTGACCGGCACGCCTTTGGCGGCCAGGAAATAAGCCGTGCAGACCCCGATGATTCCGCCGCCGATCACGACCACGCCGGTGCGATCGGGCTGGACGGTGTCGGAGGCGACGGGTGCGAGGTAAGGGGCCATCGGCGCTCAGTGTATCAGGATTCGCGGATTGCCGGAGGGGTTGTCTTGACCGCCGGACCATCCGAGGCCTTGTATCGCACCGCACGCTGGAGACTCCCGAACATGAGCACCATAAACTATCCGCACGCGGAGGGGATCGCACCGAGTCCCGCCTACTCGCATGTCGTCGTGACGTCGGGCACCCGCACGATTTATTTGGCCGGTCAGGTCGCGCTTGACGCGCAAGGCATGCTGGTCGGCGCGGGCGACCTCGGGGCGCAAACCGTCCAGGTCATGCGCAATATCGGCCTCGCGCTCGCCGCTGCCGGCGCATCCTTCGCCGACGTCGTCAAGATCACGACCTACGTCGTCGACTACCGGCCGGAGAAGCGCGCCGTCATTGGGCAGGCCCGCACCCCGTTCTTCGCCGGCCGTCCGCCGCCGGCCAGCACCCTCGTCGGCGTGTCCGCACTTGCCGCGCCGGAATGGCTGATCGAGATCGAGGCGATCGCTGTCCTCGGCTGATGGCCGGCGGTATTACCCCGTCGCGGCGATCATATAGTTCACCCGCAAATCCCGACCCATCCGCCAATCCCCCAGCATCGAGCGTGGCGACAGGCCGGCGGTGTCGGTCACCGCCAGGCCGGCGTCCCGCAGCATCTCAGCCAGTTCCGCCGGCGCGATGAACTTCCGCCAGGAATGGGTGCCCACCGGCAGCAGCCGCATCACGTATTCCGCGCCCAGCTTGGCGATCAGGAACGACCGCGACGTGCGGTTCAGCGTGGACAGGATCAGCAGCCCGCCAGGCTCCAACAGCCCGGCCAGCACGCGGACGAACGCGCCGGGGTCGGGGACGTGCTCAATCACCTCCAGCGCGGTTATGACGGGAAAGCGGAGACCCTCGGCCAGGAGGTCTTCAGCGGCGCCAATCCGGTAGGTTATCGTCAAATCACGGTCGGCGGCATGGGTTCTGGCGGCTTCGATGGCTTCTCCGGCGGCATCCAAGCCCAGGACGTCGTGGCCCAGCTCGGCCAGTGCCTCCGACGCCAGCCCGGCGCCGCAGCCGACGTCGAGGATGCGGAGCGAGTGAGAGGAAGGAACGCCCCCTCCCTCTCCCTCCAGGGGGGAGGGATCTCGTTCTTTCTTGCTGGCGCCAAACCGTGCCTCAATCCTCTCCTGAATCCACCCCACTCTCGCCGGGTTCATCGCGTGCAACGGCCGCATCGGTCCCATCGGGTCCCACCAACGGCTCGCCAAAGCGCCGAACCGAGCGACCTCGTCTGGTGAAATTGTTGACACACCCATGGTTGCCCCCCTCGCTGCGCGCCAGTATGTGTGCCGCGACACTGACTCCTGACAACTGAAAACTGACAACTGTTTCATGGCATGCATCGTGATGAAATTCGGCGGCACGTCCGTCGCCGACCTCGACCGTATCCGCAATGTCGCCCAGCGCGTGAAGCGGGAGGTCGATGCCGGTAACCAGGTCGCCGTCGTCGTGTCCGCCATGTCCGGGGTGACGAACCAACTGGTCAAATACTGCACCGACCTGGACCCGCTGCACGACGCCCGCGAGTACGACGCGGTGGTGGCGACGGGGGAGCAAGTGACCTCCGGCCTGCTGGCGATTGAGCTGCAACGCCTGGGTTATAACGCAAGATCGTGGCAGGGCTGGCAAATCCCCATCCAGACCGACGACGCCTTCGGCAAGGCGCGGATCGACGGCATCGACGGCTCCGCCCTCAAAACCAGCCTCGACGCGGGGGAAATCGCGGTGGTTGCCGGCTTCCAGGGCATCGCACCCGGCAATCGTGTCGCCACGCTCGGCCGTGGCGGGTCGGATACCTCCGCGGTCGCACTGGCGGCGGCTCTCAAGGCCGAACGGTGCGATATCTATACCGATGTGGACGGTGTCTACACGACCGACCCCCGCATCGTGCCGAAAGCCCGCAAATTAGCCAAAATCAGCTACGAGGAGATGCTGGAGCTCGCGTCGGTAGGCGCCAAAGTCTTGCAGACCCGCAGCGTCGAGCTGGCGATGAACGAAGGTGTACGGGTGCAGGTGCTGTCCAGCTTTCAGGACATCCCCGGCACCATGGTGGTGGATGAGGACGAAATCGTGGAAAAACAGAACGTCTCCGGGGTCGCCTATTCGCGCGACGACGCGAAAATGACGGTGCGACGGGTCAAGGACCGGCCAGGCATCGCTGCGACCATCTTCGGCGCGCTGGCGGAAGCCAACGTCAATGTGGACATGATCGTGCAGAACGTGGGCGCCGACGGCACCACCGACATGACCTTCACCGTGGGCAAGGCCGATCTGCCCCGCGCCCATGCAGCACTCGCCGGCATCAAGGCCGATATCGGCTACACCGACCTGCTGGAGGACACCGACGTCGCTAAAATCAGCGTCGTGGGTGTCGGCATGCGCAGCCACGCGGGCATCGCCAACACCATGTTTCGGGCGTTGGCCGACAAAGGGATCAACATCCAGGTGATATCCACCAGCGAGATTAAAGTCAGCGTCCTCATCGCCGCCGAATATACGGAGTTAGCGGTGCGCGCGTTGCACACCGCTTACGGCCTCGATGCCGCTTAGCTCCGAACAAGCCAAGGCTCGCCTCCAGGCTCTCTGGTCGCGCGGCACAGCGTTCCTGGGGACCGAGGTCGCCATCATGGGCGGCGCCATGAGCTGGGTGAGCGAGCGGCATCTCGTCGCCGCCATCTCCAACGCCGGGGGCTTCGGGGTGATCGCCTGCGGGGCCATGAGCCCCGACCTGCTGGCGAACGAAATCGCCGGCACCCAGGCGATGACGTCCAAGCCGTTCGGCGTCAACCTCATCACGATGCACCCGCAGTTGCTCGACCTCGTCGCGGTTTGCACGCGGGCCAAGGTCGGCCATATCGTGCTGGCCGGCGGGGTGCCCAACGGTGCCACCATAAAGGCGGTCAAGGACGGCGGCGCCAGGCTGGTGTGCTTTACCCCCGCTTTAATGCTGGGCAAGCGGCTGGTCCGCTCCGGCGCCGACGCGCTGGTGATCGAAGGTTCGGAAGCCGGCGGCCACATCGGCCCGGTGTCGCTGACCGTGTTGGCGCAGGAAATCCTGCCCCATCTCCGCGACGTGCCGATATTCGTCGCCGGGGGCCTTGGACGGGGCGAAGCGATCCTCGCCTACCTCGAAATGGGGGCGTCCGGCGCCCAACTCGGCACCCGCTTCGCCGCATCCAAAGAGTCGATCGCGCATCCCAACTTCAAGAAGGCGTTTGTGCGTGCCAACGCCCGCGACGCGATTCCGTCGGTGCAGCTGGATGAAAATTTCCCCGTCATTCCCGTGCGCGGGCTGGTGAACGAGGGCACCAAGCGCTTCTTGCGCCACCAGGCGGAGACCGCCGCCCGGTTCCATGCCGGCGAATTGGACAAGGCAGCCGCACAGCTGGCGATCGAGCACTTCTGGGCCGGTGCCTTGCGCCGCGCGGTGATCGATGGCGACGTCGAAAACGGCTCCGTCATGGCCGGCCAGTCGGTCGGCATGGTCACGGCCGAGCAGTCGACGGCCGAGATCATCGCCGAACTCGTCGGCCAGGCGGAAGCGGCCCTCATCGCTCGGTCTGCCGGGTGATGGCTACCGGTTCATGACCCTCGCCCCGCGCCGCCTGCTTTCCCGGCTGCGCGATCTTCGCGCGCGGGCGGCGGCGCCGTTGCCGGAATTGGTTCGGCTCGTGGCGGCGGAATTGGTTAGCGAGGTCTGTTCGATTTACGTCCAGCGCCCCGGCGATATTCTTGAGCTGTCGGCGACCGAAGGTCTGAACCCCAACGCCGTCGGCAACACGCGGCTGCGGGTGGGGGAGGGGATTGTCGGTCTGTGCGCGGCCTCCGCCGCCGTGATGAACCTGCCGGACGCGCAGAATCACCCCGCCTTCGCCTACCGTCCGGAAACCGGGGAAGACCCTTTTGCATCATTGATCGCCGTTCCGGTGCGTCGCTCCGGCCGCACGCTGGGGGTGCTGGTGGTGCAGAACCGCCAGCCGCGGCAATTCACGGATCAGGAGGTCGACGACCTGGAAACCGTGGCGATGTTGCTGGCCGAGCTACTGCCGGCCGCCGGCGCTTCGGAAGGCACGACCGAGGGCCTCGGCGGCACTGTTCCCCGGGTTTTCACGGGGACCGCCCTGATGACCGGCATCGCGATCGGGCCTGTGATCCTCCACGCCGTCCGCCGCACCGGTATCACTCTGCTGGCAGACGATCCAGACGTCGAATTGGCCCGCTTGCACGAGGCGTCCGAACGGATGCAGCGCGGCCTCGATGCGCTGATCGCCGGGGTTCCCTCCACCAGCCGGGCGGCGGATGCTTCGGCGTCACGCGAGGTGCTGGAAGCCTACCGTTTGGTGGCAGCCGACGCCGGCTGGCTTCGCCGGGTCGGCGACGTTATTCGTGGCGGCCTGACCGCCGAGGCCGCGGTGCAGCGCGTCGCCGGGGAAATGCACGATCGCATGCGCCGGATACCGGACGCCTATTTGCGCGAACGCCTCGCCGACATGGAGGATCTGGCGAACCGCCTGCTGACCACGTTGTCCGGCGACGAGCCGCGCGGCGATGTCCCGGCTGGCGCGATTCTGCTCGCCCGCCGCCTCGGGCCGGCCGAATTGCTCGACTGGCACGCGCGCGGCATCGCCGGCGTCGCGGTCGAGGAAGCCAGCCCCTCCGGCCATGCCGCCATTCTGGCCCGCGCATTGGACATTCCGGCGGTGGGTGCCACTCGCGGTATGCTGGACACCGCTGAACCCGGCGACATCGCGGTGATCGACGGCGATGAGGGGCAGTTGATGCTTCGCCCCGACGCCGATGTTCGCAACGCCTATACCCGCGCTTTGGATGCGCGGGGTGCGCGTTACGCCAAATGGGCGTCGCTGATCGGCCGCCCCGCCGCCACCGCCGACGGCACGGCGCTGAAGCTGATGCTGAACGTCGGGTTGAGCATGGAGCTGCCGCAGCTCGACCGTACCGGCGCCGACGGCATCGGCCTGTTTCGCACGGAAATCGCCATGCTGGCGCGCGGCGCCATCGCCGATGTGGCCGAACAGGCGGCAATCTATGCCAAAGCGCTCGATGAAGCGGGGGACCGGCCCGTGCTGTTCCGCACCCTGGACCTGGGTGCCGACAAGATGCTGCCGGGGACGGTGGTGGAGGAGGAAAACCCGGCGATGGGCTGGCGGTCGCTCCGCGTCGGGTTGGACCGCCCGGCTTTGCTGCGGCGGCAATTGCGGGCGCTGCTGCTGGCCGCGGGCGGCCGTCCGCTGTCCGTGATGTTCCCGATGGTGGCGACGGTGGCCGAATTCATTCTCGCCAAAACACTGCTGCTCGCCGAGGCCCGACGCGTCCGCCCCAGCCCCGAACGCCTGTCGATTGGCACCATGCTGGAGGTGCCGGCACTGATGTGGCAGCTCCCAGGGCTGCTGAAAGAAGCCGATTTTATTTCCATCGGCACCAACGATCTGATGCAGTTTATGTTCGCGGCCGACCGTGGCACACCGTCGCTATACGATCGGTACGATCTGCTGTCGCAGCCGGTACTGGATTTATTGGACCAAGTGGTCACCGCGGCCCGTCCCACGGGCGTGACCGTATCCGTGTGCGGGGAAGCCGCCTCCCGCCCAATCGAGGCCATGACCCTCGCCGCGCTCGGCATCACCTCGCTATCGATGCCGGCCAGCGCCATTCTGCCCGTGAAGGCCGTGCTGGCCGAGGTCGATTTGACCGCCTTCCGCCCCGTGCTGGCGTCGATTCGTCGCGGCGGCATGAGCGCCGGTAGCCTGCGCGACCCCATCGTGTCCTGGGCGCGCGAGCACGGGTTGTCAGTGTAATTGTCAAAAATCCATAATTATGAGTCGACGGCTTAAGCTCGCCCCGGCATTCTTGGGCTGTTGGCAAGCGAGTGACTCGTGGTCTAGAAGGACTTGTCGGTCCTTAGGGGTAAGGGCTTGCGATTTTTCTGAGCCGGCAAGAAACAAACGAGGCGGTCGTGACGCTGGATCGCGGGTCGATGCGCATGGATGGTTTGAACATATTACCGAAGCAAGTCCCGGTGAGCGCCGCGCCCAACGCTGGTGCGGACCTGCGAAGTGCGCGCGAACGCTTAGGCTGGCCACTGGAAGATGCGTCCGCGACCCTGCGCATTCGCCGTTCCTATCTCGAGGCGCTTGAGGACGGCGACTTGTCTCAGTTGCCCGGCAATGCCTTTGCGCTTGGTTTTCTGCGCAGCTACGCGACCGTGCTAGGCCTCGATCCAGACGAAATGTTGCGTCGCTTCAAGGCGGAAGCGGCGGCGGTATCCAAGCGTACCGAATTGTCGTTTCCGGCCCCGGTGCCGGAGCGCGGTCTGCCGACCGGTGCGGTCATTCTACTTGGGTTGATTCTCGCTGTCGGGGCTTACATCGGTTGGTATCGGCTGTCGGGGGAGGGACGGCTGCCGGCCGAAACCGCCGCGACCATCCCCGAACGCCTCTCGCCGTTGGCCGCGCAGGCCTTGCCTCCGGCTGCGCCATCCGAGGCGTCGCAAGGTTTTGCAAGTCTGTCGCCGGGTTCCGCTGCCGCGGCACCGATCAGTCTGCTGCCGGGTCAGATTTCCGTCCCGCCGTCATTGCTCGTCCCGGTGACCGCTGTTGCCCCGCCACCGCCTGCTGTTGCGCCACCGCCACCCGCGCCTGCGCCTTCCGCGGGCCGGGTGATGTTGCGCGCGACCGCCGATGCCTGGGTGGAAGTGCGCGACAAGAGCGGCACCGTGCTGCTGAACAAGGTGCTGCGCCAGGGCGATACCTGGCCGGTGCCGCCTACGCCCGGGTTGCTGTTGACCACCGGCAAGGCCGCCGCCACGGAAATCCTGCTCGATGGTGTTGCGATCGGGAATCTTGGCGGGACCAGTTCGGTGCGGCACGACTTACCGCTGGATTACGATCTGCTAAAGGCCGGCAAAGTTACTGTAGCCGCCCCGCGCCCGGCGCAGTAGCGATTCCCCCGGTTTTGCGGCGTTTTAGGATAGGCCGAGCGGCTTAAGGCCGACGGTGAGGAGTACCAGAATGAGCAGCTACCGCCCCTACCAGGACATTCAGCGCCGTAAATCGCGCCGCGTTTATGTTGGGAAGGTCCCCGTCGGCGACGGCGCCCCGATTACCGTGCAGACGATGACCAACACGCTGACCACCGACATTCCGGGCACTATCGCCCAGATCCGTCGGGCGGAACTGGCGGGCGTGGATATCGTGCGCGTGTCGTGCCCGGATCGGCCCAGCGCTTTGGCGTTGAAGGAAATCGTCAAGGAAGTGAACGTCCCCATCGTCGCGGACATCCATTTTCACTACATGCGCGGCATCGAGGCCGCCCAAAGCGGCGCCGCCTGCCTGCGCATCAACCCCGGCAACATTGGCTCCGACGATCGCGTGCGGGCGGTTATCAAGGCCGCTCGGGATTACGGCTGCTCCATGCGCATCGGGGTGAACGCCGGGTCATTGGAGAAGCACCTGCTGGAGAAATACGGCGAACCCAACCCGGAAGCCCTGGTCGAGAGCGCGCTGTACCACGCCAACATCCTGCAACAGCACGACTTCCACGACTTCAAGATCAGCGTGAAGGCATCCGACGTCTTTTTGGCGGTTGCCGCCTATCAGCAGCTCGCCGAAGTGTGCGACCACCCGTTGCATATCGGCATTACCGAGGCCGGCGGGCGCCGCATGGGCACCGTGAAGTCCTCGATCGGGCTGGGTTCCCTGTTGTGGGCCGGCATCGGCGACACAATTCGGGTGTCGCTGTCCGACGAACCCGAAGAAGAGGTCCGGGTCGGCTGGGACATGCTCAAGACGCTCGGCATCCGGCATCGCGGGGTCAAGGTCATCTCCTGCCCGTCTTGCGCGCGGCAGGGCTACAACGTGATCGAGACGGTGCGCACTTTGGAAGACCGGCTGGCGCACATCGAAACCCCGCTGACCCTGTCGATCATCGGCTGTGTGGTGAACGGACCGGGGGAGGCGCTGATGACCGACATCGGCGTCACCGGCGGCGGCAACGGCCGGCACATGATCTACAACGCCGGTAAGACCGACCACACGATCGACGGGGCTTCCATGGTGGAGCACATCGTGGCGTTGGTGGAGGCGAAGGCGGCGTTGTTCAAAGCGGCGGCGGACGCGGAGAAATTGGCGGCGGAGTAGGGCTGCCCCGTCATGGTCGGCCCTGAGCCGACCGCCTCCCGAAGCCGTAGCGGCGGAACGTAAACACCATGCCAGTCGTCTTTCGCCATGACGGCATCCGCTTCATTCTTCTTCTCCAACGAGGGCAACCCGTGCGAACCGATCCACGTTCATGCGGGCCGCGGTGACGCGGAAGCGAAGTTTTGGTTGAATCTGGATGTCCGGATAGCAGAAAGTTCTGGTTTCACGCGGCGGGAGCAGGCGGACCTGGTCCGAATCGTCACGGCGCGGCTGCAAGCGATCATGGAGGCATGGCATGAACATTTCGGCTAAGTCCGTCCGGCTCGACGATGTGACCATGTGGGTCGAACTGAACGACGGCCGCACGGTCGGGGTTCCCCTCGCGTGGTTTCCCCGTTTGCTTCACGCGGCACCGACAGAGCGCGAACAATGCCGGATTGGCGCGACCGGGCAGGGCTTGCACTGGGAGAGGCTGAACGAGGATATCTCGGTCGAGGGTTTGCTCGCCGGGCGAGGCGATATGACAGTGCGGCATCCGGTGGCGGCCTGATGGGCATCGAGCAAGAGATCTCAAGTATCCGCGAAGGCATTGCCGCGGGGCGGTTCACCAATGAAGCCGCGGTTTCTCAGGGTATCGTTTTGCGCCTTCTCCATGCGTTGTCTTGGCCAGCGTACGACACACAGGTCGTCTGGCCGGAATACGGGCTCAGCGGGAAGCGGGTCGATTTCGCACTGTGCCATCCCCCCGGCAAGCCGATTGCGTTGATCGAGGTCAAACAGATCGGACAGAGCGACGGCGCCGAACGGCAATTGTTCGAATATGCCTTCCATAACGGTGTTCCCATGGCGATCCTGACGGATGGGCGGGAGTGGAACTTCTTCCTTCCTGGCGAACAGGGCGATTACGGCGAACGACGCGTTTACAAGCTCGATATTGTCGAGCGGGAGATATTGGAATCGGCATTCCGTTTGCGTCGTTATCTCTTGCATGACGATGTCGTGACGGGGCAAGCGATCCGGTCGGCACGGGACGATTACCAGAATGTCTCCAGGGAGCGGCAGATGCGCGCCGCGCTGCCAAAGGCCTGGGGCAAGCTGATCGAAGAAGAGGACGAGATGTTGCTGGAGATTCTCGCGGATAGGGTTGAAAGCATCTGCGGATTCAAACCGGAACCCGATATGGTTTCGGCATTTCTCAAAAGCGATGTTGCTCGTGGCCCCCTGAAAATCGTCCCCCCGCGACCGGGTCGATCGACCGGGCCGACAAGTCCTGCGCAGGAAGCGATTGCGCCGGCCGTTCAGTTGCCTGCCGCCACGACAGCGGCCGTATCGCAGCAGCCAGAACCGGTTTTGGCCCCCGACGGCGTTGGTTTCAGGTTGGACGAAGTGTTCCATCCATCCAGGACGGCCATTGACGTGCTGCGGCAGCTTTTCGATCTGCTCGACAAACGCGACCCCTTATTTGCCGAACGCTTCATGTCCTTAAAGCACGGGCGAAGCCGGCGCTATTTAGCACGCAATCGATCTGAGTTGTACCCTGGACGCCCGGACTTCTGTCAAGAGTATGCGATCCGATTGCAATCCGGATTGTGGATGGGTACTAATTATAGTCGTCGCTCAATTTCCGTTATTATCGAATTGGCTTGCGGCGTCACGGCGTTGAAATTTGGAAAAAACCTTATTGTCGATTTGGGGAAATGACCGGTGGAAAAATCACCCCATCTGGCAGGTGAACCGAGCAAATCGCTCGACGTCGGCCCGCTCGCGAGTGCTGTGGACCGGTTACGCGAAGGCTATGAACGCCATCGTCTCGAACCGGAGGACGAACAACTCCGCGACGGCCTGATCCAGCGGTTCGAGTTTACCTACGAACTCGCCCATAAAATGCTGCGGCGGTATCTGCGCATGGTGTCTGCCACGCCCGACGAATTCGACCAGATGCCGTTCCAGGACCTGATCCGCACGGGGAACGAGCAAAACCTGTTACGCGGAGATTGGCCCAAATGGCGCCATTACCGCGACCTGCGGGCCCGCACCAGTCACACCTATGCGGCCAAAGTCGCAATCGAGGTCGTCGAGGGGATCCCGGAATTCCTCGCGGAGGCCGATTATTTGCGGGACACGCTGGTCCGGCGGCTCGGGTGACCGCCATGCTCGACCTGCAAGACGACCACGCCGCCATCGTGCGGAGGATCCTGCGCGAGCATCTCCCCGCCGGGGCCAAGGCCTACGTTTTCGGCTCCCGAGCGCATGGGGGGGCGCGGCGTTATTCCGACCTCGATCTGGCGCTGGAATGGGAGCGACCGCTCGGATTGGCGTCGATCGGGGCGATCGCGGAGGCGTTATCGGAGTCCGATTTGCCCTACAAGGTGGACATCGTCGACCTCGCGACGGTCGAGCCGGGGTTTCGGGCGCGGATCGCGGCGGATGCGATCAACCTTGTATGACCTCAGTCGGAGCGCTTCGTCGTCGTGGCCATCCCACCAGGAACGCGTGTCGGCGCCTGATACTATCTCAGCTCACGATAGGGCACGGGGATCGTCGGTCGGGATTTCGAACGAACAGCCAGGCATGATAGGCCGTGAACGCTTCATCAATTGCGTTGGCAACCGCAGTGGCGTCGTCATAGATCGAGGTTTCCACCCGACCATGGACGTGCTTGGGTAGATGATCGAAGGCGCCTATGTATCGGTTTCGAAATGGCGTCGGATGCGGCCCGGAATGCGGCATCTTTCGGCCGGTTCGGAGGCAGCTCGTTAAGTACCGCAAAACGTCTGGTGCACCCGTTCCGAGGCCGTGGGCGGCGCCGCATACCGCGCAAACCCCGACTGGTCGTCGAACGGCTGCGTCACCACCGCCAGCAGTTCCTCGAACGGCGCGAAATCGTCGCGCTCGATCGCCGCGTTCAGTGCGGCCTCGACCAAATGATTGCGCGGAATGAACGCCGGGTTCACCGCGCGCATCGCTGCTCGCCGAGCCTCCGGTGTTTCAACCTCGAACGCCAACCGCTGCCGCCAGCGCGCTTCCCACGCATCGTAGGCCGTGGGATCGGTGAACAGGTCCCGCGTTTCGGCCTCCCCCAGACCCCGGAACGTCAGGGTGAAATCGGCTTGGTTCTGCGCCATCGCCTTCAGCAGGTCCTGGGTTAGGGCGTCGTCGCCGTCGCGAACCGACGAAAGACCGATCTTGCGGCGCAGGCCGCCGAAATACGCGGCCTCGAATGTCTTGGCGAAGCCCGCCAGGCATTGCTGCGCGATTTCCACCGCTTTGTTATCGTCGTCGTCCAGCAGGGGTAGCAGCGTCTCCGCCAACCGAGCGAGGTTCCACGCCGCGATGCGGGCCTGGTTTCCGTAGGCGTAGCGGCCCTGCTGGTCGATGGAGCTGAACACCGTCGCTGGGTCGTATGCGTCCATGAACGCGCAGGGGCCGTAGTCGATCGTCTCCCCGGCGATGGAGCAGTTGTCGGTGTTCATCACCCCATGAATAAATCCCACCAGCAGCCAGCGGGCGATCAACGCGGCCTGGCGGGCGATGACCGCCTCCAGGAACGCGCGGTATCCCGTCACCCCCGGGTAATGCCGCGCCATCGCATAATCGGCGAGCGTCCGCACCCCGTCGGTATCCTGCCGCGCGGCGAAATACTGAAAGGTGCCGACGCGGATATGGCTGGCGGCGACGCGGGTCACGATGGCGCCGGGCAGGCCGGTCTCGCGGACCACGGTCTCTCCGGTTGCTACCGCAGCCAGCGCGCGGGTGGTGGGGATGCCGAACGCGTGCATTGCCTCAGCGATCAGGTATTCGCGCAGGACAGGTCCGAGGGCCGCGCGCCCGTCCCCACCGCGGGAGAATGGGGTGCGTCCGGCACCCTTCAACTGGATGTCGCGGCCGCCGACCTCCCCCAGCAGATTGGCGCGCCCGTCGCCGAGCCGCGGCACGAAATTGCCGAACTGGTGGCCGGCGTAGGCGAGCGCCATCGGCTCCGCCCCCTCCGGCACATGGTTGCCGGCCAGCACATCAGCCGTCAGGTCATCCGGATCGAGCCCGAGTTGCTCGGCCAACGCGATGTTCAGCTTGATCAACCGCGGCCGCGCGACGGGCGTGGGATTGAGCCGCGCGTAGAACCGTTCGGGCAGCCGGGCATAGGTGTTGGCGAATGGGATCATGCCACGCAAATGGCGCAGGTGTGGGGGTTAGGCAAGGGGGGCGGGATAGCGGCGGGGCGTTAACGCTTCCTTAACTGGTCCCCCCGCATACTGCGCGCGACGCAATGCGTGGAGGCCTGGGATTGGACCGAAAGCAAATACCGAGACCAGGATTCCTGGACGATTGCGAGTAGTCGGGCTATATTCAAGGCGAGCGTCGATGGCGCTCGGGCAAAGAGGCGGCCCTGTACACCTGGGATTACGTCCACGGCGAAATCGAGGCTTTCGATTACCGGGGACGGCATACTGGCGCGCACGATGCTGTGACGGGTAATCGCATCAAGCCCGCTCGAAAGGAGAGACGACTGCGTGTCTGACATCGAACTCCCGACCGCACCGTTCATCGAGCTCTATGCCGAGGGGCGGGCAAGCCGCGACGAAATTCACGATGCCATCGAGGCCTGGCACGAGTCCGGCGATAAAGAGACCCGATCCTTGGCGGCGTTCCTTGGCATGACCGAGGTGGAATTCAGTGTCTGGGCAATGGACCACCGGATGCTGCCGCTGGTCGTGGCTGCGCGCCGGGGCGTTGCGTCCCTGTACGACCGCGTTGGGGCCTACTTCGACGAACTCCGCGAAGCGAACCGCTGGCAACACCGCGCGGCCATCCACACGTTGTCCTACTGGGTCCCGCGACACCAGCCCTAGAGCGAGATCGCCTGAGGTCGCACGCGATCTCGGCGTTGGATCATGGTCTAAGCCTTTGTTTGAGAAGTTGATTCACGCCCGAGGTTGAAGTCAACCTCAAGCGATCACGCTCTAGCCCCCCACTCAACCCTTGCCTCCCCATCCGCTGGCGTTACGTTGCGCGCCGAGCGGCTTGCCCGCGTTCAACCAGGACTCCCAATCGTGACCGACCTCCAACCCGCCCGCGGCACCCACGATCTGATCGGTGACGACCTGCGCCGTCATCGCCACGTCGCGGAAACCGCGCGCCGCATCGCCGCCACCTATGGCTTCGACGAGTGGATCACCCCGATCTTCGAGGACACCCGCGTGTTCTCCCGCACGTTGGGGGAAACCTCCGACGTGGTGATGAAGGAGATGTACACGTTCGACGACCGCGGCGGGGAGTCGGTGACATTACGGCCCGAGGGCACCGCCGGCGTCTGCCGTGCGCTGGTGACGAACGGTCTGACGCAGTCGCTGCCGCAGAAGGTGTTCTACGCCGGCCCGATGTTCCGTTACGAGCGCCCGCAGAAAGGCCGCTACCGCCAGTTCCACCAGATCGGGATCGAGCTGATCGGGCCGTCGGAACCGCTGGCCGATGCCGAAGTCATCGCTTGCGGCTGGGACATCCTGCAAGCGTTGGGCGTCGCGGACGACACGATCCTGGAGATCAACACCCTTGGCGACAAGGAAAGCCACGCGGCGTACCGCGACGCGCTGATCGGGTATTTCTCCGGCCACCAGGGCGGCATGTCGAAAGACAGCCTGATGCGGCTGGAACGCAATCCGATGCGCATCCTCGACAGCAAGGACGAGGGCGATCGGCGCATCGTGGCCGACGCTCCGACGATCGTTCCGTACCTGACGGAAGCCGCGGCGGGGTTTTACGCGTCGCTGAAAACGTATCTAACCGCATTCGGCGTGCCGTTCCGGGAAAACCCGCGTATCGTTCGCGGCCTGGACTATTACGGTCACACCGCGTTCGAGTTCGTAACGTCGAAACTCGGCGCCCAGGGCACGGTCATGGCCGGCGGGCGCTACGACGGGCTGGTCGCGGAAATGGGTGGTCCCAGCACCCCCGCCGTTGGCTGGGCGGCCGGTATCGAGCGCCTGGGCATGCTCATGGACGCGGCACCACCGGTAACAGCACCCGTGGTCGTGGTGCCCATCGGGACGGCGGCCGAGGCCACCGCGTTGACCGTGCTGCAATCTCTGCGCGCCGCTGGGGTGCGCGCGGAAATGGGATATCGAGGTAATTTGAAACGCCGGATGGAGCGCGCCAATAAATTGGGCGCCCGAGCAACGGTGATTATTGGGGACAACGACATCGCGCAGGGGGTGGCACAGGTGAAGGACCTGGCTACCGGGACGCAGGAAGCGGTCGCATTGGACGCGGTCGCCGCGCACCTGTCATGAACCTCGCTTTGAAACTGGACCGGATCGCCGCCCGCGCTGAGGAATTGCGGGCGTTGCTAGGGGAAGGCATTTCGGGGGACGCTTATGTCAAAGCGTCCCGAGAATTGTCCGATATCGAACCGGTCGTCGCCCGCATCGGCGACTTGCGCGCCGCTGAACAGGCGCGGGACGAAGCCGAGACCATGCTGTCGGACCCGGAAATGCGCGGATTGGCGGAGGCCGAATTATTCGAGTTGAAGGAGCGCATCCCGGCGCTCGAGCACGAAATCCGCCTGACACTTCTGCCGAAGGACGAGGCCGATGCGCGTTCGGCCATTCTGGAAATCCGCCCGGCGGCGGGTGGCGACGAAGCCGGCTTGTTCGCCGCCGCGTTGTTCCAGATGTACCAAAAATACGCGGAAGGGCGCGGCTGGAAATTCGAGATCATGGAATTTGGCGACACCGAACTCGGCGGTATGAAGGAAGGCATCGCGGAAATCACCGGCCGCAACGTCTTTGCCCGCTTGAAATACGAATCCGGCGTTCATCGGGTGCAGCGCGTGCCGGCGACGGAAAGCCAGGGACGTATTCATACCTCGACGGTAACGGTCGCGGTGCTGCCGGAGGCCGAGGAGGTCGATGTCGATGTGAACGAGGGCGATCTTCGCATCGATGTTTACCGGGCATCCGGCGCCGGCGGACAGCATGTGAACAAGACGGAAAGCGCGGTGCGGATCACACATATTCCCACCGGCATCGTGGTCGCGATGCAGGAAGAGCGAAGTCAGCACAAAAACCGCGCCAAGGCGATGAAGATACTGCGTTCGCGGATCTACGAGCAGCAGCGGTCCTCGCTAGCCGCGACGCGGGCCGCGGACCGGAAGAACCAGGTCGGCACCGGCGATCGTTCCGAACGGATCCGGACCTATAATTTCCCCCAGGGCCGCGTGTCCGACCACCGGATCAATCTGACGCTGTACAAAATCGACCGCGTGATGATGGGCGACCTCGACGAATTTGTCGACAAACTTACCGCCGAGGATCAGGCCGCTCGGCTGGCGGCCGACGAATAGCGGTTAACGTTCCGATATGGTCGTGGCATTCTGCGCTTGCCGGCACGGCACATGCCGACACGCAATACAGGAGCGAAATACACGGACGACGAGCAAGGCGATCCGCCAGGTCCGGCCCTCACCGGTCCTAGACCATGATCGTTTGAGGTCGCACGCGATCTCGGAGTTGGATCATGGTCTAAGCCTTTGTTTGAGAGGGTGATTCACGCCCGAGGTTGAAGTCAACCTCAAGCGATCACGCTCTAGCGGGCTGGTGAGTCCACTTCAAACCAGAAATCCAGCATCTCGCCTTTTCGTTCGGCTGCGAATTTCGTCATAATCCGGGTTCCAATCTTCAGTTTCTCCGCCGCGGCGGCCGGATCGGACAGGTCCACGCCCTTGAAAAACCCGCCCAGCGCGGTGTCCGCACCATCGAGCAGCACGTAGCCGAACGCGTACGGCGGCGGCGGTAGATTCTTGAAGGATTCGTAGACCATCGTGAACGCTTCGATCTTGCCGCCGGGGCCGACCTTCACCCAATCCTCGGTCGGCAGCAGCGTCTCGTCGGAGAACGAGCGCGGCGGCACCATCACGCGGCCATTGCCGGCGGAGCGGCGGCCATAGATCGCGGCCTCATCGCGGATGCGGGTGTAGAACGAACTCGCGGTCTCACCGAGCGCGTGGTCGTAGGTGATGCTCCAGACTTCCTGGCGGCCTAACAGTTCCATCGTCGTATCCTCTATGCCTCGATAACCATGGTGCCGAAAATCTGGTGGTCGCCGCCGTTGCCGCTGGCGATGCCTAGTTTCGCCCCCGCGACCTGATGCGCACCGGCGCGTCCCCACACTTGCAGCGCGGTTTCCGCCACCCGCGCCATGGCCGTCACGGCGATGGCGTTGGTGCAAAGGGTGCCGCCGGATGGGTTCACCGGGATGCGGCCACCGATGTCGAACTCACCATCGCGCAGGCGCGGCACCGAATCGCCGATCGCGCCGCCGATGCGTGCGGCGTCGATCGAGTGGAACTCGGTGTTGCTGAAAGGCGCGTATAGTTCCGCGACATGCACCTGCTTCATCGGATCGGTGATTCCCGCCATGCGATACGATTTCTCGAACGAACGTCCCAGCGCATGCGCGCCCGCGTGTTCCGCTGTTGGGTTGTTGCCCATGCGGTCGCCCATCCAGTATGTTTCGGCGGCATGCGCCACGCCGGTGATCCAGACGGCGTCGAGGTGGTTGTCGCGGATGTATTTCTCCGATGCCAGCACCAACGCCGCGCCACCGGTCGACTGCGGGCAGCAATCCAACAGCTTGATCGGCCAGGAGATGATGCGGGATTCCAGCACATCGTCGATCGTCACGACTTTCCGCAGATGGGCATTGGGGTTCAACGACGCATGCCGGCGGTTCTTCACGGTCACGCGGGCCATGTCGACCTCGGTCATGCCGGTTTGTTGCATGTAGCGCACGCCGGACATCGCCAGCATGTTGATGGTGCCCAACGGCAGCGGGCGTTCGTAGCTGGGATCCCAGATCTTGTTCAGCACCGACTGGGAGTCGCCGCATTCCCCCACCTTGTCGGCGCCGGCGGTAAGCACCACGTCGAACATGCCGGAGGCGACATGGTAATAGGCTGCCGCGACGGCGGAAATGCCGGTGGCACCGCCAGTGTTGATGCGCAGGAACGGTTTATTGCGCCCCCCCACGGCGTCCACGCCCAGCCGCTCGGCGTTGCCGATGCCGATCATGGCATCGGGCGAGAGGGAATAGACGACACCCTCGATCGCGTCGAAGTCCATTTTGGCGTCGGCCATCGCCAACACGACAGCTTCCCGCACCAGTTCGGGGTAGTTCGCATCGTCGCGGCGGGCGCGAAACGCCGATTGGCCGATGCCGACGATGCCGACTCGATCGCCGCTCATGTCCGAACCTCCGATCCGAAAACAATTGCCGATTGATATTGCATCGCGAAACCGCTGCCGGCATGCGCCAGGCCGCGTTTCACGCCTTGTATCTGATGCGCCCCGGCGCGACCGCGGACTTGTTGCGCGACCTCGGCAATTCGGATCATACCCGTGCAGAACACGGGGTTCCAGGTCAGAACGCCCCCGGATGGATTGACGGGCAATCGCCCGCCGACACGGAACGATCCGTCGGCGGTGCGGGATTCCCACTCGTCGCGGCGGCACAGCCCCAGCGCTTCGTAGGCCAGCAATTCGCTGTACGGCGTCGCGTCGGTGATCTCGGCCACGCCGAACGCATGGGCGGGATCGGTCACGCCGGCCATCGCATAAGCCTGCCGCGCGGCGGCTTCCAACGCGGGGGCGGTGGACAGATCGCGATCCCCCAGAAATCCGGCTTCGGTCGCCCAGCCCATCCCCTGTAACCACGCAATTTTCGTCATGCCGCGTTCGGCGATGAAATCTGGGGATGCCAGCACCAATGCGACGGCGCCGGTCACCGGCTGGGACGTCATCGACGGCGTCAACGGCCAGCGCGATGTTCCCTCCTCCGGGCGGGCGCCGCCTTGCGCGCGATTTTTCGCGGCGACCGCTTCGGCGGCGCGCCGAGCCCCGGGAAGTGCGTGCTCCAGGGCCGAGGCTTGCAGCGCATGGGCCGACAATTCGTCCAAAGGCAAAGCTCGATGAAAATACGGATCGGTGCCGAGGCGTTGCGCTTCGGGCATGGAGGAAACCTCGGTCGGGCTCCAGGACACGATCAACTGGGTGCGGAATTGCCCCGTCGCGACGCGCAATGCGCCGAGAATGAACGCGTGTTCTCCGGCCGAGGGCGTGGACAAAATGTCGCGATCCACGCCGCCCACCGAACCGGATGCCATCATCACCGAGATCGCCCGACCATCGAACTGATCGTTCGACGCCACGCAGATGCCGTCGATGTCATCGATGGTCAGACCGGCATCGGCCAGCGCCATTTGCGCAGTGTCGTAGATGATTTCCTCCAGCGAACGCGTGCGGCCGGTAATGACCGGCCGGATCGTGCAGCCGATGACGCCTGGCTGGACCTTTAGACCCATGGTGTTGCTCCTGCCTTCATAGTATCGCCATCGGGTTGATGGGGCTGCCGGTGCCGCCGACCACCGGTAATGGGCTGGCGGCGAACATGAACTCATGACGGCCGGTGTCGGCCAATGCGCGTAGCACCAGTCCTTCCAGCAAGGGAATGCCGAAATCGCGGATCAGGCGTTGGTGCACTGGAAATACCGTTCCGGTCGGGAACGGCAGAACTTCGACGGCGTAGTTGTCAGCGCCGAGCACCGATATTTCGCGTTCGGCGAGCCATAGCGCGGCTTCGAGGTTCAGGCCCGGTTCAGCATCGAATGTGCCGGCGCGTTCGGCCCACCCGGTGCGGATCAGGACAATGTCGCCTTTACCCACCCGCACCTCGGCCCGTCGTGCCGCGTCTTCCAGATCGGCCGCCCCGATAGAAATGCCGTCGGCCAGCGGTGCGCCATGCACCGCCGCGACGTCCAGCAACACGCCCCGCCCCGCGATGGGTCCCATCTTGTCGATGCCGCATCTGGTCGCGCCGGTGGTGCTACGCGTGCCGCTGCCAGGAAATCCGTTGTACAGCGCATCGTCGTACCAGGCGTGGCATAGCGCATCGATATGGGTGCCGATGTGCAACGGGAGCAGAACGGTGTCCTCGGCGAACTGGAATCCGCCGGGGCGCCGCGCGCCCGCCGCGTAATCGCCGCCGTCGCGGCCCATGAAGTGTTGCACCCCGCCGCGATGTCCGGGAACCGGCGTCCGTGGGGACAAAGGTTGCGCCAGCGACAGCACTTGGCCGGAGCGCACTAAGCCGGCGGCGGCCTTGATCTCGGACGAACCGATGTGGTTCAGCGCACCGCGCTCGTCGTCTGGCCCCCAGCGGCTCCAGTTGTCCTGGCTCATGCGCGCAACCCCGCGGCCATCGCCTTCAATTCGCGGCGCATCAGCTTGCCGGTCACGGTCACCGGCAATTCCGAGCGTATCTCGATGAAGTCGGGGACTTTGTAGCGGGATGCGACGGCGCGGCAATGCGCCGCCAATTCTTCGGCGGACACAATGGACCCTGCCTTCGCCACCACAAACGCGGCCAGCAATTCGCCCTGCAACGCGTCCGGCACGCCCACCACGCCGGCCAGCGCGACGCCGGCGTGCCGCATCAGCACGTCTTCGACCTCGGCGGGGGAGATATTGATCCCGCCTTTTTTGATCATTTCCGAGATGCGGCCGCTGAACGATACCGATCCGTCTTCCAGCAGGCGTCCCATGTCGCCGGTGCGGAAGAACCCGTCCGCTGTCATGACGGCCGCGGTCTGGTCCGCACTGGCACCGGTGTAGCCATGCATGACGTAACCCTGGACTTCGATCAGGCCTTCTTCCCCGGCGGGCAAAACCCCGCCATCCGCGTTCACGATCCGCACCGTAACGCCCGGCAGCGGCGGCCCCTGGCAGGCGGCGCGGCGTTCCAGCGGCCAGTCGTGCGGCGTGACCGCGCAATTGCCGTAGCTTTCGGTCTGGCCGTAGACGTTACAGATTTCCGTCGCACCCAAAACCTGAGCGGCTGTCAAAATATCCTGCGGCGCACCGATGGTTACACCCGTCCGCAAGCTGCGTACCCGCTCGGGGGAAAACGATGCGTGGGAAATAATCGCATTGGTGATCGACGGCAGGGTGTAAAGCGCGGTGCAGCGATGTTGCTCGATCAGCGCGATGGCCTCACCGGGCTCGAATTTTCCTTGCAGCACAAGCGTAGCGCCATGTGTGAGCACGGCGGACATCGCGTTGGCGCTGCCATAAGACCAGAACAATGGCGGTGACAGCAATACGCGGTCCGCCGGCGTGTAGCCCTGGCGTTCGCCGATATTGAAACCATTCTCGATGATGCCTCGATGCGTCAGCGGTACCGATTTCGGCCGGCTGCTGGATCCTGACGTCGAGATCGAAATGGCGGTATCGGCGGCGCTCATTCCCGGTGCCGGTTGGACGGGCGGTCCTGACGTCAGCGTTTCGAATGCGCTCAACAACACGATCTCCGGCACCGGGCGCGTAGCGGCATAGGCCGCGTAATCGTTGTCGGCGAAGCGATCCACCGCGATCGTTAACGAAACACCGGCATCGGCGATCAGCCAGTCCAGCTCGTCGGGCGTCGACCAAGTGCTGAAGGCGGCCACGGTGGCGCCGGCGATCATGGTGCCGAAAAATGCCTCCACCCACTCGGCGCGGTTGTTGACCAGCAGCCCGACCTTGTCCCCGCGCCCGATGCCGCGGGCCCGTAAGGCCCCGGCGACGCGCGCCGCGCGATCCGCCAACCCGGCGTAGGACAGCACCCGATCCCCTGCGATCACCGCAGGGTGCGATCCGTACCGATCCGCCTGTTCGAACACCAGGTCTGCCAGGCTGCGGCTGTCAGGCGGCTTTTGCATGGGCTTCTAGGTCACCAAATCCGAATAATATTCGCTTTTTATCGCCAGCCATGCCAAGCTGTCAAGCATGTCCACCCAAGAGCCAAAACAGCAGCGCAGCCGCCAGCGGAAGAACGACGTTCTGACCGCTGCCACCCGCGTCTTCGCCCGCGACGGAATCGCCAAAGCCAAAATGGCGGATATCGCGAAGGAGGCCGGGATCGCCGTGTCCTCGATCTACGACTATTTCCCAACCAAGGAGGCGCTGGCTTACGAAATTCCCATACAGCGGCTCGCCCAGCTGTACGCGGAGTTCGAAGATCGGGCCGCCGCTTTGCCGACGACGCGGGATCGGCTGAGCCTGTTTCTGACCATGACCGCCGACCACGCCCGGGCGAACCCCGACTGGGCTCGTCTGCTCTATCTCGAAATATGGCCGAGCGTCCTGATCCAGGAGGCTCGGGTTCGCCGCTCGGTCGACGATTTCGGCCGTATCATCGTTGCCATGCTGCGGGAGGGCAGCCACCGCGGCGAATGGTCCGCGTCCCTGGACCCGCACCGCACCGCCACCATCCTGATGGGCAGCATCGCGCACATGCTGATCACTTGGCTGCTGTACCGCCGCCCCGCCGATCTTGAGGCCGCGACGGGACCGATGGTGGAGCAGTTGATGGGGATGCTCGAGGTTTGACTTGTGCGGCGATCTGCCGTCCGTTGGTTGCCTGATCTGGCTGGATATCCAGGCCGGTTTTATCTGCCGATGGCGTCGATCCAACGTCTCGGCCTATAGCCCAGCATGCCGAAAGCGCCCGAAACCTCCCTCTATCCCGCCATAAAAACCTTCCTGGAAGCGCAAGGCTTCACCGTGAAGGGGGAAATCCGCGGCTGCGATGTGGTGGCCGTGCGCGATGGCGATCCGCCCGTCCTGGTCATTTGCGAACTCAAAAATGCGTTCTCGCTGGAACTGGTCCTGCAAGGCATCGAGCGCATGCGCATCGCCGACGATGTGTGGCTGGCGGTTGCCGCCACCCGAAAGGGCAGGGATCGGGACACGCGCGCACATCGCCTCTGCCGGATGCTCGGTTTCGGGTTGCTGGCGGTCGATCCGGCGCGGTCGCGCGTCGACATCCTGGTGCAAACCGAACCCTACCGGCCCCGCCCCAACAAGCCTGAACGCAAGCGCCTGCTGAGCGAACACACGAAAAGACGCGGCGACCCGACCGAGGGCGGGTCCACCCGCCAGCCCATCATGACCGCCTACCGCCAGCAGGCCCTGGACTGCGCCGCCGCGTTGCGGGAAGGTCCGAAAAAGCCGCGCGACCTGAAGCCGGTGGCACAAGACGCCGCCTCCATCCTGCAACGCAACGTCTACGGCTGGTTCGAGCGGGTGGAACGCGGCATCTACCGGCTGACGGAACTGGGAGAAAAAGCGCTCCAGCGCTGGACATAAAAGGGGAAACGAAGATGACGAATTTCGTTCTGATCCATGGCTCCTACCAGGGCGGCTGGATCTGGCAGCGCGTCGCCAGCCGGCTGCGGGCGGCAGGGCACAATGTCCATGCGCCCACCATGCTGGGCTGCGCCGAACGCCGGAACGAACTCCGCCCCGGCATCGATACGACGACGTTCGTTAATGAAATTTCGGAAATGCTGTTTTTCGAGGACCTCAATGACACCGTACTGGTCGGCACCAGCTCCGGCGGCATGATCGTGTGCGGTGTCGCCGAACGGATGCGGCACCGGGTTTCCCGCCTCGTGCTGGTGGACGCACTGGCGTTGTATAATGGCGAGCGTACCCGCGACATCGTCAAACGTCCGCCCAACACCGGCCCCGTCCCCATGGCCGCGGGGCCAAGCCGGGAGGAAGCGGCGAACGGCCTGTTCGCCGATCTCGATCCAGCAACGAAATCCTGGGCGCTCGACCGCTACACCCCACACCCCACCGGGACCTCCGAAATCCCCGTCCGGCTCGGCGATTTCTGGGATATGGACTGGAAGGCGACGGTAATCTGGTGTCGCCAGGCCCCCAACCCCGGGGAGGCGCATGTGCGGCGATCCGCCGCGCGGCTGAAAGCAAAATGGCATGAGCTGGACACCGGACATTACCCAATGCTGACCATGCCCGACGAACTGACCCAACTGATCGCGGAGGAATAACGGCGTGCCCACCCATCCCATTCGTTTCGGTGTCTGGGCGCTGGTGCACGGCAGCCGTGCCGCGCTACAGGACCCGGACGAACCCTACGATGCGTCCTGGGAACGGAACCGCAAGCTGGTGCTGGAGGCCGAGGCGCTGGGCTTCGACAGCACTCTCGTGGCGCAGCACACGGTCAACCCGCACCATGCGCCGCAGGACCAGCTCGAGGCCTGGACCGCTGCCTCCGCTTTGGCGGCTTTGACTTGCAAGATCGAAATCATCGCCGCGATCAAACCGTATCTGTATCATCCGGTGGTGCTCGCCAAGATGGCGCTGGGGATCGAGCACATTAGCCGCGGCCGCTTCGCGATCAATCTGGTGAACGCCTGGAACCGGCCGGAACTGGAGAAAGCCGGCATCGGTTTCCCCGAACACGACGCCCGCTACGATTACGGCCGCGAGTGGATCTCGGTCGTCGAACCCCTGATGCGCGGGGAGGCTCTGACCGTCAACGGCGAACGCTTCAAGGTCGACGATTACATGCTGCGCCCTGCCGATCCGTTCCGGCCGCGCCCGCTAATCTATGTTGGCGGCGAGTCCATGCCGGCGCGCCAGTTGGTGGCCGATAAGGGCGATGTTTGGTTCATCAACGGCCAGCCTCTCGAAGATGTGAAAGCGCTGATCGCCGATGTCGCGTCGCGTCCGCGTTCAGGCCCGAGGCTGCGCTATGGCCTTAGCGCGTTCGTCATCGCGCGTGAAACGCAGGCCGAGGCGGAGGCGCATCTGGTTCGTTTGTTCGCGTTGGCGGCCAAGGACGCGCCGATCCGAGCGGTGCAGCAAGCGAATACGGATGCGGCGTCGGTAATGGCGGCGACGATGCGCAAAACGCCGCGGGTCGGCAGCAATGGCGGCACGGCGGCAGGCTTGGTCGGTTCTTACGACCAGGTCGCCGCGCGTATCGAAGCCTTCCACGCCGCTGGAATCGAGCTGTTCATGCTCCAATTCCAGCCTTTCGAAGCGGACATGCGCCGCTTCGCCGCCGAGGTCATGCCCAGGGTTAAAGCGTGAGGGGTTAATCGTGAGGGGTTAAAGCGTGGGGGGTTAAAGAGTTGCGTTAAGGCTCCCCTGGCCGCTTTTGGCGCGGCGGCGGGGCGGCCGGTGGCGGCGGTGCAGCATGAACCTGCGGTGGTGGCGGCGGCGGTGGCGCAGCACGAACCTGCGGTTGCGGTTGCGGCGGCGGCGGTGGCGCAGCACGAACCTGCGGTTGCGGCGGCGGCGGTGGCGCAGCATGAACCTGCGGTTGCGGTTGCGGCGGCGGCGCAGCATGAACCTGTGGTGGCGGTGGCTGCTGGAAGTGTTGCACGGGTGCCACGAACTGCGGCGCGGGACGAGTCACGACCGGCGGCTGAGGCGCGAACTGCGGCGTGGGACGAGTCACGACCGGCGGCGGAGGTGTGAACTGCGGCGTGGGACGAGTCACGACCGGCGGCGCGGTTGGCGGCGGCTGCTGCGCGCCCTGCGGCGTGGCGAATTGCGGTCCGGTATGCGGCGGTCCGCCGACCGGGGGTTGCGAACCAGGCGATAGCGGACGTGGCAGGCCCGTCGGCGTCGTGAGCTGCGGTCCGGTTTGCGGCGGCCCGCCGACGGGGGTCTGCGAACCAGGCGATAGCGGACGTGGCAGGCCCGTCGGCGTCGTGAGCTGCGGTCCGCCGACCGGAGGTTGCGAACCAAGCGGTAGCGGACGTGGTAGGCCGGTCGGCGTCGTGAGCTGCTGCCCGGTTTGCGGCGGCCCGCCGACCGGGGGCTGTGACCCCGGTACTTGCGGTGCGATCGGCGCGGACCCCGGGATCACGGGTGACGGCGGGCGCAAACCCGGGACCGTCGTACTCGTTGTTGTCGCCGGGTGGGCAAGGATGACCGGGCCCGGGGCATGCACCGCACCTGTCGGGGCCGGCGTCAGATGCAGATTCTGCGCGGTCGCGGGTGTGATGCCAGCGGTGGTCGCGACAGGCTGGATGGGGTGCAACCCCGAAATCGGGAGTGACGTTGCGAGCGTCTGCGCACCGATCGGTTGCCCGATACCGCGGATGGGGCGGGACGCGATCATGACGTCGGTCGGAACCTGCGTCGCGACGCGCCGATTGACGAAATTGATATTGTTAATAATCGTGATCGGCCGGTTGCCGTTCAGTGCACCGACATAGCCCGGCGATGCGTTATACCACGGCCGGTAAGGCTCACGCGGTCCGAGCGGCACCCAGCCGATGGATCCGCCGCCGCCGAAGCCGATGAACGCGACCAGGGCTGGGGCGTAAATCGGGTAAAATTCACGGCGTTCGCGATCGAACCCGGGCGTCCAACACCAGCGTCCCCGCAGTTCGACCCAGCGGCCGTAATGGAACGGTGCGAAACCCCAGGGTGCATCGTCCACCCAGGTCCAGCCCCATGGCGCGATGAAGGCCCAATGACCTTGCCGGTAGGGCACCCAGGTCGGATCGACCGACGGGTACCAAACCTGTCCGTACTCCTGATCGTTGTTCCAGGCACCATAGGCCTGAAGTTCGTTTCCGCCGGGCAATCTGGCGATGCCCGGCGGGGGCGGCACCGACCGCAGCGACGCCGGGGGCGGCAGCGGCGGCCGGTCGCGGGCCTGTTGGGCGAGCACGAACGCATCCGCCTGGGCGGGTCCAATGGCGATCTCCAGCGGGTCGGTCCCGGTGATCGTTGCCGCCTGCCCAGCCGTCAGCGTTTGCGACAGGCCGGGACCGGTGATGGTCGCCTCACCTTCGAGCACCGACACAATGGTGGGGGAGGCTGTGTCGCCAGCGATCACTGCGATCCGGCCGGCATGCGACGTCGTGACCGTCCCGCGGGGCGTGACCAGCGTCCAGATTTCCCCAGATTCCAGGGAACGCGGGCGAAGCAGCACCTCCCCCTGGGTCAGGGTGGCCAGCAATCCTCTGGCGTCGAGGCTAACGATATCGACCTCGGTCCCGCCGGCCAGGGAAACGCGGCTCGCGGACAATTCCAACACCGCCAGGGCATTCGGTTCGGTCCAAAAGGAGCTGCCGGAGGCCACCGGGAAGTTCATCGAAGCCGGCGTCCACTGGGTATCGCCCGCCGTGTGGTAGGACACGGCCCCGCTGGCGGTGACCAGACGCCCGACCCGGCCCGGCGGATCGACGGCGTTTTGGTTTGGCGCGTTAGGGTCCGGCCCGTTTTGAGGCGGCTGGACCTGGAAGGGTTGCGTTGGCTGTTGCGCCCATGCCGGCAGGGACATCGCCGTGCTGCCTAACAACAAAGCGGCGGTGGTCAGAGCGGCGGTGAGGCGGAAGGTCGCGGTTTGCATGAGCATCTGAGTCGTCCATCAGGTCCTACTGGTTTAAATGGCATATAATCGTGGCGAAACAACGTCCGCGTGCCATACTGGCGCCACGAGCGTGTCATGCTTCGGCCTTGTTTTCGGTCGATGATGGTCCCTTCGCTGGCTCACTGGAGATTTCACAATGCGCCGTTTCACCGTTTTGCCGTTGATCGCTTTAGGCCTCGCGTTGTTGCTTGGCGGCTGCATCGTCGATCCCGGCTATGGCTATGGCTATGGCTATGGCCGCGAGCGCGGGTACTACTATGGCGGCGGATATGGCGGATATGGTGGCGGATGGGGGTATCGCCACCACGATCGCGACCGCTGGTAACGCCGCGCCAATTTCTCCCCGGGCTTCCGGTCAGCGTTGCATATGAAACCTGTTTGGAATGTGTTGCGGGACAGGAAGAATGGGCGTATGGTGCGTCTAGGTTAACAGACTGGATGCTCTCATGAATCGTTGCATTGTCGCGATCGCAGTTGCCGTTGGTTGTTTTTCGCTGTCCACCGCTCCGGGAAATGCGCAAAGCGCCGAAGCGGGGCAGGCGGTATTCAAGCACGACTGCGCGATTTGCCACGACATTGCGCCGGGCAAAAATAAGATCGGGCCCGCGCTGGCCGGGATCGTCGGGCGCACGGCCGGGACGGTGCCGAATTTCCACTACTCCGATGCCAACAAGAACTCAGGTTTGACGTGGGATGTGGTGACCCTGGATCGCTATTTGGTCAATCCGCGCGCTACCGTTGTTAATACGACCATGAGCTACGCCGGTCTGAAAGACGATCAGAAGCGACGGGATCTAATAGCCTATCTTTCCACCTTGAAATAATCGATGCGGCGGAAGCGAAGCGCCTTCCGCCGCCTTGTCATGCATGCATCGCTGCAATTTCAATTTCAGATATTCCCCGACCCGAACGGCCGAACCTTTGACTCGTTGGCGGCATGCTCCAAACTCGTCATGTCCGGGACAAGCCTGGCCATGACGAAAAAAGGAAACGGCATCGGTCGAAGGTTCATACCAAAAGAAACCAAGGTGCCAAAAGCAAAAGGTCACCGCTCCTTATTATCTATCGGATAGATAATTTCCTTGGGGATGTCCCGCCCCATGTTGAAATAAGGAAGTCGGCGTTGCTCGTCAGGCGCTGGAAGCTCGGGCTCCGGCGCAGGCGGGCGGCGGAAAACAGGTGGCCCATGGACTCGGCTCCTTCACAGGGAAGGAAGCCTTACGAATCCATCGCGCCGTGACCGGTCAAGCCGCCACGATACTGAGGATCGGGCCGGTACCGCGCGGCAAGGTTTGGACTTTCGCAACAGGTCTATTATAGGTAGAAGGTAAACCGTTAGGCATTCGAAAGGTAAAGCGGGTTTCCTCCGGCGTGGACTCAACGTCGAGCGTGCCGCCATGAGCCGTCGCGATCTTATGGGCTATGTAGAGTCCCAGTCCCAGTCCTTCCCGGCTCGGCCGGAGGGCGGCGCGGAAGAAAGGCTGGAAGAGTCGCTCCATTGCAGCCGCCGGGATCGCCTCACCGGCGCTGGCGACGGAAAGCTGGAAGATGCCCGCGCCACTGATGGCCCGCACATGGATGGGCCGGGTCGCCGAGCCATGGGTTATGGCATTGCCCAAAAGATTCGAGAAAAGCTGGCCGATCCGGCCATGGTCGCAATTGACCGGCTCGGCCAGATCGAATTCCGCTTCGACGGCCCGATCCCGCGCGCTGGCATTCAGTTCGGCGATGACCTGGCGCAGCGTCGGTTCGATGGGTCGATCGGCGGTGCGGCTCAAGGGAAAGTCGCCGCCAAGACGGCCCCGCGCGAAATCCAGCACGCTGTCGATCAGTTCCGACATCCGCCGCCCGCTGTCATCCATCAGGCGAACCACCTCCGCCGCGCGGTCGTTCAGGGGCATCTTCAGCAGAAGCTGCGTCCCGGAGACCATGGCCGCGAGGGGATTGCGTAGATCATGCCCGAGAATAGCGATGAACTGGTCCCGCAGTTCCGCGTTGCTGCGCTCGTCGCGCAAGGCCATTTCAGCCGCGTTGCTGCGCTCGTCGCGCAAGGCTATTTCAGCCGCGATTTGGTGCTGGCGCTCGGTTAGGTCGCGTGTGACCTTGGCGAAACCGACCAGCGTTCCGTTTTCGTGGATGGGAGCGATCACCACGCTGGCCCAGAAGCGGCTGCCGTCCTTCCGGCAGCGCCACGCCTCGTCGGTGTAGTGGCCGCTTTCGATTGCGGTCCTCAGCGCCTTCGCGGGAACGCCGCCTGCGCGATCCTCCTGGGTATAGAAGCGCGAAAAATGCTGCCCGATGATCTCCTCGGCGGTGTATCCCTTGATCCGCTCGGCACCGACGTTCCAGCTTATCACGCGGCCCTCGGGATCGAGCATATAGATGGCGTAGTCCACCACGCCCCGAAGGAGAACATCATGAATCGAGACATTGCCAATACTTTTCATTTGTTCTTTATCCTTTTTCGACTCAGGGGGATGTCCCGCCCCGTGTTCAAATAGGGAAGTCGGCGTTGCCCGCCTTGAGCGATGGGCCATCCCCTATTGCCTAGGCTTGTTCATTGATTTATGTCAATGCGAAGTATAGCGCCTTGGGTCAAGTTTTGCTCGTTGGCCTGGAGGAGCAAAAAAATGATCTACAAACCAAGAATGGTCGTTGCGGGGCTCGCGATCGCGGCGGCTCTTGTCACACCCAGGGCAGCGGAGGCGGTGCCGAGCTTCGGGGCGCAAACGGGACAGCCTTGCACGATGTGCCATGTGGGCTCATTCGGGCCGCAACTGACGCCGTTCGGGCGGGCATTCAAAATCGGCGGTTACACGCAGGGCGGCGGCGAGGGCTGGGCTTCGAAAGTGCCGCTGTCGGTGATGGTGTTAACGTCGTTCACCAATACCCGCCAGGATCTGCCGGCCGCGCCGCAGCATTACGACGTCAATAACAACTACTCCCTGGACCAGATCAGCGTGTTCCTCGCCGGGCGGATCAGCGACTACAACGGCGGCTTCGTACAGCTGACGTATTCCCCGGTGGACAATACATTCCATGTGGATAACACCGACCTGCGGCCGTTCACCACGAGTTTCACCGTGGGTAGCCACGATCTGCGCGTCGGCATCACGGTCAACACCAATCCAACGGTGCAGGACCCCTATAACACCACCCCGGCCTGGGGTTTCCCGTTCATTGCCTCGGCCCTGGCGCCGACCCCGGCGGCGCAGCCCATGCTGGCCGGGGCGTTCGCTAACAAATCGGTCGGCTACACGGCCTATGTGTGGCTGGATAGCGCATTGTATGTGGAAGCCGGCGCCTACACCACGCCCAGCGGCTGGACGCTCGCCCGATGGGGTAACGATCTGAGCGCGCCGCACGGGGCCATCGCGGGCGCGGCGCCCTATGCGCGCATCGCCTACGAGCACCAATGGAACAATCAATCGGCACATGTGGGCGCGTTGTTCATGCGCGCGGACGTCAATCCGCCGACCGGCATTCCGTTCCAGTCCAGCGGCATGAATGGGCAGGACCGCTATAGCGACTATGCCTTCGACGCCAGCTACCAGTTCCTCGGCGATGGTACTCACATTGTAACGGTGCAGGGCATCTACATGCACGAGGACCAGAAGCTGAATGCCTCGGGCGGCGGCGGCACGTTCTCGCTGAACCAGATCCGGGCCAATGTGTCGTACTGGTATCAGAACACTTACGGCGTGACATTGGGTTGGCAGAATACCTTTGGCTCCCTGAACCCTGCCTATGGCACCGCCAACGGCAAGCCCAACTCCAACGCCTTTATCGCGGAAGTGGACTGGGTGCCGTTCGGTAAGGCCGAGTCCTGGGCCAACCCGTGGGTCAATCTGAAGGTGGGCGCGCAATACATCGCCTATACCCAGTTCGACGGCGGCACTTCCAACTACGACGGCAACGGCCGGCGTGCCGGCGCCAACAACACCCTCCTGGTGTTCGCCTGGCTGACTTTCTAGTGGGCTAGCAGAGACCGCGCGATAAGCACCGCCGCCAGGACCGACAGCACGATCAGTGCCGTCATCCGGTGGTGGTGCGGTTTCGCTTTATGGAACGCCCAGGTGCCGATCCGGTTGCCGCCATAGGCCGCGGGTATGCCGGCGGCGGTCCATAGCAGCACCTCCTGCCCGATCAGGCCGCGGTAGCCCATCGCGAGCGCCGAGATCGCCCCCGAGAACATAAAATACACGATCGACGTCGCCCGCACCGCCGCCGCGCCGTTTCCCACCGCGATCAGGTAGACCACCATCGGCGGCCCGCCCATCGACGCAAGGCCGGTGAGCACCCCCGATACCGTGCCGACGGCCAGGGTCAGGATCGCGGACGGCCGCGGCGGCAGGCGCGCACCCCGCCAGAGCATCGCGACCGAAGCGGCGATGATCAACCCGATCGCCAGCCGGACGGTGTTCGCCCGAAAGTCCGTGAGGATCAGCAGCCCCAAGGGAATCCCAACCAGCACCCCTGGCACCAAACCGCGAATGGCGCGCCAGTCGGTCTGATGAATGGCGGTGCGCAGTCCGCTCGCACCGATGACCAAATTCAACACCACCACCAGTGGCACCACCTGCGCCGGCGGCAGCACCAAGGCGAGCAGCGGCACCGCGGCCAAGCCGAACCCGAACCCCGTGAAGCCGCGGAGGACCGAGGCCAGGAAGATGCCGATCAGCGTAATTAGGAATGTAAGCAGCATTTGTAGCGCCAGACTGGGCGCGGAAAGGCAGATTGTCCATGAAGGCGTGATTGCCACAATTCGCCACAGTTGAAGGGTTGCCATTGGATACCTAAACAGTCATGTTCCAGGTCATGGCGCGAGCAATTGACCATTTCGGCACAAAAAAATGCCGTAAATTCACCAACTTGGTGAATTTTCTTGAGACGAATGGGGTCATTTCGGCCGCATTGGCGGGGGATGACTGTACCGAAATTCACCATCCCGGACAGCACTCAGTACATACTTTCATTTTTGGCCATTAGGGGGCATCGTCATGCTGAAATATTCACATTTGGCGTGCTTCGCCGTGCTTGGCATGGCGGCTTGTCAGGCGCCTCCCAGCGCGACGGCGACCGCTCCGACTCCGGCCCCGGTGGTGCAGGCAACACCGGCCGTGCTCGATAGCGGAACCGCGTCCTATTACGGCAAAGCGCACCATGGGCGCCGCACCGCCAGCGGGGACCGCTTCGATATGTGGGCGATGACCGCCGCCCACCCCTCGCTGCCCTTCGGCACCAAGGTCCGCGTGACCATCGAGGGCACCGACCGATCCGTCGTCGTGACCATCACCGACCGGCTGCCGTCCAAAACCCGCGTCCTCGACCTCTCGCAGGGCGCGGCGAAGGAACTGGGCATTCTCAGCCAGGGCCTGGCTGAGGTCGTCCTGACCAAGGCGTAGCCGCCCGGCTCGGTTCCCCCTAAGCTGGGCGGGAACCGCAATCCGGAGGAAACCCATGGCCGTTAAACCGAATCCGAGCCGAGAAGCCGTGCGCGCCGTCGTGCCCCGCATGATCGAGCTTTCCGAAGATGTGATCTACGGCGACATTTGGGAACGCCCCAACATGTCCAAGCGCGATCGCAGCCTGTTCGTGATCGCGTCGTTGATCGCCACCTATCGCCCCGAGCAGCTCAAGGGCCATATTGGGCGCGGACTGGATAACGGGCTGACGAAGGACGAGATCGCGGAAACGATCACCCATCTGGCGTTCTATTCCGGCTGGCCGGCCTCCATGACGGCCGCCCGTGTGCTGCGGGAAGTGCTGGAAGAGCGGGGGATGGTCTAGGAAAGCGCCACCATGCACAAAGATGCGCGCGGCCTGACGGTCACGGTGGCATCGGCCGAGGCCGCCGCCGCCTACGACCGCGTCATCGACGGCTACGTGTCCTACGCCGCCGACATCCCGGCGCGCATGGCGGCACTGACCGTGCTCGACCCCGACTGCCCCATGTTGCACTGCCTCAAGGGTTACTTCGCCATGCTCGGTTTCAAGCAGGCGCTGATCCCTGGCGCGCGGCAGGCCGCCGCCGAGACCTGGCAGAAAGTTGTCGCTGGCACGCCCCGGGAGCACAGCCACGCCGCCGCGCTGGATACCTGGGCCAACGGCCACCCGGACCGCGCAGTGGAGATCTGGAACCAGATATTGGGGAACCACCCGCACGACATCCTCGCCTTCCGCCTCGCCCATTTCGTCAATTTCTGGTTGGGCCGCCCCGAGGCGATGCTCGCGTCAGTCCTGGCGGTGGAAAAACACTGGTCCGAGGCGGAGGCGGGCTACAACGCCATACTCGGCTGCCGCGCCTTCGCGCATGAGGAATGCGGCTACTACACGGAAGCCGAACATGCCGGGCGGGAAGCGATTCGGCGCGATCCGGGGGATTTGTGGTCCGCCCACGCCGTCGCCCATGTGCTGGAAATGCAGGGCCGCCGGGGCGAGGGCATCGCCTGGGTTGAGTCGCTGCAAACCAACTGGGACGGCAAGAACAACCTGAAGCACCACTTGTGGTGGCATCAGGCGATGTTCCACATGGAGCGGCGCGATTTTCCGAAGGTCCTGGCGCTGTACGACACTGGCTACCGGGATCTCGAGTCGCCACTGACGCAGGCGCAACCAGACCTTTATATCGACGCGCAAAACGCCGCTTCCATGCTGTTCCGGCTGGGGCGGCACGGGGTGGATTTGGGCGATCGCTGGGTGGAGTTGGCGGACCACGCGGAGTCCCGCATCGGCGATTGCGTGTCCGCCTTCACCCTGCCGCACTGGATGATGGCGCTGGCCGCGACCGGGCGGGAGGCCGCGGCGGGCCGGATGTTGCAAGGGATGCGCGATTTCGCCCTCACCGAAGCCGGCATCAACGCCAAGCTGGTCGGCCAAATCGCGTTGCCGGTGTCCGAGGCCATTCTGGCGCTCGGCCAGGGCCGCTACAGCCGAGCGGTGGTGGCGATGCGGCCGGTATTGGGAGAAATGTACCGGCTGGGCGGCAGCCACGCGCAGCAGGATGTGCTGGAGCAGGTCTTTTTCGACGCTGCCTTGAAAGCCGGCATGGATGCCGATGTCCAACTGATGATCGAGCGGGTTTCCGGCCGCCATCCCGTTCCGCCGTCCCGCCGGGTCGGCTACGCGCATGGCTGATCGGGTTCGGGTGCTCGGCATCGACCCTGGGTTGCGGTTCACCGGCTGGGGGGTGATCGACGCCTCCGGCAATCGGCTGACGCATGTGGCGGATGGGGTGATCGCGACGGATAATACCGAGTCGGTGCCGCTGCGGCTGAAAGCGTTGCATGACGGGCTGGCGGCGCTGATCGCGCTGTACCGGCCGGATGAGGCGGCAGTCGAGGAGACCTATGTGAACCGGAGCGGGTCCTCGACGTTGAAACTGAGCTATGCGCGCGGAGTCGCGCTGCTGGCGCCGACGCTGCTGGGGGTCTCGGTGGCGGAATACGGGGCGAAGACCGTCAAGATGGCGGTGGTCGGGACCGGTGGCGCGGACAAGGATCAGGTGACGATGATGGTCCGCCGTCTGCTGCCGGCTGCAGTTTTGAAACGCGCCGACGCCGCCGATGCGCTGGCGGTGGCGATCTGTCACGCCCACCACCGGTCGTCGCGGTTGGCCTGGGCGAGGCCGGCGGCGTGATCGTGACGTTTGCCCCCCCTCGGGTAACGTCCGACCATGCCGCGCATTTGGGCCAACGCCCATGATCGCCCAACTCACCGGACGGGTGGACGCGCTCCAAGACGGCAGCTGCATCATCGACGTGAACGGCGTCGGCTACCTCGTGCAGGCGTCGTCCCGCACGTTATCCGCCCTCCAACCCGCCCCTGCCCTGACAAAACTCCTGATCGAGACCCACGTCCGAGAAGACGCGATCAACCTCTACGGTTTCGCCGACTCGGCCGAACGCGACTGGTTCCGGCTGCTGACGACGGTGCAGGGCGTGGGCGCCAAGGTCGCGCTGTCGGTGCTGTCCGCGCTGTCCCCCCGAGACCTGATCGGTGCCATCGCCGCGGGGGACAAAGCGGCGCTGACCCGCGCCCCCGGCGTCGGCCCGAGGCTGGCGGTGCGCCTGCTGACCGAACTCCGCGACAAGGTCGGCGCCATGCCCTCATCCGCCGGCTTCGCCCCGTCGCACGCCACCCGCCCCGCAACAGTAGCGGACGACGCCCTGTCGGCGCTGATCAACCTCGGCTACCGCCGGCCGGAGGCCCAGGCCGCGATCGGCCGCGCGATGGAACGGCTGGGCGACGACGCCGCGATCGATACGGTGATCCGGGAGAGTTTGCGGGAACTGGCGCGGAATAACTGACTGCTGCCTACCCCCACCGCCGCTCCCGCGCCGCCGCACGCAACCGCCGTTCTGCCATTGCCATCGCCGCTGTCCGCGGCGCGACGGCGTCGCGCGCAGCATCTTCCAACATGGTCCGTGTATTCCGCCCGATCTTCTCGGCGATCGCGGCGAAGGCCGCGGCCTCATTGCCGCCGCGGTATTCCGTGGCGGCGCAGATTACCCCACCGGCATTGGCGATGAAGTCGGGCAACACCAGGACGCCGCGTGCGTGCAGCGCCGCCTCGGCCTCCAGGGTGGCGGGTATGTTGGCGCCCTGCGCGACGATCTTCGCGTTCAGCCTTCCGACATTGCCGGCGTGCAGCACATCGGGCCGCGCGGCGGGAATCCAGATATCGCAGGCCACGTCGACGATGGCGTCGCGGTCCAGCTTTTCGCCGGCGGGGTAATCCATCAACGGCCGGCCCTCTCGTTTGAGGGCGATCAGGTCCGGAATATCGAGGCCATCCTTGCCCACCAGCGTGCCACTGGAATCGGCGGCGGCGACCAGGATCGCCCCCTTCTCCGCCAGAAATCGTGCCGCGTGCTGCCCGACGGCACCAAACCCTTGCACGGCGACTCGCGCGCCTTTGAGCTGAAGGTCGCAGAACGGCAGTGCGGCCTCGATGGCGACCGCGACGCCGAAGCCGGTGGCACCGATTTCGTCCAGCGGGATGCCGCCAAAGACTCGTGGCAGACCGACGGCCCGCCCGATTTCGTCGTGCACCCAGGCCATGCTGGTCTCATCGGTGCCCATGTCCGGGCCCGGAATGTACTCGCCCAACCCGCGGATGGCGCAGGCGAAGGCTCGGATCAAATGCTCCTTGTCGGCATGATCCATGCGCGGATCGCCAGAGATCACCGACTTCCCCCCGCCGTGCGGCAGCCCGGCGGCGGCATTCTTCAGGGTCATCGCACGGGCGAGGCGGAAGCATTCCTCGGTGGTGACATCGGGTGCCATGCGCACGCCGCCGATCGCCGGGCCGCAGGCGACGTTGTCCACCACCACGGTGGCCTTCAACCCCGCGGCGGGGACGTGGATATGCACGATCTTGGCCGGGCCCAAGGCGTCGGCGAAGCGGAACGGTTCATCCATCGGCTGGGTTCTCCATGCTGGCTTTGACGGCGGTCAGGAAGCGCGCGGCCTCCCCGCCCGAAACCGCGCGATGATCGAAGGTGAGGGAGAGCGGCAGGATGCGATGTTCGGTAAAGCCCAGGCCCTCGGCGACGATGCGGGTCACGATCCGGCCGGCGCCAAGGATCGCGACCTGCGGCGGCACCACCACCAGCGCGGCATGCAGCCCGCCGAGCGGCCCGAAATTGGACAGGGAAATGGTGGCGCCCCGCAGGGCGTCGGGCGGAACACGACGGGTACGGGCGGCATCTTTGAGAGTGTTCAGCGCGGCCTGGGTGCCGGCCGGGTCCAGGCCGTGCGCGTTACGCAGAACTGGGACCAACAGCCCGTCTTCTGTATCGACCGCGATGCCGATGTGCACGTCGGTGTTCAGTCGGCGGGTGAGCCGCGGGCCGTCGTAAGTCGCGTTCAGGGCTGGTTCCGCCTGACAGCCGGCAACAAGGGCGGCGACGAGACGCACGAGGATGGCCGTGGTGGGTGGCCACGCTTCGATGTCGGCTTCTTCGGTGACGGTGGCGGGCACCACGGCCGCACCGGCTTCGGCCATGCGAAGCGCCATCGCATGGCGGATGCCGCGCAGCGGCACCATCCCCGGCGAGGATGCGGCGGCGCGCAAGTCGCCACGGGTGATCTCGCCGTCCGGGCCAGTGCCTGTCAGGGTTGTGAGGTCGACGCCGAGCTCGGTCGCCAGAGCGCGGACAGCCGGGGCAGCGCGGGGCCTGCGCCCCTTCCCGGCGTCCTCGGACGTGACCCGAGAACCCCCGTCGCCACTGGTGTTCGTGGCAGTCCTGAGGTCAGGCACGAGGATGACCGGGGGAGACAAATCCCCAACCACCGACCCCGGATCCGCGCCTTCGTCTGCTGCGAACGCAACCAACGGTGCGCCAATCGGCAGCCGCTCGTGCAACGCGCCCAGCAGCTTCCCGATCCGGCCCGACCGAGGCGCCGGAATTTCCACCACGGCCTTGTCTGTTTCCACCGATACCACCGGCTGATCGGCGGCCACATGATCGCCCTCGGCCACATGCCAAGCGACGATTTCGGCATCCTGCAATCCCTCGCCGAGGTCGGGTAGACGGAAAATAAGGGCCTCGTTCATGTCTTCACCCATGCGCCAGAGCCCGATGCGCGGCCGCCAGGATACGAGCGACGCTCGGCCGGTGTGCCTCCTCCAACCGGGGCAGCGGCAGAACCGTATCGTAGCCGGTCACGCGCTCCACGGGAGCCAACAGCGACAGGAGGCCGGGTCCGGCGAGGCGCGCGGCGATCTCGGCGCCGAAGCCGCCGGTCAGCGCTGCCTCGTGGCAGACCACGCATCGGCCGGTTTTGGCGACCGAGGCCAGGATGGTGTCGGCGTCCAACGGCACCAGAGTGGCGACGTCGATCACCTCGGCCTCGGTGCCCTGGTCCGCCAGGACCCGCGCCGCCGCCAGCATATCCGGCACAACGCCGCCCCATCCGACCAAGGCGATGTCGGCGCCTTCCCGCAGCACGATGCAGCGGTCCAGCGGCAGCGCGATGCCCGTGTCCTCCACAGCCTCGCGCTGAGAGCGGTACAGGCGCGCCGGTTCCAGGAACAGCACCGGATCGGGGTCGCGGATCGCCGCCAACAGCAATCCGTAAGCCCGAGCGGGGGAGGACGGGATCACCACCCGCAGGCCCGGCACATTGGTGAAACAAGCCTCCCCGCTTTCGGAGTGGTGCTCGGGCGCGTGGATGCCGCCGCCGCAGGGCATGCGCAACACTATGGGGCAGGTCAGCCGCCCCTGCGTGCGGGTGCGCAGACGCGCGGCATGGTTGATCATCTGGTCGAGGCACGCATACGCGAACGCCATGAACTGGATCTCCGCGACCGGCCGGAACCCCTGCGCGGCGAGGCCAATCGACACGCCGGCGATCCCGGCCTCGGCCAGTGGGGTATCGAGCACCCGCTCCGCCCCATAACGCGCCAGCAACCCGTCGGTGGCGCGGAACACCCCGCCGTCGGTGCCGATGTCCTCGCCCAGGAGAACGACGGTTGGGTCGTCGGCCAGTGCTCTGCCGAGCGCGAGGTCGATCGCTTGCACGAGTGTGACGTCAGGCATCGCCCAGCTCCGTGCGTTGCGATGCCTGGCCAGGGGGCAGAGTAGCGAACAGGTGGTCGAACATCGACGCCGCCGGTCGTTTGGGGGTGGCGAGGTATTCCTCCATTGCGCTGTCCACCGCCGTCGCGGCGTCGGCCAACGCGGCTTCCTCCCGTTCGCGGCTCCAGGCGCCTTGCGCCAGCATGAACTGCCGCAAGCGGGCGATGGGTTCCTCGTGCCAATGTGGGGAGACCGTGGCGTCGTCCCGGTAGCGTCTTGCGTCATCGGACGTCGTGTGGTCGCCGAGGCGGTAGGTCAGCGCCTCGATCAGCGTCGGACCGCCGCCGGTGCGGGCTTTGTCCAACGCTTTACCGACCCGGTCGCGGACTGCGATGACGTCGTTTCCATCGACCTGCTCGCCTGGGATGCCGGCGGCGATGGCTTTCTGCGCCAGGGTTTGCGCTGCGGATTGCGTCGAGCGGGGGACGGAAATGGCCCATTGGTTGTTGTTGATGAGCATGACCAGCGGCAATTGCCAGACGCCGGCCATGTTCAGCGCCTCATAGAAGTCGCCCTTCGACGTGGCGCCGTCCCCGAAGATGCAGAGGGCAACACGTTTTTCATGGCGTAGCTTGAAGGCAAGGGCTACCCCGGCGGCGTGCGGGATATGGCTGGCGACGGGCACGCTGATGGGAAAATCCTGACGCGGGCCGGCGAAGTCGCTGCCGCGTTCGTCGCCGCCCCAATAGAGCAGCATCTCCAGCGGTGTGACGCCGCGACCGAGCATGGCCGCTTGATCGCGGAAGGATGGCAGCAACACGTCCTCGGGTCGCATGGCGCTCGCGGCGCCGGTGCCGACTGCTTCCTGGCCGAGCGATGAGGCGTATGTGCCGAGACGGCCGGTGCGCTGCAACGCAACGGCCTTGGCGTCGAAGGCTCGCACGAACACCATGGCGCGATAGAGGGTTGCCAGTAGTTTCTCGTCGGTGGCGAAGTCTGGTAGCGGCGGGAGCGCCGCACCGTCGGCCGCGACGAAGCGGGTCAGCTCGATCTGGAAGCGGGCAACGGGTTCGGTCGGCATGCGATGACCCTTTTTCGTCCTGCACTTTTGAGCGCATGGGTTCATATGGGCATTGAGGCAGCTCAACAAAAGGCGGCTTATCCGTCAGGTCTCCCATGGCGCGCGAACAGACCGAGCGGCATGGGATCGACGTCTAATTTCAAATCCGCGCACAGCGCCGCCGCCGGGTGCGAAGGTGGTTTCAGACACAATACACGTGAAATTGTAGCGGGGCGTTGTCGCGGACATGTAGGATGAAGCATGCAGAGACAAAAAGGAACGTTCGATGGCAAATTTCCAGGCGGTTCCGCAGCAAGTTCTAAAGAACATTCCCCCCACCTTCACGGACGATTGGAAATCCGTTCTCAAGAGACCGGGGACCTACTCCATCTTCGATGAGGACGCTTGGCGCCTGATTGTTCCCAACAATGAAGGCGGTGTGGAAAAGGGCCTACAGGCGCGCTTGATCGGGATGTGGGGCGGCCAGGACGGTGGCCAGCGCCTTAATGTCACGACGACGAAGCCAGTGGCGGGGCTGAGCATCGAGCTGGTGTCCGAGACGCCGATCGCGCCCCATTTATGGCTTTGGTGTATTACAGCTAACTGGCGGCAATGCCTGACTAAACCGATTGACGCGGGGCTCGTGGGCGTGACCACTGTGGTTGAACCAAATCGTCCCGCCGGGTCGGTTTTCGCCGGTGAGTTGCCGCTGCGGATCACGCCGGAAGGCGCTTTCGGAACCAACCTCCCCAACTGGTCCGGTGGCACCGCCGACCAGACACGGGACGCGATCATGGCCGAAGCCCAACGGCAGAATGTCATGCTCGATACCCAGGTCGCTTATCTGCTGGCCACATGCCAGCACGAGTGCGGTTTCCGGCCGATCCGCGAAGGCCAGTTTGGCGGTCGCGCAGCGCAGGGAAGCGAGCCATTTCGTCGGGGACTGAGCTACTACCCTTATTTTGGACGTGGCTACGTGCAATTAACGCACAAACGCAACTACGCATCCTACGGGCTGCGACTTTCGATCCCGCTTGTCGAGGACCCGGATCTGGCGCTGGAGCCGGATGTCGCGCTATTCGTGCTTGTGCATGGTGTGACCAATGGCTCCTTTGGTACCGCAATGACACATTTCATCAACGCTCGGCGAACCGATTTCGTGGGCGCACGCCATTCGGTCAACGGGGTCGACCGGGCTGAACATATCGCGCAGATCGCGCACACTTGGCTGACCTGGATTCGAGCCAACCAGCCGAACCTTTTCGAACGGGGCTTTCAGGCCCCCGCGGCGGGCAGGCCACATCCATGAGGCGGTGGTCGCGCTGGCGCGCGTTCGCGGTCGCGCTCGTGTTGCTCGGGACACCGATCGCCAGTCAGGCGGAACGTGCCGGTGATATATGGGCCGGAGCGAGTGCCGGTTTCGCGGTCCAGTGGTCGCGGAGCGACATCGCCGTCCATAGAGGCAAGCAACTCGTGTTTTCGGCGAGCGATTGGGCGAAGGCCGGCCTCGCGCACTTCCTGATGGTGAACCGTTCCGCTGGCGGTACAGCGCCGCCGGACTGCGATTACCAGCGCCACATGCGCATCGTCGCCCTGGTGGGGACGATGATGAGCCTTGAAGACCGTGTGGAAATCAGCTGCCGGAGGGAGGCGCATCCTGGGGGAATGACTCGGCTGATCACCGTCGATCTGGCCGCGAGCGGACCGTTGGCGCAAGCAGGCCGGGATGCTATCGGCCGGATCGATACCCGTCATCCGGGCCAAGCCGTCTTGCTGACCAAACTGTTTCCCGCGACGGACGTTCTGGCTGCTTTGGCGAGCACCCCGCAACTGCGTGAGGTGCTGCAAAGAACCGGCGCAAACCCGAGGGCCCTCCCGGAACTGCTGGCGGCCGTGGGCGGCGCGAGCGGGCAGGGCGATGACTGTTTCATCGTTCCGGACGACCTGCTCGGTTCGTTTGCGTTCGATCGGCTCGACCAGGACCGCATCGTTCTGCGGCTCGGCTTGCCGGGCGATGGTCCCTGCCGCATGAACCTGACGACCGCGACCTCGCGCTTTGCCATGCCAGACGCCCTGGCGGCGGCGGTACGCCGGGCCGCCAGCGGCGAAGCAGGCTTCCTCGCCGATCGTGGGGAGGCCATCGCGTTGGGCCGAAGGACTGAGATTCTGCTGCGCACCGGACGTGGTGGGGAGCGCTGACAGGTTAGTTTGTCGCGATTATTCCCAGCCGCGTAAACAAATCGATCAGCACCAAATTGACGTTGAACTTGAAATCGTCGGTATCCCGAACCGCCGCGAACGCCCGTTCGATGGGCCAGAGTTCGAACGACTCGACCTCCCCGTCCGCCGCTTGTGGAACGAAATCCGGCGGCAGGTCCAGATCGTAGCAGTGCAAACGATCGCGGCGCAGGCCCTCTGGCCGTTCCATGGCGTAACGGATTTCTCCCACATGACGCGCGGTCGCGGCCAACGAAGACGGGATGGCGGCTTCCTCGGCGGCTTCCTTGATCAGGCACGCCATCGGCGAAAGCCCCGCCGGCACCCCGCCGGCCACGATGTGGTCCAGCTTTCCCGGATCCAGCGCCTTGTTCGCGGCGCGCCGGGCGACCCAGATGTGCAGGCCGTCGGGACGGTGGATCAGGCCGTTAACATGCACCCCCGTCGCCTCGATCCCGAACGATGGAATAGCGCCGCGATCGATGGTGCCCAGCACGGTGCCGTCGGGCGCTCGGACGTCGAACGCTTCGCGCCGCCAGCGGAACATCCCGCGTTCGGCGAGGCTCTGGGCGATGCCCGGAAGGGCAGGGGGTGTGGACAGATTCACCCCGTCCGATCCGGTGTCGATGCCTGGAAAATCGGCCAGAGCCGAAGCAATCTCCCGCCGCACCCACCCCACCGGTACCCCCGCCAGCAGGAACGGCAACCGCTTCCCCGGCAAAACGGCGGTATTGCAGGCCCGCACATGGCGCATGAAACCGGGGTCCAAGGGCACGACGTCCAACCTTTCAATTGCGCCCCCCTCGTGCCACATCTCCCCTCATGTCACCACATCGCGGTCATATGAGGACGGTCCATCCCCCGGCCTCCCTCCCCAAGGAGCTACGCGTCAACAACGGCAGCATGCGCACGGTGCTGTCGCTGGCGCCGTACCTCTGGCCCAAGGACAACCCCGGCGCGCGCGTCCGTGTCGTCATCGCGATGATCTTCATGCTGCTGTCGAAGGTGGTCACGGTCTGCGTGCCCATCATCTACGGCGACGTGGTGGACACCCTGGCCCCCAAAGACGGCCGAGCGATGCTGGCCGTCCCGGTCGCCCTCCTGATCGCCTACGGGCTGGCGCGCATCGGCGGCGCGGGGTTCGGGGAGCTGCGGGACGCGCTGTTCGCCTCGGTCCAGCAGCGCGCCGTGCGCCTGCTGGCGCTGCGCACCTTCAAGCATCTCCACGCCGTCAGCCTGAGGTTCCACCTCGACCGCCAGACCGGCGGCATGTCGCGGGTCATCGACCGGGGCGTGCAGGGGATGCAGTCGGTGCTGCGGCTCGCGGTGTTCAACGTTGTGCCCACCGCTTTGGAACTGGTGATGGTCACCGTCATCATCTGGCAGATGTTCGACTGGCGCTACGCCGTCGTGACCTGCGTCGCGGTGCTCGCCTACGTCGCCTACACCACGCTGCTGGCCGGCCGCCGTGGCCGCTACAGGCGCACGATGAACGACACCGACAACGACGCCTCCACCAAGGCGCTGGACTCCCTGCTGAACTACGAAACCGTCAAATATTTCAACAACGAACGCCACGAGGCCGAGCGTTACGACCGAGCGCTCGAACGATATGAAAAAGCCGCCGTCCGGGTGCAGGTGTCGCTGAACATGCTGAACCTCGGGCAGGCGGCGATCATCGCCATCGGGCTGACGGCGATCATGCTGATGGCGGCGCAGGACATGATGGCGGGCACGATGACCATCGGCCGGTTCGTGCTGGTGAACACCTATCTGATCCAGCTCTACCAGCCGCTCAATTTCCTGGGGATGGTCTACATGACCATCAAGCAGGGCCTCGTGGACATGGAGCAGATGTTCAACCTGCTCCGCGTCGACCGGGAAATCACCGACAAGCCCGACGCCATCGCGCTGCCGGCGCATGGCGATGCCGGGGAGGTCCGGTTCCAGAACGTGCAATTCGGCTACCAGCCCAATCGCGAAATCCTCAGGGGCGTGGATTTCACCGTCCCCGCCGGCCACAGCCTGGCGATCGTGGGGCCGACCGGCGCCGGCAAGTCCACCATCTCCCGCCTGCTGTTCCGCTTTTACGACGTGACCGAGGGCGCAGTGCTGGTCGATGGCTACGACGTACGCGATGTGACCCAGGACAGCCTGCGCAGTGCCATCGGTGTGGTCCCGCAGGACACCGTGCTGTTCAACGACAGCATCCGATACAACATTGCCTACGGCCAGCCCGGCGCGTCGCAAGACGAAATCGAGGCCGCCGCCCGCGCTGCTCAGGTGCACGACTTCGTATTGCGTCTGCCCGAGGGCTACGACACAAGGGTCGGCGAACGCGGCCTGAAACTATCCGGCGGCGAGAAGCAGCGCGTTGCCATCGCCCGTACCATCCTGAAAAACCCGCGCATCCTGATCCTCGATGAGGCGACCAGCGCGCTGGATACCCGCACCGAACAAGAAATCCAGGCGGCGCTAAAGGCTGTGTCCCGCGACCGAACCACGCTGATGATCGCCCATCGCCTGTCCACCGTCGTCGACGCCGACGAAATCATCGTGTTGGACAACGGAAGAATAACCGAACGCGGTAGCCACGCGGCGCTGTTGGCGCGCGACGGGCTTTACGCGCAAATGTGGGCCATGCAGGCCGCCGAACAGGAAGAGGAACCCGTTTAGTGCAAGAACATGAAGAAGCCCCGCCGGAATTGAGCCTCGCCGGTTCGGTGGTGGACAAGGCCATCGAATACATGTCCGGGCAGAACGTCCCGCCGATCGCTATTGCATCCGCGTTCCTCGGCGGCGCGGTGTCGTTACTGGCACGCACCATGCCGGATGAGGCCATCGTCCGGGTACTGGAAAACGCCATCGCCAGTGTGAAGTCCGGCGAGTTGAGGGGGCATTAAAATGGGCAAACTAGACGGCAAAGTCGCCATCGTCACCGGTGCCGCCCGCGGCCTCGGCCGAGCCTATGCTCGGCGTCTCGCCAGCCTGGGCGCCAAAATCGCGGTCACCGACCTGAACCTGCGATCCTATGAGGAGTTCGAGGCCGAAGCCAAAGCCATGACCGGAGATAGCACGGTTGACGAAATAATCGCCGGTGGCGGGGAAGCGATCGGCATCGAGATGAACGTCACCGACGAAAACGCAGTGAAGGCCATGGTCCAGACGGTTATGGACGCCTGGGGCCGCATCGACATCCTGGTCTGCAACGCCGGCGGCGGGCGCGGCCGGCCGATCGACACCAAGGCCAGCACGCTGGAAACCCCGCTGCTGCATCTTGTGACGGAGATGAACTATTACGGTACCGTCTACTGCGTGAACGCGGTGGCGCCGGTCATGAAGGCGCAACGGTCCGGCAAAATCGTGACGGTCGGCTCGATTGCCGGCCTCGGGCCGTCGGTTGACGGGGGCTACGCGCATTACGGCGCGGCCAAGGCGGCCATTCTCCACTACACTCGCTATCTCGCCCAGGATCTCGGCCCGTTCGGAATCAACGCCAATTGCATCGCCCCCGGCACGATTACCACCGGCCGCATCATGGCCACCGTCGTCCCCGGCAGTGCCAACGCCAACCGCGACCGCACCGAGCAAATCGCACTGCGTCGCCTCGGGTCGGTGGACGATTGCGCCAAGGTGGTGGAGTTCCTGACCACCGATCTGTCCGACTACGTCAGCGGCCAGTGCATCGCGATCGACGGGGGCATGGTGCGTTCGGCCTAATTCGTGGTTTTCGGTTTGACGACCACCCCCAGCCCGCAATGGTCTGTGACCGTAATGCCGGTTGGGGACTGGGAGATGTAGACCGCTTTCTCCATCTCGACCAAATCCGACCGGTAAACGGCAACGTCGTACATTTCGTTTCCGGTGCTGTTGGTTCCAGTCTTGAGGAGAGGGTACGTGTCGACCAGTTCGGCCTTGGACGCAGCGGTTTTATAGGTTGTTGTTTTGAACGCGCCATTGAGAGCCCTTGCCGTGAAATCCAATGATTTCTGGTTGGTGTCACCCATGACGAGATGGATTATCTTACCCCCGGATTTGAATTCTTCAGCAATCTGCTGATAGAAAACCTCCACTTTTAAGGAGTTGGTGGCAAAGTCATTGGGAACGTGGACGAATACCACGTTCAGTCCGCTGACCGAATAGGCAACATAGCCGATGCCGGTCGCAACCTGGGAAATGAGCGATCCCGTTTCGCTTTGGCTGATGGCGGAAAAGGATTGGCATGCCTTTTTCTGCGGGAAGGCTTCGACCAGCAGGTCCGTGCCTTTCACTATTTGTTTAAAATCGGAATGCGACGAATCCAGCTCTCCGATGACCATGATGTTCGGCATGCCGCCCAATTCGCGCTGGAAGTGCTGCCAAACCTGGGAGATATGGTTGCCGAACACGGTCGACGTGTAACGCTTCTTTTCGACGGTTACAATCCTCCGCTTAAATGCCGGTCCTTCTATCGGGCTGTTGAGATTGTTCGGGTCTTGCGGGTACTCCAGAACATCGTGGCCCCGTTTTTTCATATTGTCATCGGTGCTTCTCGTTAAAGGCTGGGATGCGAGCGCGAGCGTGTGATGGTTCGAACTGGAATTCGCGTTGAACGATTGGTAAGCAATGATCGGCATGATACTTAATCCCCTTTGGCTTGCCCTCTGGATCGCAGCCTAACCGCCGACCCGGGCATCCGACAACATGTCAGATATGTAATGCAGGCTTCAGTTGAAATCGGACCCATCGCACAAAATTCACGATAAGGTCCACGCCACACCAGCGGAGCCTGCCTTGGTCGCCCTCACCATCCGTCACATCACCATCTATCGCTACGCCCAGCCGGTCAGCCTCGGGCCGCATCGGCTGATGGTGCGCCCGCGGGAAAGCCGCGACCTGCGGCTGATCGGCAATGCGCTGACGACGACGCCGGGCGCGATGGTCACCTGGGCCACCGATGTGTTCGGCAACGCCGTCGCGACCGCCACGTTTCAGGACATGACGGACACGCTGACGATCGAGGCCACGGCGGACATCGAACTGTATGCCGCGGCCTGGCCGGTGTTCGACATCGCCGCTTCCGCTATTTCGTACCCGTTTCCCTATGCGGATGAGGCCTGGACCGACCTCGGTGCGCTCACGGTGCAGCAATACCCCGATCCGGACCGGCGCCTCGGCCTTTGGGCATCGGGGTTTGTGCGCGGCAATCCAACCGATACGCTCTCGTTGCTGAAAGACCTGAGCGAAGGCGTTTCCTCTGCCATTCGTTACCAGGTGCGGGAGGACGAGGGCACCCAGTCGCCCATCCACACGCTCGACATAAGCGCCGGCTCCTGCCGGGATTTCGCCGTCCTGTTCGCCGAAGCCGCCCGCAGCCTGGGGTTCGGGGCGCGGATTGTCTCCGGCTACATCCACAATCCCGACCAGCAAATATCAGATACTGGCACCACTCACGCCTGGGCGGAGGTTTACGTGCCCGGCGCCGGCTGGATCACCTTCGATCCGACCAACCGCAGCCTCGGCGGGGCGAACCTGATCCCGGTCGCCGTCGCGCGCGACATCCGGTTCGCGATGCCGGTCGCCGGGAGCTTCATCGGGGCGACAAATGCGTTTTGCGGCCTGACGGTGGCCGTGGACGTCACGCTATCCGGTTGCCCGACTCCTGCCCCTGCCGCATGATCCCCATATGAGTATTCCCATCCAAGTCCGCCGCCTCCCGCATGGCGAAGGCCTGCCGCTGCCAACTTATGCAACCGACGGTGCCGCCGGCATGGACCTGCTCGCCGCCGTCACCGGCGACGTGACGATCGCCCCCGGCCAGCGGGCGCTGATCCCCACCGGCCTCGCCGTCGCGCTGCCGCCTGGGCACGAGTTGCAGGTGCGCCCACGCTCCGGCCTCGCGCTGCGGCATGGCATCGTGCTGCCCAACAGCCCCGGCACCATCGATGAAGATTACCGTGGTGAGGTCGGTGTCATCGTTCTAAACACCGGGGACACCGCCTTCGTGGTGGAGCGCGGCATGCGCATCGCCCAGGCCGTGTTGGCCCCCGTGTTGCGGGCGACCTGGACGGAGGTCGAGATCCTTGACAGCACCACCCGCGCCGCCGGCGGCTTCGGCAGCACCGGCCGCTAGAGCGTGATCGCCTGAGGTTGACTTCAACCTCGGGCGTGAATCACCCTCTCAAACAAAGGCTTAGACCATGATCCAACGCCGAGATCGCATGCAAACTCAAACGATCATGGTCTAGGGCACCGCATTGACCCTAAGCGTCCGGCTGCGACATCGCTTTCCAAATGTATCGATCGACGCGACGTTCGAGGTCCCGACCCCCGGCCTGACCGCCATATTCGGGCCGTCCGGCGCGGGAAAATCCACCGTGATCGCCGCCGTCGCCGGGCTGCTGCGGCCGGACGAATGCCGCATCGTGTTGGATGGCGAAGTTCTGGCCGACACCGCCGCTAACAAATGGGTACCGCCCGAGGCCCGCCGAGCCGGCCTCGTGTTCCAGGATGCGCGCTTGTTCCCGCACATGTCGGTCGCCAAAAACCTGCGCTACGGCCTGCGTCGCGCCCCCGCCGGCCCTATCGGCTTCGACGATGTCGTCGCCCTGCTCGGCATCGGTGCCCTGCTGGACCGCCGGCCCCACACCCTGTCCGGCGGCGAACGCCAGCGCGTCGCCATCGGCCGGGCGCTGCTCTCCCAGCCGCGCTTGCTGCTGATGGACGAACCGCTTGCGAGCCTCGATGGCGCCCGCAAAGCCGAGATCCTGCTCTATCTCGCCGATATTAAGCCAGTCCTGCGCCTGCCGGTTCTGTATGTCACGCATGCCATGGAGGAAGTCGCCCGCCTCGCCGATTCCGTTGTTTTAATGGAGCAAGGTTCGGTGATGGCCACCGGCGATCTGATGGATATGACGTCACGCGCCGATCTGGCGCTGGCCCGCCGGGACGATGCGGCGGCGGTGCTGCCCGCCCGCGTGCTGTCGCACGATCCGGAGCGGCAGCTCAGCCGGATCGAGGCCGGAGGCGCGACGTTGTTGGTGCCCTTGCTCAATGAGTCAGCCGGTGCCGAAATCAGGGTGCGCATTCCCGCGCGGGAGGTCATTTTGGCGCGGGAGGTGCCCACCGCGATCAGCGTCCACAACATCGTCCGGGGCACCGTCCGCGCCGTAACCCAGGAACCGATGCGACACGCGGCCCTGGTGGAAATTGCGTTGGCCAATGGCGCCTTCCTGGCTCGCGTGACGCCGGATGCGGTGGTTCGTCTGGAGCTGGCGGAGGGCGCGCCCGTCCTGGCGCTGATTAAGTCGGTGGCGATTGAGGTGTTGGATGGAAGAAAATCATCGTTGACATACAACTAATTGGTGTGTAGAACGAAAAATGAACTTCCTGCCAGAAGGCCTGTCATGACCGAATCAACCACAGATACCCAAGCCGCTGCCCTCGCCGCGGCAATCCCCGGCCTGGAGGCAGCGCTGCGCGACGCCGCCGCTCGCGCCATGAAGCCGGATATGCCGCTGCTGCTGAGGCTCGGGTTCTTTCAGGTGGTCGTCGGTTACGTGCGGACGATCCGCCAGTACCGCAAGGCAGCAGGTTTGCCGAGCGTCTGGCCGACCGAGTTGACGCTGTTGCTGGGTTCGGTTCGCCTGTTCGCTCAGCCATATATTTACGATTCGGCATTGACCGAGCGGCAGGCGCTGCGGGTGTTTCGGATCGTGAACGCCCTGGCCCAGTCCGTCCTGACGACGCTGCCGCCACTGGAAAAGACCAAAAAAACGGCCCCTAACCCCTTCGCGCAGACCAAGACACCGCCGGTGGTGCCGCGCATGCCGGCGGTTCGGACTGTCCCGGGTACGGCCGGCGCGCTGACGATGGACCCGGCCGCAATGCTGGATGCGTCGATTGGTGAGGCGGTGCGGGCGGCGTCGGGCGTTCGGGCGATGGAACCCGCCGTTCTTTAAATCGTCGGCCGCATAATCGGCATCGCACTCTCGAACGCTCGCGCCGCCCGAAGCACCAGCGCATCTCCGAACATCGGCCCCACGATCTGCAACCCGATCGGTAATCCGTCCGCCGTCAACCCGCACGGAATGGTGCAGGCCGGTTGCTGCGTCAGGTTGAACGGGTAGGAAAACGGGGACCAACCGAGCATATTCGCCGGCGTCAACGTCTGGTGTCCGGCAGGTTTCGCGTCGAACGCGGGCACGGCCACTGTTGGTGTCACCAGTAAATCGTAGCGCTGCATGAATTGCCGCATATGCGTGCCCAGCGCGATCCGGCGCATCGTTAGCCGCATGAGGTCGGCGATCGAGATTTCTTGCCCCAACGCCGCCTCGGCCGCGAAATCCGGGTCCGCCACCGCTTTTTGTTCGGCGGTCAGCGTATCCCAGATCGCGGCGGCGCCGACGAACCACATCCCGGTAGTGATTTCCAGCGGATCCGCGAACCCGGGATCCACCGCCTCCACCTGGGCGCCGAGCATGGCCAGCACCGCGACGGCTTTTTCGCAGGCGGCGGCGATATCGGGGTGGACGTTGCGCGCGTAACCCAAGGCTGGCGACCACGCGACGCGCAGGCCGCTTATCCCGTCGTTCAGGCCAATCGTGTAGTCGGTGGGATCGGCTGGCAGGGAGGTCCAGTCGCGCGCATCCGGCTGTTTCAGGACGTTCATCATCACCGCGGCGTCGGTCACGCTCATGGTGTGCGGCCCCAGATGGGCCACCGTCCCGAACGGCGACAGCGGGTACGCCGGCACCCGCCCGAAACTCGGCTTCAACCCGAAATTGCCGCAGAACGCGGCGGGGATGCGCACGCTGCCGGCGCCGTCGGTGCCGATACCGATAGGACCCAGCCCGGCCGCCACCGCCGCTGCCGTCCCGCCCGAACTACCGCCGGGGGTTTTGCCGGTGTTCCAGGGGTTGCGGGTGATGCCGGTGAGCGGGGAGTTTGTTTCTCCTTTGCAGCCGAACTCCGGTGTCGTGGTTTTGCCCAGGATCACCGCCCCGGCTTCGCGCAAACGCGCGGTGGCGGGGGCATCCACATCCCAGGCCTGTTTTGCATCGACGGTGCGGCTGCCGCGCAGCGTCGGCCACCCCTTCGCCAGGATCAGATCTTTCACCGACGCCGGCACCCCGTCCAAAGAACCGCGGGGTTCCCCGCGATGCCAGCGCTCGGTGCTGGCGGCGGCGGACGCCAAAGCGTCCTCGGGCGCCAGATGACAGAACGCGTTCAGGACGGGGTTCAGTCGCTCGATCCGCGCCAGAATGGCCTTCGTCGCTTCGGTTGGGGACGCCTGCCCGGAGCGGTACAGCGCCAACAGCGTCGTGGCGGTGCAGGTTGCGAGGTCGATCATCGTAGTCTCCCGTTCGATTGCATTCCAGGCTACACTAACCACGATCCAGGAGACCAAGCCATGCTCTCAGCCCAGCAGGTCGTGCAATACCACCGCGAGGGGTACCTGTTCCCGATCGACTGCCTAACCCCTGAGGAGGTCGCCCATTACCGCGGCCGTTTGGAGGCGTTCGAGGCCGAGCAGGGCGATACGTTTGGGCGGTTGCCCGACCTCGTGCGGTCGAAGTCGCATCTGCTGTTCACCTGGATGGACGCGCTGGTGCGCCACCCCAAGGTGCTGGACGCGGTCGAGGCGGTCATCGGCCCCAACATCCTGCTGTATCACCTGACGTCGTGGCTGAAGGAGCCGCACGACGGCGCCTTCGTCCCCTGGCATCAGGACGGCACCTATTTTGGGTTGGAACCGGCGGAACAGATCACCGCCTGGATCGCGCTGACCGACGCCACCGAGGAGATGGGCTGCGTCAAGTTGCTGCCTGGGAGTCACGCGATCGGTCAGCAACCGCACCGGGATGCTGTCTCACCCGGCAATCTTCTCTCACGCGGGCAGACGATCGATAGGAAACTGGATTACGATAATTTTGTGACAATGCCGTTAAGGGCAGGGCAAATCTCGCTGCATCACACCCATCTGGTGCACCGCTCCGATCCGAACCAGACGAACCGGCGCCGGATCGGGATCGGCGTCAGCTACATCCCCACCCATTGCCGGCTGGTCAACGATGCCAGGGTGACGGCGGCGCTGGTGCGCGGCCAGGATAATTTCGGGCACTTCGACCTGGAACCGAGGCCCACGGGGAATTTCGATGCCGGTTCACGTGCCGCGCACGCCGCGTCGGTGAACCGGTTCTTCGAATCTAACCAACGACTGGTGGCCCGACGGGCGTCCGGCAACGTCGGGATCTGAACCCCGACGTCGCCGGTCCGCGCTTAGCGGGTGCGGCCGGCGTTCCGGTCGGTGGAGTAGGCAATCGCTGGGGCGTCGGGGTTTAGGGCCTCCCACTGGTTGGCGGCCACCAGTTCGTTGCGGAACGCCACGGCCGTCCGCAAGATGGCGGACCGCAGCGCCGGATCGATTTCCTTTCTGAGGCCGAGTTCGTCCTGCGGCATGGTGCCTTCCTGGACCTCCTTGATTACGCGGTCGATTTCACCGGCCGCATGGGCCGGCGTCTGCAGCAGCGTGAGTTGATCGGAATGCGCCGGGTTGGACGGGTTATGGCACCCGTCGCACGAGGCGGCCCGCATTTCCGAGGCGAAGGCACGATAGTTCTGGTCGAGACGTTCGGTATGCGGGTTGCCGGACTGATAGCGGGCGCTGAACAGCGTCACCTCCGGCTGCGACTTGCCGGTCTGGTCGGTCCACTGCCATTGGCCCTTCTGGAAGGGCTCGTGCGCGACGTGCGTGTAAGGCCCCTTAGCGGCGTTCGATCCGGCGTCGCCACGCGTGCCGACGAATATCTTGCCTTCTGCGTTCAGATAGAAATTGACCTGGTTCATCGTCTCATAAGCATTCCACTTGTCGGCGCTATGCCAAAAAGGGTACGGGTAATCTCCGGCCGGCAGGTCGTTGCGGAAATAGGCTTCCACTCTGATGATATCCAGATTTTCCCGATCGTCGTGAGCGACGGTCCACTTGCCGGTGAAGGTCATCAGCGGCAGGTACATTTCCTTGAGAACGTTGGGATTGAAGTGGGTCAGATGCCGCTTTTTGATCGGCTGGCTGGCCTGATCGCCGCCCCACAAGACGTCGTTCGCGAACGGCAGGAAGGTGGCTTGGGACAATGCGGTGGAGCAGGATTTAAGCGCGGCGACATCGTTATAGGTCGTTTGCGGACAGACGCGGGCGAGGTTTGCCGCGAGCGTGGCGGCCATTTCCTCCAATTTTTGGCGGGGCGGGTCGGCGGCTTGCGCGGGGAAGCTGGTGACGAGCGCGGTAGCGGCGATGGCGATCGTTGACGCGAGGTAGCGCATGCTTTGGTCTCCCGTTTTGGTTGTGTGGAACCGAGGTTATTCTAACACACAGGTTAAAATAATATCAAATAACAACCCAATGTTGTAGAAAAATTGATCCACTGCCTTCAATTATGGAGGGGTGGAATTAGTTCAACCTTCAGACGTGATCCCTCATCTCGGCGCGCAATTGCGCCGCGACGAACCCGCGCACCTGTCGCCTTCCTTGACAGCCCGGTAACCCGCCGCTACGCCCCCGCGCCACACTTCTTCCTTTGCCGACGACCGTCGGGAGCCCCATTCATGCCGGTTCATGCCTTCATTTTCCCAGGCCAGGGCAGCCAGTCCGTCGGCATGGGCCGCGACCTCGCGGCCGCTTTCGCCTCGGCGCGCGCGGTGTTCCAAGAGGTCGACGACGTCCTGAAGCAGAAGCTGTCAAAGCTGATGTTCGAGGGACCGAACGAAGAGCTGACCCTGACCGAAAACACCCAGCCCGCGCTGATGGCTCACTCGCTCGCGGTGTTGCGGGTGCTGGAAGCCGAGGGTGGGTTCTCCTTGAAGCACAAAGCCATCGTCGTGGCGGGCCATTCCCTTGGCGAGTACAGCGCTCTGGCCGCCGCCGGGGCTTTCCCCATCGCCACCGCCGCGCGCCTGCTGAAACTGCGAGGCCAGGCCATGCAGAAGGCCGTCCCCCCTGGCGAAGGCGCGATGGCCGCGCTGCTCGGCGCCGACATGGCGCAGGCCCAGGCGATCTGCGACGAAGCCGCCGCGGTTCCCGACAGCCCCACCGGCGAACGCCAGGTGGTGGAAGCCGCCAACGATAATGGCGGCGGTCAGGTGGTGATCTCCGGCCATCGCGCGGCGATCGAGCGGGCGATCGAAATCGCCAAGGGCAAGGGCGTGCGCCGCGCCATGCTGTTGCCGGTGTCCGCTCCCTTCCATTGCGCGCTGATGGCCCCCGCCGCCGGCGCGATGGCCGAGGCGCTGGAAGCCCGCCCGCCGTTGCCGCCCATCGTGCCGTTGGTTGCCAACGTATCAGCCGCCAAGGAAACCGATCCCGGCCGCATTCGCGAACTGCTGGTCAAGCAGGTGACCGCGACAGTGCGCTGGCAGGAATGCGTGCGCACCATGGTGGACCTGGGCGTCACCAACTTTGTCGAACTCGGCGCGGGCAAGGTTCTGTCCGGCCTGATCAAGCGTATCGCACCAGATGTGACCGGCGTATCGGCCTCGACTCCGGCGGAGATCGAAGCGGTGCTCAAAACACTATAAATAGATAGGGAGGCCGCGATGTTTCGGCTGGACGGCAAGACCGCGCTGGTAACAGGCGCATCGGGTGGTATCGGTGCAGCTATTGCGCGAGCTTTGCACGCCCAAGGTGCAACCGTAGCATTGTCCGGCACGAGAATCGACGCGTTGGAGTTGTTGGCGCAGGAACTAGGTGATTGTACGCATATCTGCCCTGCGGATTTGCGCGATGCCTCCGAACCCGACGCTCTGGTCGAAGCGGCCGAGAAAGCCGCCGGTCCGCTGCACATCTTGGTCAACAATGCCGGCATGACCCGCGACATGCTGGCGATCCGCATGCGCGACGCCGACTGGCAGTCGGTGCTGGATGTCGACCTGAGCGCCCCGTTCCGCCTGTGCCGCGCGGCCCTGAGGGGCATGCTGCGGCGGCGCGCGGGACGCATTATCAATATCTCGTCCATCGTGGGTTCCACCGGAAATCCCGGTCAGGCCAATTATGCCGCCGCCAAGGCCGGCCTCGTGGGCATGACCAAGGCGCTGGCGCAGGAAGTCGGCTCGCGCGGGATCACGGTCAACGTGGTTGCACCCGGCTTCGTGGTCACCGCCATGACGGACGCTTTGAACGAAGCCCAAAAGGCGAAGCTCTCGGAAGCCATTCCGCTCGGGCGCCTCGGCAAGCCGGAGGATATCGCCGCGTCGGTGGTCTATCTGGCCTCGGACGAAGCCGCCTGGGTCACCGGCGCCACGCTGCATGTCAACGGCGGGATGGCGATGTTTTAGAGATTTGCCGGCGACGCGCTTTCCAGGGTAACGGGACCATGCTAAGCGCCCCAAACCGCCTGAGACAGACTCGCGTTCGACCGGGTTGGCGATATCGAAAGGGTCGGGATTGTCCCCGCCCATAATCAGGTCCGGGCGCACATTAAGACGCGGGACCATAGTAGGAGTTTCGGAGCCGATGAGCGAGATCGCCGATAAGATCAAGAAGATCGTCGTAGAGCACCTGGGTGTCGAGGAAGACAAGGTGACTGAGAACGCTTCGTTCATCGACGACCTGGGCGCCGACAGCCTGGACACGGTCGAACTGGTGATGGCGTTCGAGGAAGAATTCGCCGTCGAAATCCCCGAAGACGCCGCCGAGAAGATTGCCACCGTCAAGGACGCGATCGACTACATCGAAAAGCAGAAGGCCTGATCCGGTAACGGCGGGAGGATCGCGGCAGATGCGGCGCGTTGTAGTGACCGGTATGGGCATCGCCTGCCCCCTCGGGCTCGGGGTCGAGCACGTCTGGCGGCGGCTGATCAACGCCGAGTCCGGCATCGGTACGATCACGGCCTTCGACACGAAGGACGTGCCGTGCAAGATCGCCGGGCAAGTGCCGGTCGGACCGATCGCGGAGGGCAAACTCAACGTCTCCGAATGGATCCCCGTCAAGGACCAGAAGAAGATGGATCGCTTCATCCATCTGGCGATGGCCGCCGGATCGATGGCGATTGAGGACTCCGGCTGGGTCCCCAAGACCGATGAGGATCATTGGGGCGCCGGTGTCATGATCGGTTCGGGCATCGGTGGCCTGGAAACGATCTCCGAGGCCGCCTTGCTGCTGCACCAGGGCAAGATCCGGCGCCTGTCGCCGTTCTTCATCCCCTCCGCATTAGCCAACCTCGCGTCCGGGCACCTGTCGATCAAGTACGGCCTGAAAGGCCCGAACCACGCGGTCGTGACGGCCTGCGCCAGCGGCGTGCACGCGATCGGCGATGCGGCCCGCATCATCATGTGGGGCGATGCCGATATCATGGTCGCGGGCGGCACCGAGGCGACGGTCTGCGAGTTGGGCGTCGCCGGCTTCTCCGCAGCCCGCGCGCTATCCACGTCCTTCAACGATAACCCCACGGCCGCCTCCCGCCCCTGGGACAAGGACCGCGACGGGTTCGTAATGGGCGAAGGCGCGGGCGTGGTGGTTCTGGAAGAATACGAGCACGCGAAAAAGCGCGGCGCCAAGATATACGCTGAAGTGGCGGGCTACGGCATGTCCGGCGATGCCCACCACATCACCGCCCCAGCGGAGGGCCATGATGGCGCCTTCCGTGCGATGAAGGCGGCTATGCGCAACGGCGGAGTCACACCGGCCGACATCCAGTACGTCAACGCGCACGGCACCTCCACGCCGATGGGCGACGATCTGGAGCTGGAAGCGGTCGAACGGATGTTCGGCGACCACGCCAAGAATATCGCGATGTCGTCCACCAAGTCCGCCATAGGCCATCTTTTGGGCGCGGCTGGCGCGGTCGAGGCGATCTTCTCGATCCTCGCGATCCGCGACGGCGTGGCACCGCCAACCCTGAACCTGGACAATCCCAGCCGGGAAAGCGTGATCGACCGTGTGGCGAAGACGGCGCAGCAACGCAAGATCGATGTTGCGCTGTCCAATAGCTTTGGCTTCGGGGGCACCAACGCCTCCATCATCTTCCGCGCCGCGCCCTGAAACGGCTTTCTATCAGTGTCGGCATGGTGGTCCTGCTGCTGGCCGGCGGGGCGTTCGGTGGCCGGGCCTGGTTGCGGGCCATGCGCGACTCGCCGGGCCCGCTGCCCAAAACCACCAATATCGTGGTGCCACGCGGGGGGCTCGACCGGCTTGCTACCGGCTTGGCCGAGGCAGGGGCTATCGACAATCCCCTGTTGTTCAAGGCCATTGTCTGGCTAAATCCGAACGGCGCGCTGCACGCGGCTGAATTCACCTTCCCGGAGCATGCGTCGCTGAATCAGGTGCTGACGATCCTGCGTACCGCGCACCCGGTCGAGCGCCTTATCACCATCCCCGAAGGTCTGACGGCGCACCAGATCGCCGCGCTGCTGACCAAGGCGGACGCTATGTTGGGCGACGTCGCGCGGTTCGAGGAAGGCAGCGTCTTGCCCCAAACCTACGCCTATGAGTATGGCGCGACCCGCGATTCGGTCCTCGGCCGAGCACGTACGGCGATGACGAAAGCGGTCGCGAGCGCGTGGGCGGGCCGGGCAGCCGATCTTCCGCTGGCGACGCCGCGCGACGCGGTGATCATGGCCAGCCTCGTGGAGCGCGAAACTGCCAAGCCCGAGGAACGGGCGCATGTCGCGGCGGTCTACGAAAACCGGTTGCGGCAGGGGATGAAGCTGCAAGCCGATCCGACTGTGGTCTATGCGGCCAGCGGGGGGGCAGGGGTGCTCGACCATCCGCTGACCCGAGCGGAGCTGGATCGGGACGATCCGTTCAACACGTACCGGAATGTCGGGTTGCCGCCGGCGCCGATATGCGCGCCATCGGTCGCCAGCATTTTGGCCGTATTGCACCCGGCACAGAGCGACGACCTGTATTTTGTGGCGGATGGGAGAGGTGGACACGCGTTCGCCACGACCCTCGATGCGCATGAGCGTAACGTCGCCCGATACCGGGCTTTGGTCGCCGGGCAGTCTCCCCAGCGATAGGGTTGGAGGCGAGGCCTCCAACCCATGTTGTGTGTTCAGCTGTTCGGGCCGCGCTCCATGGAAATCGGCTGCCAGCGGCGCAGTTTTGTCGATTGCAGGACGGCGGGGTTGACGCAGCTCATGGGCCATTTGCCTTCCAGCAGCAACGCCAACTCGCGTCCCACGTGCCGCCGGCGCGCTGGATCGAACCGGGCGGAGGCCGATGCCGTGTGCGCGCTGAGGATGACGTTGTTCATGGATAGCAACGGATTATTGTTGCCGGGTGGTTCCTGCTCCAGAACATCGAGGCCGGCGTAGGCGATCCATTTCTCGTCCAACGCTTTTATCAAGGCGGTTTCCTGCACCGTCGGGCCGCGGCCGGTGTTGATGAACACGGCGGTGGGTTTCATCTGCCGGAAATGTTTTTCTCCAAGCATCCCTTCGACTTCGGGGCGGGCGGGTGCGTGCATCGATACGAAATCGGATTGCGACAGCACTTCTTCCAGCGTTGAAGGCAGAACGCCGTGCTCGACCATCACCAGTTCTTCGATGAACGGATCGTAGGCTATGACCCGCAGCCCGAACGCTTTGGCGCGCTTTGCGACGGCACGCGCGACATGGCCGAAGGCGATGAGCCCGAGGGTCAGGCCCATCAGGCGGGGCATTTGCAGCAGCGGGGTGCGGCCTTCGCGCCAGCGGCCCTCGCGCACCAGGCGGTCCTGTTCGACGGTGCGGCGGTGGGTCGACAGCAGCAGCATCATGGCGTGGTCGGCCACTTCCTCAATGAACGTATCGGGGCAGTTGGTGACCGGCATGCCGCGGGCGGTGGCGGCTTTGACATCGACACTATCCACGCCGACGCTGCCCAGCACGATGCCGCGGCAGCGTTCCGGAAGGGCATCGACGACCTTCTTGGAGAAGCGCATGCCCTTGGCATAGACCGCGTCGGCGTCCTGCGCGAAGGCGATGAACCCGTCCTCGTCGGTCGGGCCTTCGACGATTTCCGCGCCGAGATAGGCGAGGTCTTCCATTTCGTATCCGTAGTCGCCGGCGCCGGCGGTCGTGAAGCTGAGACCGGCGGGGGTCGCGACTTTGAATTTGGCCATTTTCACGCTCCTATTGGTTAGTTCTTCGGCGGGCGGGCACGCACCGCCTTCTCGTTGATATCGATGCCCCAACCGGGGCCGGCCGGAAGCACAAATTCGCCGTTCTCGATGGAGGGGACGACGGTGTAGAACTCATCGCGCCAGGGTGCGCTGTCGACGTCCAGCTCCATCACCCGGAAATTGGGCACCACGGCGCTGAACGTTGCGCTGATGGCGCTGCACAGATGGCCGTAGAAATTGTGCGGGGCGACGTTGATTTCGTAGACGTCGGCCATCGAGGCTATTTTCAGCGATTCGTTCAGCCCGTTCCAAATGACATCGACGATGGCGACGTCGGTGGCATAATTGTCGAAAAACGGCTTGAACTCGCGACGGCCATGCAACGTTTCGCAGGAAGCGATGGGGCAGGGCGCGTTGCGCTTGATTTCCGCCAATGCCGGGGCGTCATGGGTGTCGATCTCCAGCCAGGTAAGGTTGGCCGGTGCCACCGCTTCGGCGATGCGCTTGAAGCCCTCGGTCTTGAAGTTGAAGTTGATATCGAGGTGGATGCCCATGTCGGGGCCGATGGCGGCACGAATGGCCTGGAGTTGTTCGGTCACGCCGCGGGTCAATTTATTGTCCCAGTTCAGCTCCGGCCAGCCGGCGGTGCGGCCGAAACCGGGGACGTAGGACGATAGCTTGCCATCGACGATCGGCAGGATATTGGTTTTCAGCCCCTTGTAGCCGAGGCGTTGGACCTCCTTCGCGTGGCGCGCGAGGTCGTCGTAACTGGCGATCGGTGTCACCCCCATCAGGGCGGCATTGCGCACCCGATAGGTGGCGAAATGCGACCAGTAGACCGGGATGCGGTCACGGATCGGCCCGCCGAACAAAGCGGCGACCGAGATACCGTAAGCCTTGCCGGCGACATCCAGCATCGCGTTCTCGATGGCCGCGATGGCCTGCTGGTTCAGCCCGCCGCGCGACTGGCGGGTCAGGACATGCAGATGCTGGGTGATTTGCTCGAACTGGCGGGGATCGCGGCCGATCAGCACCGGCGACAGGCCGCGGATGACGTCCGACAGGCCGACACTGCCGAAGCTCTCATTGAATTCGGACCAGCCGATAATCCCCTGGTCGGTGACGACCTTGAGGAAGGAGAACATGCGCCAGCCGGCATCGGCCTGGAGCGTCTCGATTTGGACGATTTTCATGTTTCCTCCTGCGCGGATGGTGGCGCTACCAAGCACGGGAAGGGACCGGGAGCAAGGTCGCGCCCCCGGCCCGAGGACGTCAGCCCGGGCCCATGCGGCCAGAGGACCTCAACCCGGGCCCATGCGGCCAGAGGCGGGGTGGCCAGGAACCTTGAACCGCTTGCCGGTGTCCACCACATCGGTGCCGTTCACCTTCAGGATGGAGAAGTCGTTATCGAGATAGTTGCTGACATAGATATAACGCCCGTCCGGGGAAAACATCGCGGCTTCCGGCAAGCGGCCCACCTGGATGGTTTTGATCGCGGTGACCTTCTTGCCCTCGATTTTCAGCACCGTGACGCTGCCGGTTTTCTTGGCGAACCACGCACCGGGCATGTTCGATCCGTTGACGTTGACCACGACCGCGATATTGCCCTTCGGCGACATGGCCAGGCCTTCCGGCGCGTCTTCGACGTTGATCCGAGAGATGGTGTGCGGGTGGGCGCCTTCGAGGTCGATGACGCTGACCATGTCCATGCTGCCGTCGGACGACCCGCCGCCGCCGTTATCCGCTGTCAGCGCCAGCTTGCCGTTCGGCGCGATCACGATGTTGTAGGGGAACAACGACGTCGGAATGTCGAGCTTGTTGTAGGTCACCTTGTCGCCATCGATATCCAGCACCGCGATCCGGTTGTCCGGCGAGCGCACCGCGTAGGCATGCTTTCCGTCGGGCGCGAATTCCACATGCGACACGCCGGCACTGATGGGGATCGTGGCGGTCACAGTCACCTTCGTCCCCTCGATCTTCAGCACGCTGATCGACCCGTCCGCGCGATTGGCGACCAGCGCCATGGTGCCGGTCGGGCTGAACGACAGGCCGGAGGGCTGCTTGCCAACCTCCAGCGTATCCACCAGATTTGGCGGATTCGCCTTCAAGTCGATCACGAACAGCTTGTTTGTCGGGCCGGCTTTGTTGACGCCGTTCTCCTGCGTGACGGTCATGGAGTCAGCGACCAATGCGATCGCCCCGTTTGGCGAAATCGCGAGGTTTGTGGGGGGACCGACGATCGAATTCTCGAGCGGCAGGGAGGCAACGATCCTAGGGTCCTCGGGCTTCGCCAGATCGACGATCAGGACGGCATCTTTGCCAGTGGGATTGACGACCGGTTTGCCGGCGGCGTCGTAATCGGCCTTGGCGTCGTTGCCGACGATCATGAAGGGTGCGGCGTGGGCGGCCGCGACCGACACCAACAACGCGCAGGCGCCGAGCAGCGCTTTCGTTGAACGCATGATTTCTCTCCCTGGTTTTTGTTGTCCGGGGATTATGGCCGGGGTTGATGGGAAGCCGCAAGCAGCCGCTATTCGGCGGCCAGGGCTTCGGTAACGGCGTCGGGGTTGTGTGCGATCACCAGCAGCAGCACGCGCGCGGCCTGCTCGGGTTGGCGACGGCCTTGTTCCCAATCGCGGACGGCGGCGGCGGTGAAGCCGAAGCGGCGGGCGAATGCTGCCTGAGTGAGGCCAGTTTTCGCGCGGATATCCTTCACGTCGACCTGTTTGGGGACATGGACGATGAAGCCTTCGGTCGTTTCGCCGCGGGCGAAGGCCAGGGCCTGTCGAGCGCTACTAAGAATTCGATCGCCCGCTCGTGACATACCGCATTACTCCTTGTCTGTAAGTGCTCGCGATAGCACCGAGTACCTCGCTGAGTTCGTTGCGATTGGCTTGGGACAGATCGACTCTGTCTCCTTTGGAATAAACGTTCAGCAGGAAGACCGGAACATCGTCGCCTCCGAAGTAGGTTATGACCCGATAGCCGCCACTCTTGCCTTTGCCACGCCCGGCGAACCTGATTTTGCGGGCGCCATTTGTGCCCTTGATGACGTCACCGGCAGTGGGGTGTGTGGAGAGGTAATCGACAACCTACTCTCGTTCTTCGTCGCCCATTCCTGCATATTTAGCGTCCGCGAGAAAGTCTGGGGTTTGGATGACACTGTGCATTTCGAACTCCAGGGGAAGGGATGAGACCGATCATGTGCTGTTCCTCTCATAAGCGGGGACGATTCCCTCGCTTTCGAGCCTAAATACGGCACAATGGTCGGGCCACTTCCCTTACCAAAAAGCACTCGTTATATACGGCGTTGCCGTGGTCATTTTAAGCGCTATTACGCCTACCACGCGTCGACGCTGGTGCGCGTTCACCCCTCAGCCAAACCCATCAGCCCCCGGATATCGCCCAATTCCTCAAACCGCCCGATATCCGAAATCAACGCCGAGGACCGGTTCGCCCCCAGCACCGGCTCAACCAGCGCGTTGAATTTTTCTTCCAGCCGCTTGCCTTGATTTACCACGTCATTGGACGGGATGCCGGAATCATGCCGGGCGGTGACGGTCGTGCCATCCGTCAGCAGAAGCTCGATCTCGGCGAAGGTGTTGGGGATGCCGGTGCGGAAATCCAGCTCCACCTTGTCGCGCAGAGCTGTCAGGCTGGGGTTGGTGGCGACCGCCTCGGAATAGGTGGACAGGCGACCCGTATCGATCCCGGACAGGCCCATCGCGGTGGCGAGTTTCAGGGAGAATTTGGCTTCCAACCCGGTAACAGGCGCAGGAATGTTGCAGATTCGGTCGCAGGATTCTTCCACCTGGACACGAATGCGCTCCACCCTGTCCGGGGTGACGCCATGTTGTTCCCGCAGCTTGCGGGCGGAGTCGATGCTGGAGTGCACCATGTAGCAGGCGGCATGATATTTAAACAGGTTGCTTTGGATGTACCAGCCGCCGACCGGGGCCTCCATCGCGCGTTCCGGATTGAAGTCCGGGCTGTGCGTGCGCGCGAAGCCCTGGCCGCATTCAAGGACGTCGGTGCGGCTGGTGAAGCCCCGCGCCGCCAACTTGGCGCCCATCACCCCGTTGTACGCAGCCTTGCCCGCATGCAGCGGCTTGCACATGGTGCCGAACATCGATTTCAGCCCGGCGGCCTGGGTGCCGGCGATGCCCAGCGCGGTGGCGAATTTATCGGCGTCCAAGCCCATCAGGTGCGCGCAGGCGGCGGCAGCGCCGAAGCTGCCGACCGTGGCGGTGGAATGGAAGCCCAGCACGTCGTAATGCCCGGGGGAGATCACCCGGCCAACGCGGCATTGCAACTCGTAGCCCGCGACGAATGCGGTCAGCACGTCGGCGCCGGACGACCCGCGTTCCTCCGCCAACGCCAGCAGCGCGGGCAGGATGGCGACCGAGGGATGGCCCGGCATCGCCAAGTTTACGTCGTCGAAATCCAGCGTATGCGCCGCGGCGCCGTTCACAAGCGCGGCGGATGCGACGGGCAGTTTGCCGGCATGACCCACTAAGGATGCCGCCTCCTTCCCGCCTTGCTCCTGCATTTCCGCCAGCAGAATATGTACCAGCTCATCGCTGGCGCCGGCGATGCCGCAGGCGGTGTAGTCCAGGATGCACTGGCGGGCCCAGGCGCGGGTGACCTCGGGGATTTCCGCCAGGGTCAAAGCGCGGGCCTGGTTGGCCAGCGCGCGTGTCAGGCCGTGGTCGCGGAGGTCGGTCATGGCATTCATCGGTTCGTTCCCTTGCTGAATTCAGCGGCCTTTGTAGACCGGCTTGCGCTTCTCGTTGAACGCGCGAATGCCTTCCCGACGGTCGTCGGTGGGGACCATGCGGTTATAGGCCTCGATTTCGAACATCATGGCACTTTGCAGGTCCATATTGGCGCCCATGTTCACCGACTGCTTGATCTGGCGCGTGGAAATCGGTGCGTTGCCGGCGATAACGGCAGCGGTTTCCAGGGCCTCCGCCAGCAGCGTCTCGGCGGAGCACAGGCGGTTGATCATTCCCCAGTCGAACCCTTGCTGGGCGGTAAAGGGGCGGCCGGTCAGCAGGATTTCCTTGGCACGGCGGGCGCCCACCGCACGCGGCAGGTTCTGGGTGCCCCCGGCGCCGGGCATGATTCCTAAGGTCACCTCCGTCAGCGCAAAGCGCGCCGTTTCGACGGCATAGATAAAATCGCAGCAGAGAGACATTTCCATGCCCCCAGCATAGGCCGCGCCGTTCACCGCCGCGATGATGGGCACGGGGCAGGCGATCATGGCGCGGATGGCGCGCTCGAAGATTAGATGCTGGTCCTGCCATTGCGCGTCGGTCATGCCGTTGCGCTGCTTGAGGTCGCCGCCGCCGCAGAACACCCGGCCGGCGCCGGTCAGCACAATGCAGCGCTGGGCGTTAGGGGCGGCGCAGAAACCATCGAACGCGTCCAACAGGTCCAGGCCCATTTGGGTGTTCATGGCGTTCACCACCTCGGGCCGGTTCAGGGTCACCACAACCGTATTTTCTCCGGCCGGCTCGACCTTAATTGTTTCGTAAATATTCATGCCAAAGCCTGCATTATCAGTCGGGTAAACGTATCCACGGCGGTTGGATCGAGCCAGCGCATCACCGCCACCAGGTCGTATTCCGGCAGCACCCAGGTCAGGTTGCCGCCGGCGCCGGAAGCGAAAAAGCTGCCCTCGGGCGCGCTCTTGTACCGCCCGTGGCCGGTATTCAGCCACCATAGCAGGCCGTAGTTGGGGTTCAGCGCGCAGGGGACCAGCGACTCTGCCACCCAGCTTTCCGGCAGTAGGCGCTTGCCGTTCCATTCCCCGCGCCGGAGCATCAGAAGGCCGATACGGACCTGGTCCTCGGCATGGATGAGCATGCCGCCGCCCCAATGGGTGCCGCCGGACACGCTTTCGATCGGGACGCCGTCCACATCCACTGTCGATGTCCGGTAACCCTGCCATTTCCAGTCGTCCGACGCCCCAATCGGGCGCATGATTCGCTCAGCAAAAACCTCCGGCAGCGGGCGCTTGAAGCGGCGCAGCAGCGCCAGAGACAGGCGGTTCACTCGGACATCGTTGTATTCCCAATGCGTGCCCGGCAACTGCAACGGCCGAGCATCGCCCTTCCGTCCCTTGCCCTCCAGCCCCAGGTTTCGGTTGCGGTCGATGAGATCGGATTTGCCGAACAGTTCGCCTTCCCACTCCGACGTATTCTGCAACAGATGCCGCCACGCGATGGCGCGGTTCCGCGGACTATCGAACCCGCCGTCGTGCACCGTCGCGCCCACGGGCTCATCGAGGTCCGTTATCAGCCCGTCCATGACGGCGATACCCGCCAGCATCGACAAATAACTTTTGGCCGCCGAGAATGTGTAATCCGCCTGCACCGTATCGCCCCACGACACGATCTTATGCCCCGCTCGGGTTACCATCCCGTTGGGTTCGCCGCGCGGGCGGATCGGGCCCAGGATTTCGTTATGCGGCGCCGGCTCGAAAAAACCGCCTTCCAGGTGCAGCCGCAGATCGCGCGGCCACGGCGTTTCGTTCTCCGTGGCGAAACGGGCGGCTTCCTCCAGCCACATCCAGTTCATCCCGGCGATATCCGCCGGGGCCTCCGGCCAAAACGTGCCGAACGGCGGTGGGACGATGGAGGGCAGGTTCATTCGGCGTTTCCCCGGTTTGTAGCCGCCGGACTATGGCGCGGCCGGCGTTGGGCGCATAGTGCGGGGGTTGGGGATACAAAAGCGGGAAGGGGAACGACGTGCCGGATGACGGACGCGACAACAGGCGGGACGCTTTGCTGTCCAGCGACTTGTTCCGAGCGATGCGACCGGAGGAGCTGGAGGGCATTTTGAGGATGGCGGCCGACCGGCGGTATCGCCGGGGACAGGTGATTTTCCAGAAAGACGACCCGGGTTCGTCGATGATGGCGGTGCTCAGCGGCCGGGTTCGTATCGGTGCCATGTCGCTGAACGGCAAGGAAATTACCCTCAACATGATCGACGCCGGGGAGGTGTTCGGAGAGATCGCACTGCTCGACGGCAAACCTCGCAGCGCCGATGCCACCGCGTTCGAGGATGTTCATCTGCTGGTGATCGAACGCCGCCATTTCGTGCCGTATCTCGAAGGCGACAAAGACCTCGCGCTGCGCCTGCTCGCGGTGCTGTGCGAGCGACTGCGCGATACCAGCGAAACCCTCGGCGATTTCGTGATGTTCGACCTGCCGGCGCGGCTGGGTCGCACGTTGATCAAGCTCGCCGGCGATTACGGCAAGCCGGTCGGGCCGGCGGTACGGATCGGGATCAAACTGTCGCAGAACGACCTAAGCCGCCTCGTCGCGTCGTCCCGCGAAAGCGTCAACAAGCAGATGCGCGCCTGGGAGGATGAGGGGCTGGTATTGAAGGAAGGCGGGCTGCTCACGATCAAGCGGCCGGAGGAGCTGAAGCGTATGTGCGGCATGACGTGACCTGGAACTTAGTAAGGACAACAACTGTGTCGAGACGACCGAGACGAAGCGTCGCCCGCGACTTCAAATTGGCGGCGAGGCAGGGCTTGGCCTGTCTCAGGCATGGGGTTCGGTAGAACCTGTTCCTTTACTCAGTTCGGACGATGTCGGGCCCAATGCGATTGCCCTGGCTCGACCGCCGGTTAAGCTTGATCCTTCCCGCCCGAAGCGTCAGGGTAGTGCCATGTCAGGATTCATCCGCCGCATTCCCGAGGGCGACAATCGCGAGCGCGATGTGTGCGCCGATTGTGGCCATATCGCCTATGAAAACCCCAAGATCGTGGTTGGTACCGTCGTTGTATTCGGGGCGTCGGTGCTGCTGTGCCGGCGTGCCATCGAACCGCGTCGTGGGTTTTGGACTTTGCCCGCCGGCTACATGGAGCTTGGCGAAACCCTGGAAGAAGGCGCCGCTCGGGAAGCAAAGGAAGAAGCCGAGGTGGATATCGTCATCGAGGGCATTCTCGGCGTTTTCAGCATCGCCCGCATTGGACAGGTGCAGATGATTTTTCGCGGTCGCTTCGCCAATTCCGATACGCCGGTCTACGGCGCCGGACCCGAAAGCCTGGAGGTTGGGCTGTTCGAATGGGACCGCATCCCGTGGGACGAGATTGCCTTTCCATCGGTTCGCTGGGCACTGCACGCCTGGCACGACAATCCATCCGGCGTGCTGGGTGCCCCGGCGGGCAACCCGCCCGACGACCGGCGCGGCGTGCACCGAATGGAACCGCTGGCCAACCTCTGAATTTTATTTTCTGACAGGCTGTCGCGTTAACCCTTCATTAACCATCTCCCGTCATAATTGGCTCCACCGGCGGCTCCATTCGTCGTCTTGGAGATTGGTCATGCGGAAAAAAGCCAGTTTTGAACGTCGGCGTGGCCGAAGCGCAGCTGCCGTCGGCGCGTTGGCGGCTAGCGCAGTCACGATCGCATCGGGCGCCCATGTGCCCCGTATCGATCTAGAGGCGCTGTTTCGCGACCGATCCGCCGCCGATAGCGCGGGCGCATCGTTGATGGGCGCCGCGATGACCGGGGGTGGCGTGCAAATGCCGCTCGTCGTTTCCCACGAAAGCGTGGCCGTCGTTCGGAACACGGTTGCTCTGCCGGATGGGACCCGGATTACCTTCTCCGCAGCCGACGGGATCGGGACGCTGGAGCCCGTCTAGCCCCGGACCTGCCGGATCAACGCCGCCCACCGGTCCAGCACCGGCAGTATCTTATCCTCACTCTCCGCCGGCAGGCTGACGACCGTGCGCACCGCGCCGAGTTCGCGAAACCTGTGCAACTGCTTCAGATCCTCGGTCGCACCGCCCATGGTCACTGGCAGCGGATCGCGTCCGGCCTCGGAGCACATTTGGTGGAAGCGGGGCATGTATTCTTCGGGGTTCCCGCTGCTGGCATTCGGGAACCAGCCGTCGCCGTAACGGATTGCCCGGCGCGCCGCGTAGGGGAAGGCGCCGCCCAGGATGATCGGGGGGTAGGGCTTTTGCACTGGCTTGGGCCAGGTCATCATCGGCGGGACCGTCACGATCTCCCCGGCGTAGGATGCGGTCGATTTGGTCCAGATTTCCTTCATCGCCTCCATTTGCTCCCGCATTTTCTGCATGCGGGTTTTGAAGACAGTGCCGTGGGATTCGATTTCCTCCACGTTCCAGCCGCCGCCAATGCCAAACAGGAAGCGCCCGCCGCTGGTTTGGTCGATGGACGCGACGGATTTCGCCGTCTGGATGGTGTCGCGCTGGATCACCAGGCAGATGCCGGTGGCGACTTTCAGCATTTTCGTGGCGCCGGCCGCGACCGCCAGCGTGACGAACGGGTCCATCACGTCGTAGTAGCGCTTAGGCAACTCCCCTCCGCCGGGGGGCGGGGTGCGGCGGGGCACCGGGATATGGGAGTGTTCGGCGGCCCATAGGCTGTCGAACCCGCGTTCCTCGAGCGCCACCGCCAGAGCGGCGGGCCCGATGGAGTAGTCCGTGAAGAAGATCGAGGCGCCGAATTCCATGGGGACGGGTCCTTGTGGCTGATTGGAGGCATGGTGGGGCGGTTTCACCGGCTTGGCAAATGGCGACCGGGGTGGCGGGGACCGGGGTCGTTCGGTCCTTGAACGCGACCCGGGGGGGCGTATCATCCTGCGCATGATCGAGCGATTGTACGTTCATAATTTCCGGTGTTTGGAGAACTTCGAGCTGCTGCTTGGTTCGCGCCCCTCCACCCTATTGATAGGGAGGAATGGTGCGGGGAAGTCGACGGTCGCATTCGCGTTGGAAATCCTCCAGCGGATTGGGCGGGGCACGACCAGAGTGGACGATCTGGTCAAGCCGAAAGATTTGACCCGGGGCCGCGTCGACGTGCCGATGCGGTTTGAGGTTGAAGCGAGGCTGGATGCCAAGGCTTACAAATATACCGTGGCATTCGATTTTCCGAGCGGATTTAAGGAGTTGCGGGTTTTTCACGAGCAATTGCTTGTCGATGGTGCCACCGTTTTTAGTCGCGAGCTTGCGGAGGTGCGCCTCATGCGGGCAGGAAGGGCGCAAGAGGTCAGCTTCGGCATCGATTGGAACAACGTTGCTCTTCCGATCGTTCAATCACCGGGATCCGCGACCGACGATCCGATCTCTGTTTTCAGGCAATCGCTTGCGACCATGCTGATTTTGCGGCCGATACCGAGTCGCGCTCGTGGTGATTCTGAATTGGGCACCACGCAGCCCGACGCCGAGGTGGAGAACCTCGGCGAATGGTTTACCGGTCTTTTTGCTCATGTGCCGGAAGCGTATGAGGGAATGTCCGATTTTTTAAAGGACATAATGCCGGACCTGCAGGGGGTCAGAAATATATCTGTCGGCGGGAACCACAAGCGGCTAACGGCCCAATTCAAAGTGAAAGACAGCAGCCTTTCGATTCCATTCGAGGAACTCTCCGACGGCGAAAAATGTTTCGTGATCTGCGCGCTTGTCGTCGCGGCGAACGAAGCGTCGACGCCCTCTTTGTGCTTCTGGGACGAGCCTGACAATTTTGTCGGAACGTCCGAGATTGGGAATATGATTCTGGCGTTGCGGCAATCGTTCAGAACGCGTAGACAACTGATTGTAACCTCTCACAATACCGAGGCGGTCAGCCGGTTCTCCGAGGAGAATACTCTGGTGCTGTACCGGAATAGTCACCTCGAACCAGCGATCGTCCGGTCGGTCGAGGAAATTCGGTCATCGGGCGGATTTACAGGCAATTTTATCGCTGCTTTAGACCATGATCGTTTGAGGTTGCACGCGATCGCGGCGTTCGATCATGGTCTAAGCCTTTGTTTGAGAGCGTGATCGCCCGAGGTTGAAGTCAACCTCAGGCGATCACGCTCTAGTAAGAGGTGACGTGATACGATCATGACCGCCAGCAATCGCTACAGGCCGCATATCGTCGTTCTGATCGAAGATGACGCAGATAGGGACTTGTTCAATGGATTTATGCTCGAAGTCGATTGGCGAAAAAGTCGCCAAATCCATCCGGAAC
>JANXTL010000330.1 GCA_025352375.1 Acetobacteraceae bacterium | reverse complement strand
TATGAACGATCCAGTTGCGACTAACTCGCAATTGCAGCATCGGAGAGCCCACCGCATGTTAGTCAGTTTGATCCTCGTCTTTCGGGAGGCAATGGAGGCCGGCCTGATCGTCGGCATCGTCCTCGCCGCCTCCGCTGGCGTGCGCGGGCGCACCCGCTGGGTCGCAAGCGGGATCGCCGCCGGGATGGCAGGGGCCTGCCTCGTCGCGGCTTTCGCTGGCGCTCTGGCGAACGCGTTCGAGGGCACGGGTCAGGAAGTTTTCACTGCCGGGATCCTGCTGTTCGCGGTGGCCATGCTGACCTGGCACGTCGTCTGGATGTCGCATCACGGGCAACAAATGGCCGCCGAATTCCGCCAAATTGGGAAAGAAGTGCAACTCGGCCAGCGCTCGCTGTTCGCCCTCGCGCTCGTCGTCGCCGTCGCAGTGCTGCGCGAAGGGGCGGAGGTCGTGCTGTTCCTGTACGGCGTCGTCGTCGCATCGCATACCGGCGTCGTGTCGCTGGTGACCGGCGGCGTGGCGGGCCTGGTGCTCGCCGCCGCCATGTCCTGGATGCTGTATCGCGGGCTGCTCGCCATCCCCTTGCACAGGCTGTTCAAGGTAACCAACGGACTGATCGCGCTGCTTGCGGCGGGCATGGCCGGCCAGGCCGCCGCCGTGCTGCATGCGGCCGATATCCTGCCGGGATGGGGGGAACAGCTATGGAATACCAGCTTCATCCTTGAGGATAAGAGCATCCTCGGCAAAGCCCTGCACGCTTTGATCGGGTATTCCGCGCGCCCCTCGGGCATCCAGGTCGCGGCCTGGGCCGGAACGCTGGCCGTCCTCATGGTCCTCTCCCGCATGATCGGACCTCCCCAGCGCGCTCGCATTGTCGCCGTCGCCGCTTTGCTGGCCCTGGTGGTGGGAACGCCGGCCGCGCGGGCCGACGACACCATCCAACTGGAGTTCAGGCAGCACCGTTTCGTGCCGGAACGCCTCGTCGTGCCGGCCCACGTCAAATTCCGCCTGATTATCAAAAACAACGACGATACCCCCGACGAGTTCGAGAGCACCGCACTAAACCGGGAGAAACTGGTGCCCGCCGGCCAGAGCGTGACCGTGTTCCTCGGCCCTCTCGAACCCGGCGAATATAAGTTCTTTGGCGACTTTCATCAGGACACAGCGAAAGGCGTAATGATAGCACAATGAAAATCCTTGCTCTAGCGCTCATAGCGGCGCTGATCGTGCCTTCGGCGGCGCACGCCAGCTTCCACCTGTTCTCCCCGAACGGGATCGATTACGGCGAACTGGAATTCGAGCATAACGGTTCCGCGTCGTTCCACCGAAACCCCGACCTGAGCGGCGCCCAAAGCCACACGATCGAGATCGGCACCGGCCTGACCCCGTGGTGGCACAGCGAACTCGAATTCGGCTTCGATCGCGAACCCGGCTTCAACGCGCCTACGTTGTTGACGCAGATCGTCACCGAGAACATGTTCCAGCTCACCCAACCCGGGCAATACTTCGCCGATTTCGGGTTCTACATCGAGTATGGACAGTCGGTGACCACCGGCAAGCACGCTGGCCCCAATCAGTTGACGTTCGGCCCGGCCATCGCCAAGGACATCGGCCGCACCACCACCACCGTCAACCTTTTCTTCACTCGCCAGCTCGGTCCCAACCAGACCTCGCAACGGCTGAATTTTACCTATGCCTGGCAGACGCGCTGGAACATCTGGCAACCGCTTTCCCCCGCCATCGAGATCTACGGCGACGCCGGCCCGTTTGGTGCCATGCCCAAGTTTTCGCAGCAGCAGCTGCTAATCGGACCGGTCGGAGTCGGGTCGCTGCGCTTCGAACAACTGGGCCTCGGGAAGGCCGGAAAACTGAAATACGAGATCGGCTGGCTGTTCGGCACCACCTCCGCCAGCCCGCAGGGCGTGCTCCGCTGGCGGCTGGAGGTCGGTATCCCCTTCTGACATGTCGGCCGGCGTCGGGATGGTGTAGGACGCCGCCATGCACCCCATCCCCGCTTTGCACCATCGCACCTTGTCGCTGGCCGGCCGGGTCGTGCTGCACGACGTGACCTTCGCCCCGCGCAAGGGCGAATTGGTCGCGCTCTGCGGCCCCAACGGCGCCGGAAAAACCACGCTTTTGCGGGCGCTCGCCGGGCTGCTGCCGGGGTGCGATAAGCCCGATTCCCGCCGCGTCGCCTATGTCCCGCAGGGCGCGCGGTCCGCCTGGGGCCTGACCGTGGCGCAGGTTGTGGCGCTCGGGCGCATCCCGCACGCCGACGCCGCCCAAGCGCCCATCGAACGCGCGATGGTAACATGCGGTATCGCGCCCTTGCGCGACGCCCGCGTCGATCGCATCTCCGGCGGAGAAGCGCGACGCGCGATGCTGGCTCGCGCCTTCGCTTCGGAGCCGGATGTGCTGCTACTCGACGAACCCACCGCCGACCTCGATCCCGCCGCGGCGCACGACGTCATGCGGCTGTTGCGCCGAACCGCCGAGGACGGGCGCGCGGTGATCGCGGTATCGCACGCAATCGAGCTGGCGATCGAATACGCCCATCGCGTCGTCATCCTGGTGGAGGGCCGCATCCTGGCCGATCTGCCCGCGGATCAGGCCCTTGCCGCGGCGGCATCCGCGTTTGGCATGCGCGCGGGGACCGACCCGACCCCAAGGCTGCTGCCGCCCTGATGTCCCGCCCGCTGCGCATCGCCGGCCTGGTGTCCATCGTGCTGCACCTGCTGATCGCGGCCGGTTTTTTGTTGTTCAACCGCCGAGCGGCAGTGGTCGCGGAGGCGCCCGACAAGCCGGCCTTGGTCGAACTGGTGCTACAGGAGCAACAGGGCACCGGCCAGACGAGACCCACACCGACACCTGCACCGCCGCCGACGCCCCCCCCGCAACCGCAGGCCCAGCCGCAACCGCAACCAACGCCGCCGCCCGAGCCGGAAGCGCCGGAGGCCACGGAACCCACGCCCGCCACGACACCACCGCCACCACCACCCACCCCGCCTACCCCGCCCACGCCGGCCGCGCAGCCGGCGCCGCCCCAACACGCGCCGGAGATCACCATCGGGGGCACCGACAGCCCGTCGAACGCCGTCGTGACCGGCGAAAACGTGATCCCCGGCAGCCCAGACAAAACCGCCCGCAACCTGCCGCCCATCTACCCCGAGGCCGCCGCTCGGCAGGGGCAGCAGGGCGCGGTCGCCGTCGTCGTCCATGTCGGACCGTCAGGCCTGCCGGCGGGCGTGGAGGTCGAGCGTAGCTCCGGCTACACGCTGCTGGACAAAGCAGCGGAAAGCGCGGTGATGAAGTGGTCGTTCGTGCCGGCGATGAAAGACGGGCTGCCGGTTCCGTTCGATTTTCGTATGAATTTTCTGTTCGCGTTCAATTAACAGGGGCAGGCCGACATGGTACGCATCGATCGGGTCGTCACACGGGGCGGCGACGCAGGCGAGACATCGCTGGGCGACGGCGCCCGCATCCGCAAGGACAGTCCCCGAATCGAGGCAATCGGATCGGTCGACGAAGCCAATGCCGCGATCGGCGTGCTGCGCCTGTTGACCCGAACCGAGCCGGACGCCGACGCCATGCTGGCGCGCATCCAGAATGACCTGTTCGACCTCGGTGCCGATTTATGCGTGCCGGGCGAAGGCGGCGATCGCTTGCGCCTGACCGATGCGCCCGTGCTGCGGCTGGAGACCGAAGTCGAAACGATGAACGCGACCCTGCCGCCGCTGACCAGCTTCATCCTGCCGGGCGGCAGCGACGGCGCCGCCCATGCCCACGTCGCCCGCACCGTCGTCCGCCGCGCCGAACGCGCCGTCATCGGAGTGGACGGCATCAATCCGGCGGTGATCCGGTATTTAAATCGTCTGTCGGATCACTTGTTCGTGCTCGCTCGTGCACTGAACGGCAACGGATCGAGCGACGTGCTATGGGTGCCGGGCGGACGCCAGTGACCCATTGAACGGACCCGCGGCACCACCCCGTTTAACCCAGCCTGTTCATAACCGGAGCCACCGTCAGGCTGTCATCGATTTCCGCAATCGTCCGCCCCCGGTTTCGAAGCCCACGAACCAGATCGCCGCCGCCGCCAGCAGATACCAGAATGCGAAATAATACCGAACGGCCGAACCTTTGATTCGTTGGCGGCCTGCTCCGAAGTCGTCATGGCCGCGATCTCGGTCATCGTCGCGTTCGGCCCGGCTCATCGCACCCCAGTTCATGCCGATGCCCTGTTGTACCAGTCCATGATTTGCCGCCCTTGCCAGAACCGCGTGCCCGGCTGCGCGGCCATGTGCGCCAGCGCCTTTTCGAACCAGCCGATCCGGTGCGGCACCCCGCTGATGTAGGGATGCACCGCGAGGCCCATGACTTTCGCGCCCTGCGTCTCAGCCTCCGCATACAACCGGTCGAACTGTGCAACGGTGCGGTCGAACAGTTCCTCCGCTCGGTGGTGTTGGATCATCATCATCGGGATGTCGTTTAGCTCCACGCTGTAGGGCATGGTCAACATCGTGCCGAACTTCGTACGCAGCGGCGCGGGCAGGTCGTCGATCACGAAATCGGCGCAGTACCGAATGCCGGCCTCGGCCAGCAGGTCGGGGGTGTCGAGCGTCTCGGTCAGCCCAGGGGCTAGCCAGCCGACGGGCGTGTGGCCGCCGGCTTCGGTCAAGGTCGCCATGGCGTCGCGGATCATGGCGCGCTGGTCCTCGACATTGTGCGTGGCGGTTTGGTTGAAGCCGTGCACCATGAACTCCCACCCCGCATCGCGCGCCGCCTGGGTCACGCGCGGGTATGCGGCGGGAACCGCGCCGTTGATCGCCAGGGTAGGGGCGATGTTGAACGCATCCAGCGCCTGTTTCAGCCGCCAGAACCCGACGCGCATGCCGTATTCGTGCCAGGCCCAGTTGGGAACATCCGGCAGCACGCTGGCCCCTTGCGGTGGGGTCAGCACCTGACGCGGCATTGGGCGCGCGATGTCCCAGCGCTCGATGTTCACGACGAGGAAGACCGCGACCTTGCCGCCGTCCGGCAGATCCAAACGCGGGCGGTCGATGCTGGCCAAATAGTCCAGCCGGGTATGGGGCTCGGTCATGCGGCGATGATGACCGGGTTGCGCCAAGGGTTCAAGCGGGCGGCTCGCGCGAATGTGTTCGGGGTTGGAAGGGCATTCGATTCTCTCGGTGTGTTGTTTAAATTATGATAATATGCCGAAAAATACGTGCAAAACACCAAATAAATCGCGCCATCACCTCAAAATAGGAGAATTTTCTCTAATTTATTCTTCGCCTCCAATCGAATGAACTTGAAAACAGAGCCGCGCAATCATTCATTACCCTCCACCGCATACAACAGCGTTGATGGGGAGCCCGCCGTTGTACTAACTTATCCCCGGCACCCCACTGAAACGGGACCCTGACCCCGGAAGCAAGAGGCGAGAACAAGCCATGTCCGTTTCTGCATACCCAACACCGGTCCGCTTCGGCTTCCTCAGCCTGTGCGAGGGCGCCCTGGTGGGTCTTCTGGTCGGCTAGTGGCTCCAAACCCATTTGTACCCACCCATGATTTATTTCGGCGCCGGCGTGGCTGTCGCGGCGGCCTACTACTTCCTGCTGAGCATCGGCCGCGGGTCGGCGTTAGCCGCGCCGATCGTCATCCTCTCGATGCTGATCTGGGGCATCGTCGGATGGAACCTTGGCGGCTACGTCTTCAAGATATTCGCCGTCTCCCGCTCGGGCGTGTCGATGCTGGATACCGTCATGGCCTGGAAAATCGTCGCCGCGCTGGTGTTCGCGTTCATCGCGTACAATGACAAAGCCTCAATATCGGAGCGTTAGGCGGGCTTCGTCCCGGGCGGGTATTCTGAATCGGCCACGACAGGGGCGGGAGACGGCAGCGCGATCCCGGTCAGTTTCTCCCAAACCCGGATCACGAACGAATCGTCCTTGTACCCCTGCCCGTTCGCCGCCGCTGCGAGAAAAAGCTGGTGCGCGGCGGCTGCCATCGGCAGCGGGAAGGTCAAAACCCGAGCCTGATCAAGCACGATGCCAAGATCCTTGACAAAAATGTTAACGGTAGACAACGGTGTGTCGTCGCCCGCCAAAATATGAGGAACGCGGTTCTGCCACATCCAGGACGAACCGGCCGATTCCGAAATGACATCGTACAGCGTCTGAGGATCGGCTCCCGCGCGGATGCCCAGCGCCAAAGCTTCCGCCGCCGTCGCGATGTGCACGCCGGCCAACAATTGATTGACCATTTTCACCGTACTGCCCACGCCGACCGCGTCGCCGAGACGCCAAACCTTCGTCGAAATGGCGTCCAGCACCGGCCCGGCCTTGGCGAAGGCAGCCTCGGACCCCGAACCCATGACCGTCATCGTCCCGGCATGGGCGCCAACTTTACCGCCGGAGACAGGGGAGTCCAGCATCAGGAACCCTGCGTCCGAAATGCGCTTTTCCAGTCCGCGCGCAGCCTCCGGCGCGATGGTGGCGCAGCACAGGATGACGGCGCCTTTTCGCATGTGTCCCAGGCAGCCGGTTTCGCCGAACAGCACGGTTTCGGTCTGCGCGGCGTTAACGACGAAGACCACCACCGCTTCCAGATCGGCCGGGAATTCCGCTGGGGAACCAACCGCCGCACCGCCGGCGGCCATGAATTCCGTCCGGCCCGCTTCCCGCGTTTCGCAGCCGGTCACGTCGTGACCTTTGCCCAGGAGGTTCAGCGCCGCCCCCATACCCATCGTGCCGAGCCCGATCACGCCAACTTTCATTTGGACTTCCCCTTATCGCGCGCCGCGAAAACGTTCCACCGACGCGACCAGCGCCCGCCTGATCCCATTCTCCAGAGCCGAGTGCCCGGCGTCCGGCACCAGCGTCAGGCGGGCTTGGGGCCACGCCGCCATCAGGTCGAACGCGGTCCTGGCCGGGCAAACCATGTCGTAACGGCCTTGCACGATCTCCGCCGGGATATGGGCGATGCGATGCATGTTGCCCAACAAACCCTCGGGCGGCAGGAACAGGTCGTTGACGAAATAATGGGCCTCGATGCGGGCCAGGCCCAAGGCGGTGCGGTCCTGCGCAAAGGCGTTTACCGTTTCGGGGCTGGGCAGCAGGGTGCTGCAGGTGCCCTCATACACCGACCAGGCGCGCGCAGCGGGCAGATGCACGGCGGGATCGGGATTGACCAAACGGCGCATATAATTGCCCAGGATATCGTCCCGTTCCGCCTCCGGCAGGAAGCTGACGAAGTCGGCATGGGCGTCGGGGAAGACGATGCCCATGCCCTGGAGGAACCAATCGACTTCCGACCTGCGGCCGAGAAATACCCCGCGCAGCACGCAGCCGGATACCCGTTCCGGGTGCGTCTGAGCATAGGCCAGCGCCAGCGTCGAACCCCAGGAGCCGCCGAACAGCAGCCATTTGTCGATGCCGAAATGCCGGCGCAAGGTTTCGATGTCGTCGACCAGATGCGGCGTGGTGTTGTCCGCCAACCCGCCAAGCGGCCGCGAACGGCCAGCGCCGCGCTGATCGAAAATGATGATTCTCCAAATCGCCGGGTCGAAAAACCGCCGGTGGACAGCACCAGCTCCGGCGCCTGGGCCCCCATGGAGAAAAAGCGCCGGGCGGCCGCGAGGATTGCCCGCTTGCTCCCAGTACATCGTATGACGGTCGGACAACGGCAAATAGCCGGTCTCGTAGGTTCCGATCTCGGGAAACAGGTCACCGCGTGGCATGGTCCGATGGTATAGGCACTGGGGTCGCCGCGGCAAAGGGTTCGAAAACACATGGGTCGATTATGGGTTGGATTGGGGGCGCTGGCCGGGTTGGGCGCGGTGGCGATGTCGGCCTTCGCGGCACACGGACTCGGTGCACTGGAGCCGAAAGCCCTGCACATGGTGGAAAGCGCCGTGCAAATGCAGGGTTGGCACGCGCTGGCGCTGCTGGGAACCGGCATCTGGGCGCCGCGCGGCGGGCGTTGGGCCGATGCCGCCGGGTTCGCCTTCACCGCGGGCATGGTCCTGTTCTGCGGCGCGGTCTACGCGCTGGCGTTGAAGGGCGCCGCCGTGGGCGCGATCGCGCCTGCCGGCGGCACGCTCCTGATGATCGGCTGGGCGTTGCTCGGCGTTTCGGCGGTGCGGGCGCGATGATCCGCTCCACCTATCTCGCCGCCGCCGGCTTCGAAGCCAAACTGGTTGAGGAACTCACCCGCCGCGCCGTCACCATCGACCGGTGGCACGGCCTGATGGCGCTGTCGCGCGATGAGCCCGTCCGCTCCGCCTGGGCGCTGGATGCCTGGACCGCACCGATGGAAATCCCTGTGCCATCGATCAAAGCGGGCGCCGATGCGCTGCGGGCGATGCAACGCAACTGGGCGGTCTATGCGGTGAAAAACTTCCGCCGCATGACCCTGATCGGGGAGCGTCTGCCCCCCGTCCACGTCCGCCCGCTGGTCTTCCCGGCGGCGGCCCCGACATCGCACCTCGGCGGCTGGACGCTGCTGTCGCCCGATCTCATGCTGGCCAGCCCGACCAAAACCAGCCCCTTCGTCAACGGCGAATGCCTGCTGGAAGAAGACCGCATTGGCCCCCCGAGCCGCGCGTATCTGAAATTGTGGGAGGCGCTGGCGCGGTTGAGGAAGTGGCCGATGTCGGGGGAGACGTGCCTGGACCTCGGCGCCAGCCCCGGTGGCTGGACCTGGGCATTGGCTCAGCTCGGCGCCACCGTTACGGCGGTGGACAAAGCCCCGCTGGCGCCCGAGGTCGCCGCCATGCCGGGCGTCACCTGGCGCCAGGACAGCGCCTTCGCCATGGCACCCGAGCCGGTGGACTGGCTGTTCAGCGACGTGATCGCGTATCCGGAACGGCTCCTGGCGCTGGTGCAGCGTTGGATCGAGGCCGGCGCGGCGAAACACATCGTCTGCACGATCAAGTTCCAGGGCGAAACAGCGCACGAAACAGCCGAGGCGTTTGCCGCGATCCCAGGCGCGCAGGTGATGCACCTGTTTCACAACAAGCACGAACTGACATTCTTGTGGGAGAAAGGGGCGTAAACGATGGAGAACCAGTTGCCCCAGAGCTTCAGCGCTCTGCGGCAACTGGAGATCGACGACCGCATGGGACAACCGCCCGAGACCCTGGCCACCCCCTACAAAGCCATTGTCGCTCGGCACGACCAAATCATCACCGAAATCAGCAACAGCGGGAAAGCAGCATGATCACCCTCTACACCGCACCCGGCACCTGCGGCCTTGCGTCGCACATCGCGCTCGAGGACGCCGGCGCCGAATACACAATCGTGAAGATCGACTTCAAGGCGAGGCAGCAAAGCAGCCCCGACTACCTGAAGCTCAACCCCAAGGGGCGGGTCCCGGCAATGGTCACCGACCGAGGCATCCTGACCGAAACCCCGGCGTTGCTGGCCTATATCGCGCAGAGCTTCCCCGCCGCCAACCTCGCCCCGCAGCACGATCCCTACGCCTTTGCTCGGGCGCAGGCGTTCAACCAATACCTGTGCACCAGCTTGCACGTCGCGCATGCCCACCGCATGCGGGGCCATCGCTGGGCGGACGACGAAGCCACCATCGAAGGAATGCGCCGCGCCGTGCCGCGGACGGTTGGCGAATGCTGGGACGCGATCGAGCACACCATGTTCGCCGGCCCCTGGGCGATGGGGGACGACTACACGATCTGCGACCCGTATTTGTTCACGCTCGCGCAATGGATGGAGGCCGACAGCATCGATCCCGCACGCTTCCCAAAAATCGCCGATCACACGCGCCGCATGCTGGAACGGGCGAGCGTGCGGAAGGTGCTGGCGGCAAACGCGGGGTAAATGGCGATCGGCCTATCGGCCGCAAGCAATCCCCAATCTTGTCTCAGCGACAGTACCGGGCTTAGCCTCCGCCCACGGCCTGGGTCCTTCGACCGTATACGTTTTTTGCCCCCGTCCCATGCGTCCCGAATACCCATACTCCACGATCACCCGCGTTCTGGGCGCCACGCAGTCGTATTCGAATTTCGCCGATGAAGACTGGAACGTATGACCCTGCCACGACTGCTGTTCGTGGTAGTCGGACAAATTCCACATGAAAGCATGGGTGCGGTCGCGGACGATACTACCCCGGTCGACGTAATAGACCATTGTCTCCGTCGTGTCGCCCCGCGTCCACTCCGCCACCGCGCGATCGGTGGATAGCCCGAGCATGACCAGCACGACAGCAAGGATACGCATGGATCGCTCCGCTTTTCGCGAACAATGCGACACCTTAGCACGGGCCATAGACTGGCCGCTAGCACGGGTTTGTGCGCGGTTAGCTCCCCGATTCGCCCCACACCAGCGGCAAGTACATTTCCTTCCAGTCCTGCGGTTCGATCGCGACCATCCCGGTTCGGTGCAGGAACTTCGCCATCGTGAGGATGCCGTGCGGGGCGACATCGTAGACGGTGCCGGGAATTTTGATCAGCGCCTCGATCTCTGCCGGGGCAGAGCGTTCCTCGGACACCGCGAGATAATCGACGGCGGCACGCTTTGGATCGGCATTGATCAGCGCGACCGATACCTTCAGCGCCGCGTAAAGAGCCGCGACAACTTTCGGATTGGCGTCGGCGAAGCGTACCGTCAGAAAAATCGTGCCGTTGGAGACAGCACCGCCAACGATTTCCTCCGATGTCGTGACGACATGCACGCCCGGGGTGCGGAGTTCGATTTGCAAATACGGCGGGATAGCGAAATGGCTGTTGATTTCGGTGTTGCCGAGCAGGGCGGCCATGGCGTCGGGGTGGCCGCGGCCAACGGTGATGGAGTCAAAATGGTCCACCTGCGCGAGGCCATACATTTTCTCGGCTGCCATGCGCAGGAATATCGATTGGGTCGAGGTTTTAACACCTGGCGTGGCGATGCGGTCCTTGTCGGTGAAATCGGCCAGCGTGTGCACATTCGGGTTACGGGTCACAAGGGCGATCGGCAACGTTCCGTACGACGCCAGACCCTTGACTGCCAGCTTGCCCTTCCCTTTGGCCCAGAGTGCCACGAACGATGGTATGCCGGTCGCTGCGACGTCAATCGTATCCGACAGCAACCCATCGGTCATGGCCGGGCCGCCGGAGAAGACGTTAAACGTGACTTTCAGCCCCGGCATGCCGGCCTTTTCCGCCGCCTGCTCGACCAGATGTTCGTGCTGCATGACGATAAACGGCAGATAGGTCATGCCGCGCTGTACGCCAAGGCGCAGTTCCGCGGTTTCGGCACAGGCGGGCGCGATCAGCGTGGCCGAAACAAATGCCGCGATGAGAAAACGTATCATCATGCGAACCTGTACAAACGGGCGGCGGTGCGGCCGATTTCTTCGCGCGTCGCGGCGTCGGGGATGGCTGACTCGAACCAGCGCACGGTGTCAGCATACGTCACCGTTTTCTCATGCCCGACAAAGGGCCAGTCGCTGCCGAACAGTAATCTTTCCGCACCCGCCTCGGCCAACAACCGAGCGGCCAAACCGGAATGGTCGCAGCCGGGGGAGCGATACGGGCCGGACACCTTCACCCAGCCGCGTCCGGTGCCCAGCGCGCGCAAGGCCGCCTGGAAGCCGGGTGAATTCGCACCCTGCGCCGGATCGGGATTGCCATAGTGGTCGATCACCAGTTTCACCCCGGCGTTCAGCAGCAGGGGGGTCAGTGCGGCGATACGATCGCCCTCGGCATAGATATGCACGTGCCAATCCAGATCGGCGACCCGGTGCAGCAGGCGCTGATACTCCGGCGTGGTCAGGTCGGGGGTGCCGGCGTAACTGCGCAACGAGAATCGGATGCCGACGATCCCCGCCTCATCCATCGACCGTAGCTCGGGCAGGGAGACGTCGGGATCGACAATGGCGGTCGCACGCAACCGGCGGTGGGCGCGTAACGCGGCGAGCGAATAGTCGTTGAAGCTGCCCATGAAGCTGGCCGCGGCGATGACCCCGAACAGCACGCCGTTCTCATCCAGCGTCCGCACGAAATCCGCGTCCGTGAACGAGCGTTCGGGACGGTGCGTCGCGCCGGGGATAACCGGGCAATTCGCCAAATAGATATGGGCGTGGGTGTCGACGAGGGGGCCTGGCATGCTGCGTTTCCCGTGAAGCTTGGTTGAACGCAGCGTAACCCAGCGATCACGAAACTGCCACGTCCTCCCAGAACCCAAATCGTCCACCGACCGCGGTCATCCTCGGCAGCGGCGCCTCGTAGCACCACGCGGCCCGAGGGGCGCGTGTCCCGTCCACCACCACGTCATAGAACTGCACCCCGTGCGGGCATTCCTTGTCGTGGTCGGTCTTGGGGACCTTCTCCAGCCACTCCAGCCGCACGGCCTGGGGCGGGAAGTAATGGTAGCCGCCGGTTTCGACGATATCGTTGCTGTCCGCGATCACGTGGTCTTTCAGGGTCGCTTTCATGATGGTGTCCTCCTTGAATGCCTGGGACCGACCATAGCGAACTTGCGCCGCTAAAGCAGCCTATAGACCGGCCTATCCCACGGCCGCCAGCACCGCGTCGCAAATCCGCTCGACCGCGACATCGTCCAAATCCGGGTGGATCGGCAGCGCCAGAATGCGGGTCGCCAGATCCTCCGACACCGGCAGCGCCGCGCCGTCGTGAGCGTCACGATACGCCGGCTGCAAATGCAACGGACGCGGGTAATAGATCGCCGTCGGCACGCCGTCGCCGCGCAGCTTCGCCTGCACCGCGTCCCGGTCCGCCCCATCCTTCAGGAGGATCGCGTAAATCGCCCAGGCACTCGTGCTGTCGGGCACGCGCACCGGTGTCGCAACCGCATTGCCAAGCCGGGAGTCATAATACCGGGCGATCTTCTCCCGCGCCTCGAGTTCTTCGGGAAACACGGTCAACTTCGACAACAACACCGCTGCCTGCATCGAGTCCAGCCGCCCGTTCATGCCGGTGCGCAGCACTTCGTAGCGGGTGGTGCCTTCGCCGTGGGTGCGCAAGCTGCGGAACAACGCCGCGCGCTCCGCGCTTTGGGTGAAAAGAGCCCCGCCGTCGCCATAGGCGCCCAGCGGTTTGGAGGGAAAGAAGCTCGTCGCCGTCGCATCGGCCTGGGTGCCGAGCATCTTGCCGTGGAGGGAGCCGCCGAAGCTCTGCGCGAGGTCGTCCAACGTGAACAACCCCTCCCGCGTCGCAATCTCGGACAACGCCGGCCAGTCGGCGGGTTGCCCGAACAGGTCCACGCCAATCAGCGCGCGCGGCTTTAAAATACCGGCGGCCCGCACATCCGCGATGCGCTGGGACAAATGCACCGGATCGATCTGGAAGGTGCGCGGGTCGACATCGACGAACACCGGGGTGGCGCCGAGGACCAGCGGCACCTCGGCCGTCGCGGTATACGTGAAGGCCGGCAGGAATACCGCGTCGCCACGACCGATGTTCTCGGCCATCAGCGCGATTTGCAGCGCGTCGGTGCCGGAGCTGACAGCCACGCAATGCGCGGCACCGCAGAATTTGGCCAATGCCGCCTCGAGTTCCGCGACCTCTGGCCCCAGCACGAACTGGCAATGCGCCAGCACGGCGTCGAGCCGCCGTCGCAGGTCCACCGCGATGCGCGCCTGTTGCGCTTTCAGGTCGAGGAAGGGAATGGGGGCTTTGTTCATGGGGTGCTCTTCTAAGCTGTGTCGTTCCGCGGACAAGCCCAGGGAACGACACAATTTATTGCCGTTTGAATCAGCGCCGAACCTCGGCGGTCGTGCCGTCGGCGTTGTGTTCGAATTCGGGGATCAACCGGCCCAACAACGACAACGCCAGCCGCGGCTGTCCGCCGCGACAGGCCGCCGCGATCTCGTCCAGCGCCTGCCCGACGATCGCGGGGTCAGTCGTACGGGGGGATGCCATCAGCAGCCCGGGATAGCCGGTGGGAACCGGGGGCTCCTTGCCGTGAAAGAGTTCCTCATAAAGCTTCTCGCCGGGTCGCAGGCCGGTGAAGCGGATTTCAACGTCTTCCTCTGGCCGCAGCCCGGCCAGCCGGATCATCTGTCGCGCTAGATCGACGATCTTCACCGGGCCGCCCATGTCGAGGACAAAAATACCGCCGTCGCGGGACAGCGGCAGATCGGCGTCGCCCACCCGCAGCACGCTGGCTTGCAGAACCAGGCCGACGGCTTCCCGCACGGTCATGAAATAGCGCTGCATGTCCGGATGGGTCACCGTCAGCGGCCCGCCGCGCGCCAACTGGCGCTGGAACAGCGGCACCACCGACCCGGTGGAGCCCAGCACATTGCCGAACCGCACGGTGATGCAACGCATACCCACGCCGGACACACGCGCCTGGATGTCGAGCGCCTGACAATACATTTCCGCCACCCGCTTCGATGCGCCCATCACGCTGGTGGGGTTCACCGCCTTGTCGGTCGAGATCAACACCATCGCCAGCGTCCCCACCGCGCGCGCGGCGTCGGCGACGTGTCGAGTGCCGGCGGCGTTGGTCAACAAGCCCTCCAGCGGGTTGGCTTCCACCATCGGCACATGTTTCAGCGCCGCCGCATGGAACAGCAGCTCGGGGCGTACTTCCTCAAACACCGCTCGGATACGGTCCTCGTCACGGATGTCGGCGATCAGGGTGCGGCGGGGCACGCCGGGATGGGTCTCCGCCAGCTCCAGGTCGATCTGCCAGAGGGCGAACTCGCCATTGTCGATCAGCACGAGGTTGGACGGCCCGAAGGCCGCGACCTGACGCGCCAGCTCGCTGCCGATGGTGCCGCCGGCGCCGGTCACGACGACCCGCCGTCCCTGGATGAGCCGCGCCATGCCGTCGCGGTCCAACGGCACCTGAGCGCGGTTGAGCAAATCCTCGATCGCCACCGGCTTCAATTCCAGCGGGCGCGTGTGCTCCGGCCCGGTATGCGCATCCAAAGCCGTGGGCCGCGGTGCCCTGCGAACCTGCAAACCGAACCGGTCGGCCTGCGCCAGAATGGTCGTCAGAAACGCGCCGGACGGGTCGGGCGAGGCGATCACCAGCATATTCGGCAGCCGCCCGTCGTCCCGCAGTTGCTCCAGCACCGCGCCGGCGTCCGCGACGGACCCAAGAATGGGATGGTCCTGGATACGCCGTCCGGTGAGACGGGCGGTCGGCGCGAGCAGCCCCACGACATGAAAAACCTGCCTACGGTCTTGTGCCACGGCGCGCAGAAACAGATCCGCATCCTCGCCTTCGCCGATCAACAGGATGGACACGGCATCGGCCTCCGCTGGCGGCGCGGCACCGCGCAGGCGCAAGCGGCGGTAGAACACGCGGGGGGCGCCAAGCAGGACTAGCATCGTCAAAGCGTGCACGACGGGGAATGCGGGATTTGCCGAACTGGCACCGCCGGCCACCGCGATCAACGAAAACAGTACCGAGCCCGCGACGCTGCTGGCGGCGACGGTCAACAGGTCCTCAATGCCGGCGAAACGCCAATATTGCCGCGACAGCCGGAAGGGCACGCCGGCCACTAATAGCGCCACCGCGCCGGCTGGAATCAGCCAAAATGGAGTCAGGGCGCTGCCGGCAGGATCCGCGATCCACCGCGCCACCGGAACCGCAATCGAAGCCAGGAGCGCATCCAGGGCGACGTTGACGGCAAGACGAATCAGCGAACGCGCCGCGGGCATGGCGCCCCTATAGCCCACGCCTGCGTGGCGTCATACCCAACATCGCGCGTTCCCTTCGCGCTCTAACTCCCTGGGCCGCCGGCGGGTGCCGGTTCCACCATTGAGGAGCCGCCACGTTCGATGCGGAACACCGCCAGCCCCCGGTTCACCTCCCCGTTCGGCAAGAGTATCAACCGGCCATCGACCCCCGCGAAGCCGCTTGGCCGAGTCAGCGCCCCGACCGAGAAGCCGCCTTCCCCGCTCAGGATTCTGGCAACCGCGGCGGCATCGTAGGCGAGGTCGGCAATCGTCGGCGGGGAGCCACCATACTTGCTGCTGTAGTCCTGGCTCATCCCGGCGCGGGTGGCGGGGTCGGGCGCGGCGTACCAGGCGCCAAGCATATGGCTCGACCCGCTGTCGGAGGAGGCCCATTGCACCGGCCCCATGATCTGCACGCCGTCGATATCGTAGTAGGGCAGCAGCGACTCGATCAGGGGTAACGCGTCCCCGGTATCGGCCATCAGCAGGACCCCGTACGACGGCGGGCCAATACGGGCGCGACCCAGGGCCTGCGCGTGCCGCCGGCCCTCGGCCGTTCCCGCTGCTCGTAAGGATTTGATCTGCGCCTCGATCGGGCCGCGGCGGCTGCCGTATTCGGACACTTCCCGCATCGCGGTATTGATCTCCTTCATCCCTGGCGCATGGTACACCACGTTGGGTGCCGACAGGTTCAGCGTGCTCGAGGCCCGCTGCAACGCATCGCCCAACCGGTGACCCAGGTCGGTATCCGGCAGCAGCGCCGCTGCCCGGCCCTTGTTCCGGGTCTGGGCCGCGACCATTAGCCGCATCACCTGCTGTCCCGGCGTAATACCCAACGTCCAAACGCCCGGCTGCGCTTGCGAGGAGTCATTGGTGAAGGCCAGCACGGCCACGCCAGCGTCCCGCGCGACGGGCGCGACGGCGGCGGTTTCCGCCGAGGTCAGCGGCCCAAGAATCAAGCCCGCGCCGGCGGCGATGGCTTCGCGGGCGGCGCGGGCCGCGCCTTCGGGCGTGCCCCCGGTGTCGCGGGCATCGAGCGCCGGTGTGCTGCCCTCGGGGATTGCGAGTTGCGCGGCCCGCAGCATGGCCTGACCGATTTCGCCGTAACCGCCCGACAACGGCAGCAGTATCGCCACCCGGTTAGGGCTATGCTGGCGCTCCACGAACCCTCGTTCGACGAACCCTGGGGCCGGCGGGCGGCCGGGGATCGGTACTCCGGCACCCGGGCGCGCCTGGTAGCCTGGCCGCGGTCCGTCATTATAAGCATCGACGCAGCCGGCCACAGCCAGCGTGGCGAGCAGGAGCACGAATGCCCGACGAAGCATATGCCGACCCTCCAGATAACGGGCAGCCGGAACAGGCCGCGCCGTTGGCTGGTCTTGTGCTGGTTTCCACGCCAATCGGCAACCTCGGCGATTTGTCCTCGCGGGCACGTGACGCACTGGCCCGCAGCGATCTGATCCTGTGCGAGGATACCCGCCACTCCGCCCGCCTGCTTTCGGCCGTCGGGGTCAGCGTCCGCACCGAACCGCTGCATGAGTATAACGAGGATGCGCGCATCGCGCCGGTGCTGGCGATGCTGCGGGCCGGCCGGCGAATCGCGCTGATTTCGGACGCTGGCACGCCTCTGGTGTCCGACCCCGGTTATCGCCTGGTGCGCGCCGCCATCGCCGAGGGGTTTTCAATCGGCGCCGTCCCCGGCCCCAATGCGGCGGTGATGGCGCTGACCCTGTCCGGTCTGCCGCCGCAGCCCTTCCTGTTCCTCGGCTTCCCGCCGCCCCGTTCGGCAGCCCGGCGCTCGGCATTCGGTATGTTGCGGTCCGCCGAACGGGCCGGTCTGACAGCGACGCTGATCTGGCACGAGGCGCCGCATCGTCTGGCCGAAACTCTCGCCGACATGGCGATTTCGTTCGGCCCGCGCGCGGCGGCGGTGGCGCGCGAGCTGACCAAGCATTTCGAGGAAGTGCGCCGCGGCACCTTGACCGACCTCGCCGCGCACTACGCCGGCCATGCCGCGCGCGGGGAGATCACCGTGCTGGTCGGCCCGCCCGAGGAAGAAGACCAGGAAGACCTGGACGGTCAGCTGACACGGGCACTGGCCGACCATAGCGTGAAGGACGCGGCGGCGCTGGTTTCGACAGCGACTGGTCTGCCGCGAAAGCTGGTCTACGCCCGCGCGCTGGCCATGAGCCGGCCGGAATAGCAGAGCAGCGCTCTGGGCGGCGGGGAAATGCGGAAAGCCGAACGAAACAGATTCCGGCTGCTCGGCCATCGCTTGGCTCGTTGCCCGTCGCAAGCACGTGAAGTGCCAGGCTGTTCCCTTGGTTAAGCTACCAATCTCTGCTGAGCGCGTGGCTTTCATGGCCATGCCGCCCGTTCGAGCGGATGCCCTGTCCGGAATAACTTGACGCATCGCGCGATGGCGTCCATGCCGCGCGCTTGCCAGACGGCTGGACGGCCGCTGTCCCTCGCGGGGCAGAGGAAAGTCCGGGCTCCACGGGAATACGGTGCCGGCTAACGGCCGGCGGGGGCGACCCCAGGGACAGTGCCACAGAAAACAAACCGCCCGCGCAAGAGTTCGGCTCCCGCGGGCAAGGGCGAAACGGTGCGGCAAAAGCGCACCGCGCCCCTGGCAACAGGGGTGGCAGGGTAAACCCCACCGGGAGCAAGACCGAATAGGAACGGCTGCCGCGCGCTTTCGGGCGACGCGGGAGGGCATTCCCGCCCCGTCGTTCGGGTTGGTCGCGACAGGCCCACCGCGAGGTGGGTCGCAGAGGAATGGCCGTCCACCATGGAAACATGCGGACAGAACCCGGCTTACAGGCCGTCTGGCAACATTCTCCCCGGTCGCTCGAAGCGCCGTTTGGAGCGCAAAAACGCCCCGAACGGGTGCTTTTCGGGTCCTTCCACGGGACAGCATGGGAAATGGCAGTCCGATCGCCGGCGAGGGGCCGAAAATCTGCATTCCACGTGGCTTAGGCCCAACGATCCTTCATTCTTAACTTGCTTGACATACTTGCTGGAAACACATGTATGATTGGACGTTAACCACAAAGTGCACACCACTTATGCACAAGAACAAAAAGTGAATATTGAGCTGAGTCGCGGCCCAGCCCCCGACGACTGGAAAGACTCCTGCTCCAGGCTTGGAAATGCCTGATTCAAGGCTTGACTTCGACCCGGTGCCATAATATCCCACGACATCCCATGAACAAACCGGCAAGTGCCGCTCCATGGGCTCGAGGGAACGGCGCCCGCCCGACAGGTGGTTCCATTTCTTCGAACAAGCCCAGCGGAACCCTGTCGCAACCATTCACGAAGCAGGCCGGCTCGAATGGGCCAATTTCTGGGAACGCATACTGGCAAGTTGGACACGAAAAATCGTGTGTCCATACCTGCGCTTTATCGCACCCAGCTCCGTGCCGAGAGCACCGCTGGACCGCTGCCCCCCGCGGCCGGCACACCCCTGGTCGCCCGCCCGTCGCACATCGACCGATGCATCGAGGTCTGGTCAGAAACCGATTTTCAGGCCTTGGCCGCACCGCTCTCGAAACTCGATGAATTCAGCCAGGAATACGACGACCTCTCGATCTCGATCTATGCCGATGCCACCCCGCTGGAAGCCGATAGGGAAGGCCGGGTGGTGTTGCCCGCGAACCTGACGGAGCATGCTGGCCTGTCGGTTCACAGCACGATCGTATTCATGGGCCGTGGCAAAATCTTCCAGATTTGGGAAACCGGCCAGGCCGAACAGCGCAAACGGGACGCGGCGCAGCGGTCGCGCGACAGGCGCCTGACTCTGCCGGGGGCCGCATGAGCGGCCATATCCCCGTGATGCTGCGCGAGGTTTTGGCGCAGCTGGCCCCACGACAGGATGGCGTCTACCTCGACGGCACCTTCGGCGGCGGCGGCTATGCGACCGCGATCCTCGACACCGCCCGTTGCACCTTGTGGGGCATCGACCGCGATCCCGACGCCATCGCGCGCGGCGCCGCCGTCGCCGAACGATTCCCTGGGCGTTTGCATCTGATCCAGGGCCAATTCGGGGAAATGATGGCGCTGCTGACCAAGGCTGGCGTTTTTTTGCTCGACGGAATCGTCCTCGACCTTGGCATCTCCTCCTTTCAGATCGACGAGCCCGAACGCGGGTTCTCGTTCCGGGGAGACGGTCCGTTGGATATGCGCATGAGCAAGCAGGGCACATCGGCCGCCGATCTGGTGAACACGTTGCCCGAACGAGACCTCGCGGACGTGCTGTACGAATTGGGGGAGGAACGCGCCTCCCGCCGGATCGCCAAGGCCATCGTCACCGCCAGGACCGAGGCGCCGATCGAGACCACCGGCCGTCTGGCCAGCATCATCCGGTCCGTTATGCCGAAAGACGGGTCGGGCATGGACCCCGCGACGCGGAGCTTTCAGGCCTTGCGCATCGAGGTGAACGATGAGTTGGGCGAAATCGAGCGGGCTTTGGCAGCCGCCGCCGAACTGCTGGCCCCCGGCGGGCGGTTGGTGGTGGTGTCGTTTCATAGCCTCGAAGACCGCATCGTGAAACGCTTCATGACCGAGATCGCGGGCCGCGCGCCGGGCCTGTCCCGGCACGATCCGCGTGGGTTGACCGATCGCCCGGCCGCCCTGTTCCGCATGCTGACCACGAAGCCACTCCGCCCCCGCGCCGACGAAACCAACATCAATCCTCGGGCCCGCAGCGCTCGGCTGCGCGCCATCGAACGTCTGGGAGGGTTTGCCGCATGATCCGATCGACGACCGCCATGTCCTGCGTTCTCGCCGGGGCCGCTGTGCTGTACACCTACCAATCGAAGCACAACGTCCAACTGCTCGACCGGCAGATCGAAAAGACCCTCGCCGAGACGACGGGTCTGCGGGAGCAGTCGCGCGCCCTGCGGGCGGAGTGGACACTACGTGAAAATCCGGAACGCCTGCGCGCCTTCTCCGATCAATATCTGGCACTGCGGCCGATGCTGCCGGAACAGTTCACGACCCTGGCGGAACTGGCCTCCCGCCTGCCGGCGCCGCGCGCGTGGGAACCGACCACCGGGACCACAGATGCGCCCGAGGAACCGGCCGTTGTGCCGGTCGCGGCCGCGCAACCATCGGCCGCGACGCTGGCATCGGCAGCGGAGGAGTCCGTGGTCGCGGAGGAAGAACTGCCTATCCCACCGCTACCCGTTGCGGCACCGCCGGCCCTGATGGCGACGAACGCCGCGCCACCGGCACCCAAACCCGCGCCGCCACGTTCGCCGGTCGCAGCACCTGCACCGACCCCGGCGCCACCCATTCAGACGGCCCGTACACCGCTGGCGGCCGCGCAGCAGCAACCCCCTCGCGTCGCGGCGCCGGCAACTCCGCCGTTGCAGGCGCCGCAGCAACCACCGGTTCAAACCGGGTCTTTGCTCGCGGTCGGGCGTGGCAGCTCGTTTGCGCCCGTGCCGCGGCCGATGCCGGTCAGCACCAACCAGTGGAACAACGGTAACTGAGATCCGGACATGACCGATCTGACCGACGCACCGCCGCCCTCCGACTCACCGCCCTTGAACGGCGGCGGGTACGGCCGGCCGGCGCGCCGGCGCGGTGCGGCGCCAAACGACACCGTGCCGATGGTCGAAACCTTCCAGGTCACCGAACCAGACCGCCACCGGCGCGCGGCGCTGGAGAAAACCCGCGGCCGGGTGGTGATTGTCGCCGGTGGGTTCGCCGTATTGTTTCTGGCGCTGATCGGGCGCTTGGCAATGGTAACCATCGTCGACCCCAAACAACCGCACCGAGCGGAAAGGCAGGTCGCCGCGATGGTTGCCGCCGCCCCGAAAACGACGACCTACACGCCCATTGGCCAGCGGGCGTTGATTACCGACCGACGCGGGCAGGATCTTGCCATCTCCTTGCCGACCGTGTCCGTCTTCGCCGATCCCCGGGTGATCCTCGATCCCGCCGGTGTTGCCCATAGGCTCAAGATGGTACTGCCACGCCTGGACGAAGCGTTGGCGGTCAGGCGCCTGTCGGAAAGCAATAAGCAGTTCGTCTACCTGGAGCGGCAGATCACCCCTAAGGAGGAACTGGCGATCAACGACCTCGGGTTGCCGGGGATCGACTTCAGAGCGACGCAGCAACGCCACTACCCGATGGGCCGCACGGCGGCGCAAGTGCTGGGCGGGGTCAACGTGGATGAGATCGGCGTCGCGGGCGTGGAACTGGGCCTCGATGCCCGCATTCGTTCAGACCAGTCGCCGTTGCGGCTGTCGATCGATGTGCGCGTGCAGGCCGTGGTGCGTGAGGAACTGCTGGCGGCGATGGGCACCTTCGGTGCGATCGGCGCCGCCGGCATGGTGATGGATGTGAATACCGGCGAAATGCTGGCCATCGTCAGCCTGCCCGACTACGACGCCAACAATTTCCGCACCGCCTCCGAGGAACAGAGAAAGAACCGGGCGATCAAGGAGCGTTACGAGCCCGGTAGCACGTTCAAACTGCAGACGGCGTCGATGGCGCTGGACTCCGGCCTCGTGCACATCTGGGATCAATTCGACGCGTCCCGTCCGATCCAGATCAGCCGCTTCACCATCCAGGATTTCGAGGGTAAACACCGCTGGCTCTATCTGCCGGAGGTACTGGCCTATTCGTCCAACCTCGGCGCCGCGCATATCGCGCACCTCGTGGGGGCGGAGCGGCAGCGCCATTGGCTACAGGCCATGGGCATGTTCGGCAAGACCGGCGTGGAATTGCCGGAGGCCGGCATGCCGATCGTGCAACCGGCCGCGAACTGGAAGGACATCGCAACCATGACCGTGGGCTTCGGCCACGGCATTTCCGTCACCCCGCTGCACGTGGTGCGCGGCACCGCCGCCATCGCGAACGGCGGTATCCTGACGCGCCCCACCATCCTCGCACTCCAGCCGAACGAAACACCGCAAGGCGAGCGTGTGATGCAGCAAGGAACCTCTGACCTGATGCGTAAGCTGATGCGGCTGGTGGTGACCGACGGCTTCGGCAAAACGGCGGAGGTCGCGGGATACTACCCCGGGGGCAAGACCGGCACCGCCGAGAAGGTGCAAGCGCATGGCGGCTATCGAAAGCACGCTAACATCGCGGCGTTTATGTGCGTTTTCCCGATGAACGCGCCGCGCTACGCGGTCTATATGATGCTGGACGAGCCGCACGCGACCAAAGCCACTTTCGGCTATGCCACCGCCGGGTGGGTCGCCGCGCCTGCCGCTGGTCGGGTGATCTCCCGGATCGGGCCGATGCTGGGGCTGATGCCGGACACCCAGAACAAAGCGGCGATCGATCAGTCTCTGGCGATCCCCCTGATGCCCAGCCGTCCGCCGGGTTTGCCGGCGCGCTTGCCTTCCAACAGCGCGACGACGCTGGATGTGCAAGCCCGCGTCCCGCCAAAACCGCCCAGCCTGACAGTGCCGCCCGCCATGCTCCCCCCGGCCATGAGCCGGCCACCTCAGGCCGACCCGAATCGTCGGGCCAGCGTGCCCGCGGCGGTTCGTCCAGCCGCCGTGCCGACGGCGCCTTTGGTCCCGGCCAGCGCGACATCCACCGTTGCGGCTCGGTGATCTCATGATGGGCGCCTGCGACACCGCGATCGCGGAACTGGACATCGCCGGCGTGACCGCCGATAGCCGGCAGGTCGTGCCGGGCGATCTGTTCGCCGCGCTGCCGGGTGTGAAAGCGGACGGACGTGCCTACATCGCGGAGGCGGTGCAGCGCGGTGCGGTGGCCATCCTCGCCCCGATAGGCACCGCCTGGCCCGAGGGCGTGCCGGAACGCCCGATGCTGATGGACCGCGAACCCCGCCAGCGCCTGGCGCGCATCGCCGCACTTCTGGCCGGGAAGCAGCCGCACACCGTCGTCGCCGTCACTGGCACCAATGGCAAGACCAGCACTGTGGAGTTCTTGCGTCAGCTCTGGACTTTGGCGGGCTACAAGGCCGCCAGTCTGGGCACCCTCGGGTTGATCGCGCCCGGCTTCGCACCAGGGCCGGGCCTGACAACCCCCGATCCGATCAGTTTGGCGGAGAGCCTCGCGGGGTTGGCCCGAGCAGGCATACAGCATGCGGCGCTGGAGGCATCGTCGCACGGGCTGGACCAGTTCCGGTTGGACGGCGCCCGCATCGCGGCGGCGGGGTTTTCCAACCTGACGCGGGATCATCTGGATTATCACGGGACGCTGGACGCCTATCGCGCCGCCAAGATGCGGTTGTTCACCGAACTGCTGCCCGAGGGCGCGGCGGCTGTGGCATGCGCCGATATGGATCCGGCGACGCTGGCAGGCCTGCGCGATATCGCGGCGCGCCGCCATCTGAAGCTGCGTACGGTCGGGGAAGCCGGCGAGCACTGGCGGCTGGTACGCACCCAACCGCGTCCCGACGGTCAGGACCTGACGATTGCGGTGGATGGCACCGAACGCACGATCCCGCTGATGCTCCCCGGCCGCTTCCAGGCGGACAACGTCATGCTGGCCGGGGCGCTTGCCGAAGCCCTGTGCATGGCGAACGTATTTTCCCACCTGCCGTCGCTGACCGGCGTGCGCGGGCGGATGGAACGCGCCGTTACATTGTCCAACGGCGCCACGGTCTATGTCGATTACGCCCATACCCCCGATGCGCTGGAGCGGTTACTGACGGCGTTGCGGCCGCATACCCAGGGGCGGTTGATCGTGGTGTTCGGGGCCGGTGGGGACCGCGACCGCGGCAAGCGCCCCTTGATGGGTGCGGCTGCCGCGCGCCTGGCGGACAGAACAATCGTGACGGACGACAATCCTCGGTCGGAGGATCCGGCGAGCATTCGTTCCGCCATCCTGGCGGCCTGCCCCGGCGCGATGGAAATCGGCGACCGCGCCCACGCGATCGCGGCGGGCCTGACCATGCTCCAGCCCGGCGACGTGCTGGCGGTGGCGGGCAAGGGTCACGAGCAGGGGCAGACCATCGGGACCACCGTCATCCCGTTCGACGACGTGTCCGCGATCCGGCATCTGGCGGGGGCGGCATGACCCGCCTCTGGACCATGATCGACCTGCTCGAATCGACGGGCGGCGCCATCGACGTACCGTTCGAGGCCGACGGGGTTTCCATCGACACCCGCACCTTGCGCCCCGGCGATCTGTTCGTGGCATTGGTGGGCGAGGGGCGGGACGGGCACGCCTTCGTCGCCGACGCCCTCGCCAAGGGCGCGGCGGGTGCCATGGTGCATCGGGATGTTCGAAGCAATAACCTCCCTTTCCCTCAAGGAAAGGGCGAGAGTCTTAGCTTTTCAGCACCTTTTGCCCTGTCCCGCCTGCTCCGCGTCGACGACACCCTGGCGGCCCTCGCCCGCCTCGGCGGTTTCGCAAGGGTGCGCTCCAGTGCTCGGGTTGTCGCCGTCACCGGCAGCGTCGGGAAGACGACCACAAAGGAAATGCTGCGGACCATTCTGTCTGCCTTCGGACCGACGCACGCCGCCGAGGCATCCTACAACAATCAATGGGGTCTGCCGCTGACCCTGGCCCGCATGCCACGCCATGCCGCGTTTTGCGTGGCGGAGATCGGCATGAACCACGCTGGCGAGATCGCGCCCCTCGCGCATCTGGCGAACCCGCATGTCGCGGTCATCACCACCGTGGAGAAGGCGCATATCGGCCATCTCGGCTCGATCGAGGCCATCGCCGACGAGAAAGCCGCCATCATGACCGGCATGGTGCCGGGTGGGATCGCGGTTCTGCCGCTGGATTCGCCGCAATTCACCCGCCTGCGCGATGCCGCCGGAGCCGCGAAGGTCGCGACCTTCGGGACATCGCAAGGCGCCACCGTCCGGTTGCTGAGCACCGAACCGGATGCCGACGGTTCCATCGTCCTGGCGGAAGTCGGTGGCCACGAGGTTCGCTTCCGCCTTAACGCCCCCGGTCGCCACATGGCCATGAACGCCATGGCGGCGCTGACCGCGGCCCATGTGCTCGGGTTGGACCGCGACATCGCGGCGCACGCGCTGGAGGCGTTCGCGCCGCTTGGCGGCCGAGGCGCCCGGCGGAAATTGGCTTTGGCCGCCGGAACCGCACTCCTGCTGGACGAAAGTTATAACGGCAACGGCGCGTCGATGCGCGCGGCCTTGGATGTGTTGCGTCTGCAACCGGCCAAACGGCGCATCGCGGTGCTGGGGGACATGCTGGAACTCGGGGCAGCTGGTCCCTCGGAACACGCCGGCCTGGCAGACGCCGTCGCGCAGTCGGCCGATCTGCTGTTCGCCTGCGGCCCGTCGATGCGCAACCTGTTCGAGGCCATACCCGCCGCCCTGCGCGGCGCACACGCCGAGGATTCGGCGGCCCTCGCCCCGATCGTTGCCAGGGCCGTAGCGGCGGGCGACGCGATTTTGGTCAAAGGCAGCCTCGGCAGCCGTATGAAACATGTGGTCGACGCTCTCGACGCCATGACCATCGAGGGGACGGCCTGATGCTCTACAACCTGCTTCGCCCCCTGGCGGACCACTTCATCCTGTTCAACCTCGTCCGCTACATCACCTTTCGGGCGGGCGCGGCATGCCTGACAGCGCTGATCGTCAGCTTCCTACTGGGTCCGATGGTGATCCGCTGGTTGAAGCGGTTGCAGGGGCAAGGTCAACCAATCCGCGAGGACGGGCCGGAGCGGCATCTGATCGAGAAAAAGGGCACGCCGACCATGGGCGGGCTGCTGATTCTGTTCGCCCTGACGATCTCGACGTTGCTTTGGGTCGATCTGCGTAACGGGTACGTATGGGCGACGCTGTTCGTAACCCTGGGTTATGGAGCCCTGGGGTTTGCCGACGACTATCTGAAGGTGACCGCGCGCAACACCAAAGGCGTGTCCGGCCGGGTCAAACTGATCGTGCAGGCCGGGGTGGGATTGATCACGGCGATTTGGCTGACGTGGCTGGCGCGCGGACCGATGGGGATGGCGCTGACATTCCCGATTTTCAAAGAATTCGTGCTGCAACTCGGCTTCTTGTTCCCGGTGTTCGCCATGCTGGTGATGATGGGCGCGTCCAACGCGGTGAACCTGACCGACGGTCTTGACGGCCTGGCGATCGTGCCGACCATCATCTGCGCGGGGGTCTTCGCACTGATTTCCTACCTCGTGGGCAACCGCATCTTCGCGGAGTATTTGCAGCTGCACCCCGTTGTCGGGGCCGGCGAGCTGGCGGTGTTCTGCTCCGCGCTGATCGGGGCCGGCATGGGCTTTCTGTGGTTCAATGCCCCACCGGCGGCGGTGTTCATGGGCGATATCGGAGCGCTGTCCATCGGCGGCGCCTTGGGCGCGGTCGCCGTGGCGACGAAGCATGAGTTCGTGCTGATGATCGTTGGCGGGCTGTTCGTGGTTGAGACAGTATCCGTCATCGTCCAGGTGTTCTGGTACAAGCGCACCGGCCAGCGCGTTTTCCTGATGGCGCCGCTGCACCATCACTTCGAGAAGAAGGGCTGGGCGGAACCGACGATCGTGATCCGTTTCTGGATCATTTCGATGATTTTGGCCCTCGTGGGCCTCGCGACGCTGAAAATCCGATGAGCATTTTTCCTGACAATCTGTTTGTCGGACAACGCTTCGCGGTGGTGGGGCTGGGTAAGAACGGCCTGCCCGCCGCTTATGCGCTCGCAGCGATGGGGGGCTCGGTCGTTGCTTGGGATGATTCTCCCGGCGCCCGCGACGGCGCAACGGGATTGACCATTGGCGACCCGCGCGAGGCTGGTGGCCGGTTCGACGCGGTCGTCCTGTCGCCCGGCATTCCGCATCGGCTGCCGAAGCCGCACCCTATCGCGGTCTGGGCCCGCGAGGCCGGCATCCCGATCCTGTCGGACACTGAGCTTCTGTTCCAAGCCGTGCGCCGGGCCGGCTCCGCTGCTCGGTTTGTCGGGATAACCGGCACCAACGGCAAATCCACCACCACCGCGCTGCTGGCGCATGTTTTGACCGGCGCGGGGGTTCGGGCCGTCGCGGGGGCCAACCTTGGGCCGGCGGCGCTATCGTTGCCGCTGCTGCCGGACAACGGCGTCTACGTGCTGGAAATGTCGTCCTATATGTTGGAGCGACTCGCGACGCTACGCTTCGATGTTGCCGCAATGCTCAATCTCAGTGTGGATCACCTGGACCGCCATGGCGACATGGACGGCTACGCCCTGGCGAAACGCGCGGTGTTCGACCGCCAGCGTTTGGGCGATCTTAGCGTGATCGGAATCGACGACGAGCGGTCCAGGGGTATGCACCAACGACTCGCCATGACGAGAAAGGTGGTCACCATCTCCGGCGTGTCCCGCGCCGGCGTATGGACCGAAAACGGGATGCTCCGGGACGCGGACGGGCCCATCCTGCGCATGGCGGCGTGCCCCACCCTGCCGGGTGCCCACAACGCGCAGAATGCCGCCGCCGTCGCGGCCATGGCGAGCTTCCTGGGTGTGGATCGCGCCGCGATCGCGCGGGGCCTGCGCACCTACCCCGGCCTGCCGCACCGGCAGCAACTGGTGGGTCGAGTCGATGGCGTCAGCTATATCAACGACAGTAAGGCCACTAACGCCGACGCCGCCCAGCGGGCGCTGGTTTGTTACGACCGGCTGATCTGGATCGCCGGCGGCATGGCGAAAGAAGACGGAATTATTCCGCTCGTCCCCCTGTTCCCCCGGATCGCGCATGCCATGCTGATCGGGCGAGACACGCCCATTCTCGCCGCCACGCTGCGCGAACACGGCGTTCCCTTCATCGAGGCCGGCACGCTGGAAAACGCCGTAAAACTGGCCGCCAGAGCGGCGCATGACGACAAAGCCGACGTGGTGCTGCTGTCCCCGGCCTGCGCCAGTTGGGACCAATTCACCGGCTACGACCAGCGCGGCGACCGCTTCGCCGAACTGGTGCGCGACATGGAGGGCGCTCGCTGATGGCCGCCCTCTCACGCGCGGACAATTCGCTGCTCGGCCGTTGGTGGTGGACGGTGGATCGCTGGACCCTCAGCGCCATCGGGATGCTCATCAGCTTTGGCTTCATTATGATGCAGGCCGCGAGCCCGGCAGTGGCGGAGCGTATCGGCACGTCGCGCGACCTATTCATCTACAAGCAGATTTTCTTTCTGTTGCTCGCGGGGCTGGTGACGGTAGGCGTGTCCATGCTGTCGCCGCGCAATATCCGCCGGCTTGCGATTGCCGGTGGCATCGCCGCGCTCATGATGACGGCGGCGACGATGACGGTGGGGACCGAGATCAAGGGCGCTCGCCGCTGGATCTCCCTGCCGGGCATGTCGGTGCAGCCCAGCGAATTTCTGAAGCCCTGTTTCGCGGTGACGGCGGCCTACCTGATCGCGCAATGGCAACGCCGCCGGCGCTACGGCGGCATGGTCGGTGCGGCAGCGATTTTCGGCGCCATCGCGTTCATGCTGATGAAGCAACCCGACGTCGGCATGATGGCCGTCATCACGGTGGTATTCCTGACGCAGCTTTACATCGGCGGGCTGCACCGGATTTTCATGGTCATCGGCGTCGGTCTGGCCGGTGGGGGCGCGGTACTGGCCTATCTGATGTCGGACCACGTCCGCGGGCGCGTGCAGAAATTCTGGTTGGGCACCGGCGATCGCTACCAAGTCGAGACCGCTATGGAGGCGTTCGGCAACGGCGGCCTGTTCGGCCGCGGCCCCGGGGAGGGCCGGGTGAAGGACGTGCTTCCCGACGCCCACGCCGATTTCGTTTTCGCCGTCACGGGCGAGGAATTCGGCATGATCCTGTGCGCGATCATTCTGGCGATCTTCGCCTTCATCGTGCTGCGCGGCCTGCTTCGGCTGCTGCAGGAACACGACCCGTTCGTGGTTCTGGCTTGCACCGGACTGGTGGCCGGGTTCGGGTTGCAGGCGTTCGTCAACATGGCGTCCACCTTGGCGTTGATCCCGACCAAAGGCATGACGCTACCATTCATCTCCTATGGCGGCTCCTCCGCCATCGCGGTCGCCATCGGCATGGGCATGCTGCTCGGCCTCACCCGGCGCCGTCACCGGGAGGATGGGTCGTGAGAGCGCGAGAGATGGCTCGCCCCATCGCGATCGCAGCCGGCGGCACGGGCGGGCACTTCTTCCCGGCCGAGGCCCTCGCCACCGAATTGGTCGCCCGCGGCCAACGCGTGGTGCTGTTGACCGACGCCCGTTCCGGCGGGTTGAACAGCAAGGTGTTCGCGAAGGGTGAGACCCATGTCCTGCCCGGTGCCGGGATCGCCGGGCGCGGCCTGTTGCGTGGGGCGAAGGCCATTTTTTCCCTTGCCGCCGGCGTGCTGAAGGCGCGTTCGCTGGTGTCCCGCCTGAAAGTCGGCGCCGTGGTAGGCTTCGGCGGTTACCCCTGCGTGCCGCCGGTACTGGCGACGCGGTTCCTGCGGCGGCCCCCCACGGTGATCCTGCACGAGCAGAACGCCGTGCTGGGACGGGCAAACCGCTTCCTGTCGGGCCGGGCCGATCGGCTGGCACTGACCTTCGCCACCACGACGCGGGTTCCGGCAAACGCCCGCACCGAGGTCACCGGCAATCCAGTCCGCGCGGCGATCGCGGCGCTGGCGGATGCACCGTATGCGGCCATGGGCGAAACAATCCGGTTGCTGGTCCTCGGCGGCTCCCTCGGCGCGCGGGTGTTCAGCGATGTCGTCCCGGCGGCCTTGCTGGCGCTGCCGGACAAGCTGCGTGGCCGCCTGAGCGTGACTCAGCAATGCCGGCAGGAAGATCTCGAGCGGGTCCGCACCGTCTATGTCGAGGCTGGGATCGAAGCCGACCTGGCGCCGTTCTTCGGCGACGTCGCCGAGCGTCTGCGCGATGCGCACCTGGTCATTGCCCGCGCGGGGGCTTCCACCGTTTGTGAAATCGCGGTCGTGGGACGGCCCGCCATCCTGGTGCCGCTGCCCGGCGCGATTGATGACCACCAGACCGGCAACGCAAAGGCGCTGGCCGATGCCGGCGGGGCCTGGCTCATGCCGCAACCCACCTTCACCCCCGCCGCGCTCGCCGCGAAGTTGTCAGAATTGCTGAACGATCCCTCCGCTTTGTCCGCCGCCGCGGCGCGTGCCCGCACCCAGGCCCGCCCGAACGCCGCCGCCGCGTTGGCCGACCTTGTCGAGGCCCTGATGCATCGGGACACCCTCGCATGAGAGCGCTGCCGCTTTCCATCGGCACCATCCACTTCGTGGGCATCGGCGGCATCGGCATGTCCGGCATCGCGGAGGTGCTGCACAACCTGGGCTACGTCGTGCAGGGCAGCGATATTTCCGAAAGCGCCAACGTGCTGCGTCTGCGCGCGGCCGGGATTCAGGTTGCCATCGGCCATAACGCGGCGAACCTCGGCGGGGCGCAGGTGGTTGTGACCTCCACCGCCGTGAAGAAAGACAACCCCGAGGTCCAGGCGGCCAGGGTCCGGCTGATCCCGGTGGTGCGTCGTGCGGAAATGCTGGCCGAGCTGATGCGGCTGAAATGGGCCATCGCGGTCGGCGGCACGCACGGCAAGACCACCACCACCAGCCTGGTGGCGGCTGTGCTGGAGGCGGCGAAACTCGACCCCACCGTCATCAACGGCGGCATCATCAACGCCTACGGAACCAACACCCGCCTAGGTGAGGGCGAGTGGATGGTGGTCGAAGCCGATGAAAGCGACGGCAGTTTCCTGCGCCTGCCGGCGGTCATCGCGATCGTTACTAACATGGACGCCGAGCACCTGGATCACTGGGGCACTGAGGAAAAAATGGTCGCGGGGTACGACCAGTTCGTCAGCAACGTACCGTTCTACGGGTTCGCGGTGCTATGCATCGACCATCCGGCGGTGCAGCAGATGATCCCGCGTTTGTCCGACCATCGGATCATTACCTACGGGTTCTCTCCGCAGGCGGATATTCGCGCCGAGCACGTGATCCCGGACAAATTGGGGTCGAGTTTTTATGTTGTGGTGACGGATCGGCATCGCGGGCGGGACCGGCGCCTCGGGCCGTTCCGGCTGCCGATGCTGGGCGCGCACAACGTGCAGAACGCCCTGGCCGCCATCGCTATCGGCGTCGAAATGGAGATGGACAACGAGACGCTGCGCCACGCGTTTCTGGGCTTCAAAGGCGTCAAGCGCCGCTTCACCAAAACCGGTGAGGCCGGCGGGATCACGGTCATCGACGATTACGGCCACCACCCCGTGGAAATCGCCGCCGTGCTGAAAGCCGCTCGTCAAGCCGGTGCGGGCGACGTGATCGCGGTGGTGCAGCCGCATCGGTACAGCCGCCTGGAGTCCCTGTTCAACGAGTTCTGCACCTGCATGAACGACGCCGGTACGGTCATTATCGCGGATGTGTACGCGGCCGGAGAATCTCCGATCCCGGGCGTCAACCGCGATGCATTGGTGGAGGGTTTGCGTGCCCGTGGGCACCGTCGCGTCGTACCGCTGCCCAACCCCGGCATGCTGGCGGAAATGGTGCATGCCATCGCAAAACCGGGCGATTTCGTCGTTTGCCTCGGCGCCGGGAACATCACCCAATGGGCGGCAACGCTGCCGGACGAGCTGGCAGCATTGCAAGCGTCCAGCACCCGCAAGTCTGGGGGTGGGGCGTGACCTCTCTCGCCCGCCTGCTGCCGAAATTGCGGGGCCGGGTGCAGTTCGATGCGCCGCTGGCGCCCAGCACCTGGTTCCGCGCGGGCGGCAACGCGGAGGCCCTGGTCCGCCCGGCCGACGAAGCCGATCTGGCTCAATTCCTGCGCAATCTGCCGCATACCGTGCCGGTGCATACGATCGGCGCGTGCTCCAACATCATCATTCGCGATGCCGGGCTGCCGGGCGTGACGATCCGTTTGGCGCGCGGTTTTTCCACCATCACGACGCATGCCGACGGGGTAACCGCGGGCGGCGCCGCGCTGGACGTTACAATATCCGAGCAGGCGGCGGCCGCGGAATTCGGGGGGCTGGAATTTCTGTGCGGCATCCCCGGTTCTATCGGTGGGGCGGTGGCCATGAATGCTGGGGCCTATGGCGGCGAAATCGCCAACGTGCTCGCCTGGGCCGATATCGTGACCCGCAGCGGGGAACAGCGGCGGTTGTCGGCCGCCGATCTCGCCATGACTTATCGCCACGCCAGCCTGCCGGTCGGAGCCATCGTTGTTCGCGCGCAACTGACAGCCCGCTCGGGGTCCGGAGCGGTGATCGCTTCGCGCATGGCGCAAATCCGGGAGGACCGGGAACGTTCGCAACCCGTGCGCACCCGCACCGGAGGCTCCACCTTCCGCAATCCGCAGCCGCATTTCAGCACCCACAAGGCGTGGGAGCTGATCGATGCCGCTGGCTGCCGCGGCCTGACCCTCGGCGGTGCGCAGGTGTCGGAGAAGCACTGCAACTTCATGATCAACACCGGGAACGCCACGGCCGCCGACCTGGAGAATTTGGGTGAGGAAGTGCGTCGCCGCGTGCTCGCCGCGACCGGCGTACGGCTGGAATGGGAAATCCGCCGCATCGGCGTGCCGGTCCGTCAGCCGGAGGTTGCACATTGACCCGGGTCGCAGTGTTGTACGGCGGTATTTCCGCCGAACGCGAGGTCAGCCTGAACAGCGGCCGGAAGGTGATCGTCGCCTTGCGGGAGGCCGGGTTCGAGGTGATCCCGATCGAGGTCGGCGACGATCTGGTCGCCACGATCGCCGCGCTGACGCCCCGGCCCGACGCGGTGTTCAACGCGCTGCATGGCCGTTTCGGCGAGGACGGCGCGATTCAGGGCGTGCTCGATCTGCTGGGCATTCCCTACACCCATTCCGGCGTCCGGGCTTCGGCTATCGCCATGGATAAGGCCGCCGCCAAAGCCCTGTTCGCCGCCGCCGGCCTGCCGATCGCCGCCGGCCGGGTGGTGGAGATCGACGCGCTGGAAGCCGCCGACCCAATCGCGCTACCCTATGTGGTGAAGCCGGTGAATGAGGGTTCCTCGGTCGGCGTGGAAATCATCAGAGCCGGCGACAACCGACGGGCCGCCGTCGCGCGTGCCTGGACATTCGGGCGGGAAGCACTGGTCGAGGAATACATCCCCGGCCGCGAACTGACCGTCGCGGTGATGGGCGACCGGCCGCTGGCGGTGACGGAGATCCTGGCCGACGCCGGGGTATTCTACGACTACGATTCGAAATACGCCGACGGCGGATCCCGCCATATAATTCCGGCAGCGGTGCATCCGGATATCTACGCCCAGGCGCTGCGCGTCGCCGCGGCGGCGCACCGCGCGCTCGGATGCCGCGGCGCCACACGGTGCGATTTCCGGTACGACGACACGGCTGGCGAACCCGGCCGTCTGGTACTGCTCGAAATCAACACGCAGCCCGGCCTGACCCCGACATCGTTGCTTCCGGAACAAGCAGCGCATATGGGCATGAGTTTCCCGCAGCTATGTGCCTGGATGGTGGAGAACGCCGCATGTCGGGAATGAAGGCACGCCGTGGCACTGTGCCACGCAACTCCATCAAGGACCGCATTTCGAAACGCACCATGCTGCTTCGCCGGATGCGCAAATGGGTGCGGCCGGCGGCCTGGGGTGCCTTCGCGCTGTGTATCGCTGGCCTTGCCCTGGTTACCGCCCGCACCGTCGCGCCGGGTAGCAGCATCGCAAGTCTGCGCGAACGGCTGGGCGGCTCGACCGGGTTCACCGGCATGCGCATCGCCCATGTTGTCATCCACGGTCGCCAGAACACCCCCGAACCGCTGCTACTCGCCGCGCTCGGGGTCGAAACCGGCTCCCCGATTCTGGGATTTTCGGTCGAGGCGGCACGCCTTCGTATCCAGGAGCTCACCTGGGTGGAAGAGGCAACGGTGGAACGTCGCCTGCCCGATACCGTTGTCGTCGCTTTGCAGGAAAAGCAGCCATTCGCGATCTGGCAAAACCAGAACAAATACCTGCTGATCGACCGCGCGGGCCAAATTGTGGCGAACCAGGATGCGGGCCGGTTCAAGGATAAACTGCCGATGGTCGTCGGTCCGGGTGCGCCCGCCGGCGCGGCCAGCCTGCTGACGCTGCTCGACAAATACCCGCCGCTGACCGGACGTATCGTCGCCGCCGTGCGGGTCGGCGAGCGCCGCTGGGACCTGCATTTGAAGAATGGCATCGACGTCATGCTGCCTGAGGGCCACGAAGTTGAGGCGCTGGACCGGCTGATGGTGCTGCATCGTGACCACGCTTTGCTGGACCGCCCGTTGGCCGCGATCGACATGCGCCTGCCGGACCGGCTTGTGGCACGTCCGCGCGCTGACGCCACCGCCACCGTCACCGCCCCGGGCAATAGCGCCGAGCCGATACCGCCCCCGCCGCCTCCGCCGCCGCCGGAGAATCCGGCCACCGCCAAACGCCCAACATGAGGAGCGCCGTAGGATGAACGAAATGGCTCGTCGCCCCGCGTCGCTTCCGCCATCCTTGCCCGAGGAACCGGATCGCCCGCGGCATCATCACCGCGCCGGCCCGTTCGGGGTGCTGGATATCGGCACGACCAAGATCGTCTGCCTCATCGGTCGCACCGAAAGCGATGGGACCCTGCGAGTACTCGGCTTCGGCTGGCAGAAAGCGCGCGGCGTGCGCGGCGGCAGTATCGTGGACCTCGGGGAAGCCGTCAGCGCCATCCGCGCCTGCGTGGGCCAGGCCGAGGATATGGCGGACATCAGGTTGCGGTCGGTGACGGTGAACCTGACCTGCGGCCAGCCGGAATCTCGTCTGTATAATATGCAGTGGGCTGTCGGCGGACGGCAGGTGGACGATCACGACATTCGGGGCGTGGTGGCCGAGGCCCGCATGCGCACCGCCAACGACGGGCGGGATGCCATCCACACCATGCCGCAGCAGTTCTCGGTGGATGCCACCGACCAGGTGGAGGACCCGCGCGGCCTGTTCTGCACGACCTTGAACGCCCGCCTGCATGTGATCGACGCCGCCTCGACGGCGGTGCGCACGCTGCGGACGTGCATCGCGCAGTGCGATCTCGAAATCGAGGAACTGGTCTCTGCCCCCATGGCCGCCGGCCTGTCCGTCCTGGTGGACGATGAGCGCAACCTCGGGACCACCGTCATCGACATGGGCGGCGGCACCACCGGGATGGCGGTGTTCGCCGATGGGCAGTTGCTGCACACGGCGCAGTTGCCGATCGGCGGGTTGCATGTGACCAAAGACCTCGCGACGGGCCTATCGACCACCCTGGCTCACGCGGAACGCATGAAGACCTTGTACGGCAATGTGCAAAGCAGCCCGGACGATGAGCGGGAGATATTGATGGTGCCGATCGTGGGGGAGGAAGACCACCAGCTCGCCCGTATTCCGCGCAGCCAGGTGGTGAACATCATCCGGCCTCGGCTTGAGGAAACGTTCGAATACGTCAAGGAACGCCTGGACAGCACGGGTCTGACGCGGGCCGCCGGCAATCGGGTCGTTTTGACCGGCGGCGCCTGCCAACTGGCGGGGGCGCGCGATCTCGCTGCCCGCATGCTGGGCCGGCAGGTGCGGCTGGGGCGGCCGACGCAGTTGCGCGGTCTGCCGGAAATGGCCACCGGACCGGCCTTCGCCACCGCGGGTGGTCTGCTGTCCTGGGCGGCGGGTGCGGGCCGCGGCTTCCAGGACGTGGACATGGAGGAGGAACAGCAATCGGGCTGGCTTCGCCGCATCGTGAACTTTCTGAAGGAGCGCGTTTAAAAATGGCCGAGCGAATCGATCTTGGTATGTGGCGAATCGGGCGGTGTGTCGTAACCAGTCACCCCGTCGTAACGGGGGGAGCAAAAACATGACTCTGAATCTCATTATCCCGCCTCAGGCGCACACCGACTTTACCCCCCGGATTACCGTGATCGGTGTTGGAGGCGGCGGCACGAACGCTGTCGACAACATGATCGCCGCCAATTTGCAGGGCGTAGAATTCGTGGTCGCGAACACCGACGCGCAACAGTTGATGCATAGCCGTGCCGATCGCCGCATCCAGCTCGGGCCGCATCTGACCCAGGGTCTGGGCGCGGGCGCGAAGCCGGAAATCGGCAAAGCGGCGGCGGAAGAGGCAGCGGATGAATTGTTCCGTCATTTGGACGGCGCCCACATGGTGTTCATCACCGCCGGCATGGGTGGTGGAACCGGCACCGGGGCGGCACCGGTCATCGCCCGCATGGCGCGGGAACGCGGCATCCTGACAGTCGGCGTGGTTACCAAGCCCTTCGGGTTCGAGGGTGTCCGCCGCGGCCGCGCCGCCGACGAAGGCATCGAGGAACTGCAGCAATACGTCGACACGCTGATCGTGATCCCGAACCAGAACCTGTTCAGGATGGCCACCGAACGCACCACCTGGAAGGAGGCGTTCAAGATGGCCGATCAGGTCCTTTATATGGGCGTGCGCGGCGTTACCGACCTGATGATGGTGCATGGTCTGATCAACCTCGACTTCGCCGACGTCAAAGCGGTGATGGGCGAGATGGGCAAGGCCATGATGGGCACCGGCGAGGCTGACGGCGACAACCGCGCCATCCGCGCGGCCGAGGCAGCGATCAACAACCCGCTGCTGGAAGACACCAGCATGGCCGGCGCCAAGGGCCTGCTGATCAACATCACCGGCGGCGAGGATCTGACTCTGTTCGAGGTCGATCAGGCCGTCACCCGCATCCGCGACGAGGTCGACGAAGAAGCGAACGTGATTTTCGGCTCCGCGATCGACGAAACGCTGAACGGGCGCATCCGGGTTTCCGTGGTCGCGACGGGCATCGACTCGCCGCACAACGCCTCGGCCAAAGTACCGCGTTTGGTGTCGGTCGGCGGTACAAAGCCTGAACCGCAGCCGATTCCGATGCCCGCCTCCGCGGTGTCTCAGATGGCGATACCGCAGGCTGCGATGCCGCAACTGCGGCAGACGTCCTCGGTGCGGGAAGTGCCGATGATGGAGGCACCGCAGCCGGTCTTCACGCGGCAGGAGGCACTACGTCCGATGACGGCCGCCGCGCCTGCGATGCAGGCCGCGCCGCAAGCGCAGCCGCAACTTCAACGCCAACCGATGCAGCCGGTGTTTCAGCCTGCGACAGCCATGCGCGCGGACCACAAACCCGCACTGTTCGCTGCCCCGGGTCGCCCGCAAGCGGCTGCTCCGGTCTCGGTGCCGACGCCTGCTCCTGCGTTCACCGCTTATGTGGCGCCGAACGCCGGGCCGAGCATCTTCAGCCGCGTGACGGGCGCACTGGCGTTCAAGCGCCGTTCTACTGGCGTTCAGGATGCCCCGCCGCAGCCGCCCGAATCATCGTATGGTGCCAACGGTGTCACCCCGGCGGCAGCGCCGGACATGCATAATCGGGAGACGGATGGCGGGGATATCGAAAACGTGCCTGCCTTCCTCCGGCGGCAACAATCCACGTCCTGAGCCGGTTATCGCGGTGCGTCAAATCGTGACAAAACAATGCTTTGAACCGAAACACTCGGCAATAATGATTGACTCGCGAGGTAACAAGACCGGTCGTATGTAGAAGTCGAACGCGGGGCGATCGGGCCCCGCACCGACTTTGGAAGCGATCGGATGGACGGCTCGCCAGCGATCTTGTTCGAACACCACAGCATGTCGCAGGACATGGCATGGAGTCAGCGAACCCTGAAGGCGCCGATCGGTTGTGTAGGCGTAGGCGTGCATTCCGGCCGCAAAACCAGCCTTTCGCTGCATCCCGCCCCGGCCAACCACGGCATTGTGTTCCGCCGGATCGATCTCGGCGTCGACATCCAAGCCCGCTTCGACAACGTCTGCGACACCCGCCTATGCACCGTCATCGGTTCGGGTAACGCTCGGGTAGGGACCGTCGAGCATCTGATGGCCGCACTGTCCGGCAGCGGCATCGACAATGCATCGATCGAAATCGACGGACCGGAAGTTCCCATTCTCGACGGCTCGTCCGCCCCCTTCCTGTTCTTGCTGGATTGCGCGGGGATCGTCGATCAATTCGTCCCGCGCGCCATGATCGAAATCATGCGCCCCGTGCGCGTGACCGATGGCGACGCTTTCGCCGAACTCCGTCCCTATCCTCGCTCGTCCCGCGTCGCGCCGCCGGTGCTGGACATGGAACTGACGATTGACTTCGCCGCCGCCGCCATTGGGAAGCAGGGCTGCTCGCTGCGGCTGACGCCGAACAGCTTCCGCGACGAGTTATCCAGCGCGCGCACTTTCGCGTTGGCGTCCGAGGTCGAGCAGTTGCAGAAGGCCGGTCTCGCGTTGGGCGGCAGCCTGGACAACGCCGTCGTGGTCGATGGCGATAAGGTGCTCAACCCCTCCGGACTGCGGATGCCGCGGGAATTCGCCCGCCATAAGATGCTGGACGCCGTGGGCGATCTGGCGCTGGCCGGCGCCGCTCTGCACGGCCGTTTCATCGCCCATCGCTCGGGGCACACGCTGAACAACAAGCTGCTGCGCGCGCTGTTCGCCGATGCCTCGGCCTGGCGGACGATCGTGAACGAGGAACCGGTGGCCGCGGCCGCCTAACCGACCGTGCCCGGTTCCGACCACGCGCTTGTGTTGTTTTCCGGCGGCCAGGACTCGGCGACCTGTCTGGCGTGGGCGTTGGCCCGCTATCCTCATGTGGAAACCATCGGATTTGCCTACGGCCAGCGGCATGCGGTCGAGCTGACCTGCCGCGAACCCATCCGCCAAGCTTTGGCCTGCGACGCGCTGGGCGAGGATCACATGGTGGACCTGACTGCCACGCTGGCGGGATTGGGCCAAACGGCCTTGACCACCGACATCGCCATTGCCATGACGTCCGAAGGCTTGCCCAACACATTCGTTCCTGGCCGCAACTTGCTGTTTCTGACCTGTGCCGCTGCTTTGGCGTGGCGGCGGGGATTGCGGCGCATTGTGCTTGGGGTGTGCGAGACGGATTACTCCGGCTACCCCGACTGCCGCGACGATACGGTCAAGGCGATGCAGCTGGCGCTGAATTTAGGGATGCAACGCCGTTTCGTGCTGGAGACCCCCTTGATGTGGCGCGACAAGGCCGCCACCTGGGAATTGGCGGCGTCGCTGGGCGGGGATCGTCTGGTGGATATCGTTCGCCAAATGAGCCATAGTTGCTATCTGGGCGACCGGACGCACGAACATCCCTGGGGCTTCGGCTGCGGCACGTGCCCAGCCTGCGAGCTACGGGCGGGCGGCTGGAACCGGTGGCGCGAACAAATTGGAGTTGGGACATGAAGAAGCTGGCTTTGGTAGCAACACTTCTGATGCCGTTGAGCGCCTGGGCCGCCGGCCCGGCCAGCATCAAGGTGGGAAATGCCGGCGATCTGGCGGAACTCTGCGGCGCCAACCCCAAAGATCCCACGGGGGCTGAAAAAATCAATTTCTGCCACGGGTTTGCTCAAGGCGCGATCGACGTGGATCGCAAATACGCCGGGGACAAGAAGAAATTCTGCATGCCGAGCCCGGCGCCGACCCGCACCGAAACCATGACCCAATTCGTGAATTGGGTGCGGTCGCTGCCGGCTCACAAGGCGCTGGGACCGACCGAAGGGTTCTTCCAGTTTTTGGCGGAGCGCTTTCCCTGTTAGGCAACGCCGGCAAATAAGTGCGTCAGCACGCCGGCAAAGTTGCCGTTCAAAACAAGAGCTTAGGCCCTGTCCGATCCGCATGATCGATTCGATTATCTTTGGACAGGGCCTTAGTGAGGGATTGGGCGGCGCCTGGGCCGGGGCCAGGCTTTACCGCCAGTTTAGCGTTACGCGTTCATCCCCCGTACCGCGTCGACCACCGCTTGGGTGACCTCCTTGGTCGTTGCCTTACCGCCGAGATCGGGGGATAGAATTCCGGCCTTGCAGACCTGCTCCACCGCCTTCATCAGCAGGTCGGCCGCGGGTTTTTCACCAAGGTGTTCCAGCATCATCGCCGCCGTCCAGAAGCTGGCGACCGGGTTGGCGATGCCCTTGCCCGTGATATCGAAGGCGGAACCGTGGATGGGTTCGAACATCGACGGGCCGCGCCGCTCCGGGTCGATATTGCCGGTCGGCGCGACCCCGAGGGATCCGGCCAACGCCGCCGCGAGATCGGACAGAATATCGGCGTGCAGGTTCGTCGCCACCACGGTATCGATCGTGCGCGGTTTCAACACCATGCGCATCGTCATGGCATCGACGAGTTCCTTGTCCCAGGTCACGTCCTTGTAGTCGTGCGAGACCAGCGCCGCGATCTCGTCCCAGAACACCATGCCGTGCCGTTGCGCATTCGATTTCGTCACCACGGTCAGGTGTTTGCGCGGGCGCGAACGTGCGATATCGAAGGCCGTGCGCATGATGCGTTCGACGCCACGACGGGTGAAAATGGCGACTTCGGTGGCGACTTCCTCCGGCCGACCGCGATGGGTGCGTCCGCCCTGGCCGGCATATTCGCCTTCCGAATTTTCGCGCACGATCACCCAGTCCAGATCGCCCTCATTTACGTTCCGCAACGGTGAGGTCACACCCGGCAGAATGCGGGTCGGGCGGACATTGGCGTATTGATCCAGGCCCTGACAGATTTGCAACCGTAGCCCCCACAACGAGACGTGGTCGGGAATGTTCGGGTCGCCAACGGCACCGAAATAGATCGCATCCGCTGTGCGCAGCCACGCCAAACCGTCAGCCGGCATGAACTCGCCATGCTTGCGGTACCAGTCGGAGCCCCAGTCGTAGTGGTCGACGATCAGCTCGATGTCGCCCATCTTCGACGCCACGGCGTCCAGCACCTCCAACCCCGCGCTGATAACCTCCGGTCCGATGCCGTCGGCGGGAATGGAGGCGATGCGATACTGGCGGGTCATGGGCTGGGTCCTTGGCGGCTGTCGTCCGGTGCGCCGTTTACCAAGGTTTGGTGCGGCTGCCATCCCCCGGTGGACGTTGCGTCAGCGCCATCGGGCCAGACGGGGTGCGACCGGCCCCCGGTATTATGCCGTCATGGGAGGCGAATCCTCGAACCAGCTATCGGGGATCACGAGGCCGGGGAGGTACTCCGGCAGCATACCCACGGCCTCCCGGTGCAAGGGGTGTTGCTTGTCAAAGAGCATCCTGGCCCAATCGACCTGGACGGCTTGCTTGGCGACCGTGAGCTCTGCGTCGGTCATTTTGGAT
>JANXTL010000310.1 GCA_025352375.1 Acetobacteraceae bacterium | reverse complement strand
CGGTTCATGACGGCACCCGTGCCCGCCGGGATCAAGCGCCCGACGATCACGTTTTCCTTCAGGCCCGTCAGGCTGTCGCTCTTGCCCGCCGTTGCCGCTTCGGTCAGCACCCGCGTCGTCTCCTGGAACGAAGCCGCGGAGATGAACGAGTTGGTTTGCAACGAGGCCTTGGTGATGCCCTGGAGCACCGGCATGGACATCGCCGGACGTTCGTCCTTTAGCAGCTTGGAGTTGGTCTGATCGAACTCGGTACGATCCACCTGCTCCCCGGTGAGGAAGGTGGTGTCGCCTGGATCGGTGATTTCGACCTTCTGCAGCATCTGCCGAACGATGACTTCGATGTGCTTGTCGTTGATCTTCACGCCCTGCAAGCGATAGACGTCCTGGATTTCGTTGACCAGATAATCGGCCAACACTTCCACGCCCATTACCTTCAGAATGTCGTGCGGCACGCGCGGGCCATCGACCAACGGATCGCCGCGACGCACGAAATCGCCTTCCTGCACCGAAACGTGTTTGCCCTTCGGGATCAGGTACTCGGTTTCCTCGCCCGTCTCATCGTTCTTCACGATGACGCGGCGCTTGGCCTTGTAGTCCTTGCCGAATTCCACGCGGCCGTCGCACTCGGCGATGACAGCGTGATCCTTGGGGCGGCGGGCTTCGAACAGTTCGGCCACGCGCGGCAGACCGCCGGTGATGTCGCGGGTCTTGCTGCCTTCGCGCGGGATGCGGGCCAGCACGTCGCCGGCCGCGACCTGCACGCCGTTATCCACCGAAAGGACGGAGTCCGGGGCCAGGAAGTAGCGGGCATCGGTGCCGTTCGGCAGCCGGATGACTTCGCCGTTGGAGTCTTTCAACTGCAAGCGCGGCCGCAGATCGACGCCCTTGGCGGCCTGCTTGTAATCGACCACCACCTTCGAGGTCAGGCCGGTGACTTCGTCCATCCGCTCGACCAACGTCACGCCTTCAATCAGATCGAGGTACTCGATCTGGCCGTCGCGTTCGGTGATGATCGGCAAGGTGTACGGATCCCATTCCGCCAGTTTCTGGTTGCGGGTGACCGTGGCCCCCTCGTCGGCCAGCAACCGAGCACCGTAAGGCACGCGGAAGCGGGCGCGCTCGCGGCCTTTGTCGTCCGTCAATACGATTTCGCAATTCCGGCTCATGACGACCGTGCCGCCTTGGCTGTTCATCACGATGACGCGGTTGTTGATGGCGATCGTGCCCTCGTGGCTGGCTTCGACGGCGGAGACTTCGGCACCACGTTGCGCCGCGCCACCGATATGGAAGGTGCGCATCGTCAGCTGGGTGCCGGGTTCGCCGATCGACTGCGCCGCGATGACGCCCACCGCTTCGCCGATGTTCACCGTGGTGCCGCGCGCCAGATCGCGGCCGTAGCAGTGGCCGCAAACACCGATGCGTGCTTCGCAGGTCAGCACCGAGCGGATTTTGATCGATTCGACACCGGCGACATCGACCTTGTCGGCCTCGATTTCCTCGATCAGCGTGTTGGCAGGCACCAGCACGGCGCCGCCGGCAGGATCCAGCACGTCTTCGGCCGTGGTGCGGCCCAGCACGCGTTCGGACAACGACGATACCACTTCGCCGCCATCCATCACCGCTTTCACCGTCAGGCCTTTGTCGGTGCCGCAATCGTCCTCGACGATGATGCAATCCTGCGCCACATCCACAAGGCGGCGGGTCAGATAGCCCGAGTTTGCGGTTTTCAACGCGGTGTCGGCAAGACCCTTGCGGGCGCCATGTGTAGAATTAAAGTATTCGAGAACGGAAAGGCCTTCCTTGAAGTTCGCGATGATCGGCTGCTCGATGATTTCGCCAGACGGCTTGGCCATCAGGCCGCGCATACCGGCGAGCTGGCGCATCTGGGCCGGCGACCCGCGCGCGCCGGAATGCGACATCATCCACACCGAGTTGGTGGGAACGCCGACTTCCTGCTTGCTGATCTCCTTCATCATCGCGGTCGCGACTTCGTCGGTGCAGCGCGACCAGGCGTCCACCACCTTGTTGTAACGCTCCCCGGCGGTGATCAGGCCGTCCTGGTATTGTTGCTCGAACTCCTTGACTTCGTTCTGGGTGCGATTGATCAGCGGGCCTTTTTCGACCGGAATGATCAGATCGTCCTTGCCGAACGACAGACCGGCCTTGCAGGCCTGCGCGAAGCCCAGCCCCATCATGCGATCGGCGAAGATCACGCATTCCTTCTGACCGCAATGGCGATACACCATGTCGATCACATCGGAAACGTTCTTCTTCGTCAGCTGCCGGTTGATCAGGTCGAACGGCACGTTCGGATGCTTCGGCAGAATCTGCGCGATCATCATCCGGCCCGCGGTCGTAACAACAGCCTGGCGAATGGGATTGCCACCCGCATCGACGGTATCGAAGCGCGCCCGGATCTTGTCATGAAGGTCGATCTGCTTGGCGTACAACGCATGCTCGATCTCACCAATCGTGCCGAAGGCCGCGGTTTTCTCCACCTCGGTCTCGCGGAACGCCGGGGTTTCCAGCGACAGATAGTACAGCCCCAGAATGATGTCCTGCGACGGCACGATGATCGGCTTGCCGTTCGAAGGGCTGAGGATGTTGTTGGTCGACATCATCAACACACGGGCTTCAAGCTGCGCCTCGAGAGAAAGCGGCACGTGGACCGCCATCTGGTCGCCGTCGAAGTCGGCGTTGAAGGCAGTGCAAACCAGCGGGTGAAGCTGAATGGCCTTGCCTTCGATCAGCACCGGCTCGAAGGCCTGAATGCCAAGGCGGTGCAGCGTGGGGGCGCGATTCAGCATCACCGGATGCTCGCGAATCACTTCCTCGAGGATGTCCCACACCTCGGGACGCTCCTTTTCCACCATGCGCTTGGCGGCCTTGATGGTCGTGGCGTGGCCGTATTTTTCAAGCTTCGAATAGATGAACGGCTTGAACAGCTCGAGCGCCATTTTCTTCGGCAGGCCGCATTGATGCAGCTTCAGTTCCGGCCCGACCACGATGACCGAACGGCCGGAGTAATCGACGCGCTTGCCCAGCAGGTTCTGCCGGAAGCGGCCCTGCTTGCCCTTCAGCATATCCGACAGCGACTTCAGCGGCCGCTTGTTCGCACCCGTGATGGCGCGACCGCGACGGCCGTTGTCGAACAGGGCGTCAACGGATTCCTGCAACATGCGCTTTTCGTTACGGACAATAATATCCGGCGCACGCAGCTCGATCAGCCGCTTCAGGCGGTTGTTGCGGTTGATGACGCGGCGATACAGATCGTTCAGATCCGACGTCGCGAACCGGCCGCCGTCCAGCGGCACGAGCGGGCGAAGTTCCGGCGGAATGACCGGCACGACATCGAGAATCATCCAGCCCGGCTGGCAGCCGGATTCCGAAAATGCCTCGATCAGCTTCAAGCGCTTGACCAGCTTCTTGCGCTTGGCCTCGGACGTGGTGTCCTTCAGGTCGGCGCGCAGCTTCACCTTTTCCGCATCGGTGTCGATGCGGTGCAGCACTTTTTTAATGGCTTCAGCGCCGATGCCGACCTCGAATTGGTCTTCGCCGAATTCGTCCTGCTTAGACAGCAGCTGATCTTCCGTTAGCAACTGAAGCATTTTCAAATCGGTCGTGCCCGGCTCCAGGACGACATAGCTCTCGAAATACAGAATCTTCTCGAGATCCTTCAACGTCAGGTCGACCATCAGGCCGATGCGGGACGGCAAGGACTTCAGGAACCAGATGTGCGCGACGGGGGACGCGAGTTCGATGTGCCCCATCCGCTCGCGCCGCACCTTGGCCAACGTGACCTCGACGCCGCACTTCTCGCAGATGATGCCACGGAACTTCATGCGCTTGTACTTGCCGCACAGGCACTCGTAGTCCTTGATCGGCCCGAAGATGCGGGCGCAGAACAGCCCGTCGCGTTCCGGCTTGAACGTGCGGTAGTTGATGGTTTCCGGCTTGCGGATTTCCCCATACGACCAGGACCGGATCTGCTCCGGGCTGGCAATCTGGATCTTGATGTTGTCGAAAGTCATCGCCTGGCCGGTCTGGCCGAGGATCTTCATCAGCTCGTTCATGCGTCCGACATCCTATCTTTAATCATCTTATGGTACCCGAACGGCAATCAGGCCGCTCGGTTATCCAAATCGACATTCAGGCCAAGCGACTTCAGCTCTTTGACCAACACGTTGAAGCTCTCGGGGATGCCGGCTTCGAAGTTGTCCTGCTCGCGCACGATCGCTTCGTAGACCTTGGTGCGGCCGGACACGTCGTCCGACTTCACCGTCAGCATTTCCTGCAACGTGTAGGCGGCGCCGTAGGCTTCCAGCGCCCAGACCTCCATCTCGCCAAATCGCTGTCCACCGAACTGCGCCTTGCCGCCCAACGGCTGCTGGGTAACCAGGGAGTAAGGCCCGATCGAACGTGCGTGGATCTTGTCGTCCACCAAATGATGCAGCTTCAGCATGTAGATGTAGCCGACGGTGACCTTACGATCGAACGGCTCGCCCGTGCGGCCGTCCGTCAACACCACCTGGCCCGAGGTATTCAGGCCGGCGCGCGTCAGCATGCCCTCGATATCCGACATGCGGGCGCCATCGAACACCGGCGTCGCGATGGGGATACCTTTCTTCAGGTTCTCGCAGAGTTCCACCAGCTGGGGGTCTTCGAGATCGGCGATCTGCTGATTGTAAATCTCCTCGCCGTAGATGTCCTTAAGGCGCTCCAGTAATTCCATCCGATGATGTCCGGTGCGGCGATAGGTTTCCACCATCTCACCGACCTGCTTGCCCAACGTCGCGCAAGCCCACCCCAGATGCGTCTCGAGAATCTGCCCGACGTTCATGCGCGACGGCACGCCCAACGGGTTCAACACGATGTCGACATGCGTACCGTCTTCGAGGAACGGCATGTCTTCCACCGGCACGACGCGCGAGCACACACCCTTGTTGCCGTGACGGCCGGCCATCTTATCGCCCGGCTGCAGCTTGCGCTTCACCGCGATGAAGACCTTGACCATCTTCATCACGCCCGGCGGCAGTTCGTCGCCGCGCTGTAGCTTCTCGACCTTGCTGTCGAAGCGCGCCTGCAACCTGCTGACCGCGGCGTCGTATTCGCGCTTCAGGGTCTCGATTTCCGCCATCACCGCGTCGTCCTGCACGCCGATGTTGCGCCAGGAGCCGCGCGGATGCTCCGCCAGCACCGCTTCGTCGATGACCGTGCCGGACTTGATGCCGCGGAACCCACCGGACGCCTTGCGGCCCAGCAGCTTTTCGCGGAGGCGGGCGAGGAACGAACGTTCCTGAATGGCCTTCTCGTCGTCGCGATCCTTGGCGAGGCGTTCGATTTCCGACCGCTCGATGGCCATCGCACGCTCGTCCTTGTCGACGCCACGGCGGCTGAACACGCGCACATCCACCACCGTGCCGGTCACACCCGGCGGCAGTTTCAATGACGTATCCCGCACGTCGGAGGCCTTTTCGCCGAAGATCGCCCGCAATAGTTTTTCTTCCGGCGTCATCGGGCTTTCGCCCTTCGGCGTCACCTTACCCACGAGAATATCGCCGGGGTTCACTTCCGCGCCGATATAGACGATGCCGGCTTCGTCGAGGTTTTTCAGCGCCTCTTCGCCGACGTTCGGAATATCGCGGGTGATTTCCTCCTGGCCCAGCTTGGTGTCACGGGCCATGACTTCGAACTCTTCGATATGGATCGAAGTGAACACGTCGTCACGCGCGATGCGCTCGCTGATGAGGATGGAATCCTCAAAGTTGTAGCCATTCCACGGCATGAATGCGACGAGCACGTTCCGGCCCAGCGCCAGCTCACCCAGTTCGGTGGACGGACCGTCGGCGATGATGTCGCCTTCGATGACCCGGTCGCCGACTTTCACCAGCGGGCGCTGGTTGATGCAGGTGGACTGGTTCGACCGCATGAACTTGCGCAACCGGTAAATATCCACGCCCTTGGTCGTACCGTCTTCCGCCGTCGCCCGCACCACGATGCGCGCGCCGTCGATCTGATCGACCATGCCGGGACGCCGAGCAACGATGGTCGCGCCGGAGTCGCGGGCAACCGCTGCCTCCATGCCCGTGCCCACCAGCGGCGCATCGGCCCTGATCAACGGCACCGCCTGTCGTTGCATGTTCGAACCCATCAGCGCTCGGTTTGCGTCATCGTTCTCCAGGAACGGGATGAGCGCCGCGGCGACCGACACCAACTGCTTCGGCGACACGTCAATCGCGGTGACGTCCGTCGGTTTCACCAACCGGAAGTCGCCCTGCTTACGCACGGACACTAATTCTTCCGTAAATTTGCCGCCGCCGTCCATGGGGGCGTCGGCCTGTGCGACGACGAGCTTTTCTTCCTGCATAGCAGAGAGATACTGCGCACCCGGCTGCACCACGCCGTCCTTGACCAGCATGTAGGGGGTCTCGATGAACCCGTACTTGTTGACCTTGGCATAGGTAGCGAGCGAGTTGATCAGGCCGATGTTCGGGCCTTCCGGCGTTTCGATCGGGCAGATGCGCCCATAATGGGTCGGATGCACGTCGCGCACCTCGAACCCAGCGCGCTCACGGGTCAAACCGCCCGGCCCAAGCGCGGACAAGCGGCGCTTATGCGTCACTTCCGACAATGGGTTGGTTTGGTCCATGAACTGCGACAGCTGGGACGAGCCGAAGAACTCGCGGACGGCAGCGGCTGCCGGCTTGGCGTTGATCAGATCGTGCGGCATCACGGTGTCGATATCGACCGACCCCATGCGCTCGCGGATCGCACGCTCCATGCGAAGCAGCCCGATGCGGTACTGATTCTCCATCAGCTCGCCCACCGAACGCACGCGGCGATTGCCCAGATTGTCGATGTCGTCGATCTGCCCACGCCCGTCCTTCAAGTCGCACAGCGTCTTTACGGTGTTGAGAAGATCGACCTTACGCAGAACCCGCAGCGAATCCTCGGTCTGCATGTTCAGGCGCATGTTCATCTTCACGCGACCGACGGCGGAAAGGTCGTAGCGGTCCATGTCGAAGAACAGCCCACGGAACAACGCTTCCGCGGTTTCCTGCGTCGGCGGCTCGCCGGGACGCATGACGCGGTAGATGTCGATCAGCGCGTCGTCGCGGTTGGTGTTCTTGTCCACCGCCAGCGTGTTGCGTATCCACGGCCCGTTGGACTGATCGACCGCCAAGGTCGGCAGGCGGGTAATGCCGGCATCTTCCAAAGCGGCGAGGCGGGCTTCCGCCAGTTCCTCACCCGCTTCGGCATAGATTTCGCCGGTGTCCAGGTTCACCAGATCTTCGGCCACGTAACGGCCCAGCAGATCGGTGCGTCCGACGAGCACTTCCTTGGTGTTTTCGGCGATCTTGCGCAGCTGGCGGATGGTCAATTTCGCCTCGGTGTCGGCGACGATCTCCCCGGTCGCGGCGTCGACCAGCGGTTCCATCAGCTTGATGCCGCGGAACGCCTCGGGGTCGAACGGACGCGCCCAGCCCTTGGGAGTGCGGTCGAACACCACCTGGGTGTAGAAGTGGTTCAGGATTTCCTCCTGATCCATGCCGCGGACTTCGCCGAATTCGATGATTTCGCCCTTGGCTTCGCGGGCGGCGCGCAGCGCCTCGGTGCTGGCGCCTTCCAGCGCGTACAGCAGCGTGGTCACCGGCAGCTTCCGCTTCCGGTCGATGCGGACGTACGCGATGTCCTTGCTATCGAACTCGAAATCCAGCCACGAGCCGCGGTACGGAATCACGCGCGCCGCGAACAGGTATTTGCCGCTGCTGTGCGTCTTGCCCTTGTCGTGATCGAAGAACACGCCGGGGGAGCGGTGCATCTGGCTGACGATAACGCGTTCGGTGCCGTTGATGATGAACGTGCCGTTATCCGTCATCAGGGGCATGTCGCCCATGTAAACCGGTTGTTCTTTAATATCGCGGATGGAGCGGGCGCCGGTGTCCTCATCGAGGTCCCACACGATCAACCGGAGAATGACCTTCAACGGCGCGGCGAACGTCATGCCGCGCTGGATGCATTCCTCGACGTCGTACTTGGGCTCTTCGAGTTCGTAGTACACGAACTCCAACCGGCCGCGGCCGGCGAAATCGTCGATCGGGAAGACCGACTTGAACACTTCCTGCAAGCCGGAATGGGTGCGGTTGTCCGGATTCACGTTCATTTGCAGGAACGCTTCGTAGGACGCGCGCTGCACGTCGATCAGATTGGGCATTGGCGTGGTTTCGGGGATCCGCCCGAAGCTTTTGCGAATGCGCTTGCGCCCGGTAAACGACATCGTGATCGCGTTCATCGATTATCCTGCCTGCTGTCGTCGTGGACCGATAAAATTATCGGGTCGGCAAAAACGGATACGGGGGCGGGAATCCAGCGATTCCCGCCCGCGTTCCGGTCAAACGATTTGGCAACCCCGAAGGACCGCCAAACCGGTATATGGGTCAGAGGACGCGTTACTTCACCTCCACGGTGGCGCCGGCCTCTTCGAGCATCTTCTTGATCTTCGCCACTTCTTCCTTGTTCACGCCTTCCTTCACGGCTTTCGGCGCGGCTTCCACCAGGTCCTTGGCTTCCTTCAGGCCCAGGCCCGTGATGGTACGGACTTCCTTAATGACGTTGATCTTCTTGTCGCCGGCCTTCGCCAGGATGACAGTGAACTCGGTCTGCTCTTCGACCGGCGCGGCGGCGACGGCGGCAACCGGCGCGGCGGCGGCAGCCGGCGCGGCGGCGGAAACGCCCCACTTCTCTTCGAGCATCTTGGACAGTTCGGCGGCTTCGAGAACCGTCAAGGAGGACAGCTCGTCAACGAGCTTTGCGAGATCGGCCATGGTCATCTACCTTCATATCGGTGTGTGGTGGGTTCGGGCAAGCCCAGGTATTGGGCTGCCCGATATGGGTCAGGCTGCTTCGGCTTCGGCTGCTGCCTCGTCCTTATTGGCATAGGCCCCAAAAACCCGAGCAAGCTGCGCTGCCGGGGCCTGAAGGATGCCGGCGATCCGCGTGGCAGGGGTCGAAATCATCCCCACCAGCCTTGCGCGCAGCACATCCAGGCTCGGCAATTCGGCCAGCGCCTTGATCCCATCCACATCGAGTGTTTGGGTTCCCAAGGAGCCGCCTATCAGGACGAGCTTCTCATTGGTCTTGGCGAACTCGACGGCGGTCTTCGCCACGGCCACCGGATCCATCGACCACGCAAGCGCGGTCGGGCCGGTGAGCATGGATCGGATGCCTTCGAATCGGGTCCCAGCCAGAGCGAGGGTGGCCAACCGGTTCTTCGCGACTTTGTAGTTCGCGCCAGCGGCTCTCATCTTACGGCGTAGGTCTGTCGCTTCCGCAACCGTGAGACCCGCATTGCGAGTAACCACGATCATCGAAGTGTCGACCAGTGCCGCGTTGAGCCCCTCGACGAACTCCCGCTTCTCCGTACGGTCCACGTTTCGTCTCCGTGTTTGCCCATGGCAACGCGCCATGAGCGGGGTTTCCCAAGGGCTTTCTCAAGCCCGGTTCGCCTGTCCTGAAGGTGCCGAAACACCCCCTTGCAAGCCGGAACCACCACGACATACCCCCGGTCAGGGGAAAAATCCTGGCTTCCCCGTCTCCCGCGCGCGGACCCGAAGGTCCCTTAATCCCCCGAAAGGGTACGAACGGTCTCGGACAGGTCGGGGCGATATGACTCGCCCCTGCCCGCCGGACATTGCTGCCCGGCGTATTCTGTATCAGCCGCCGATGCTGGCGACGTCCACCCGGATGCCGGGCCCCATGGAGGAGCTGATCGACACGCGTTGGACATAGGTGCCCTTGGCGCCGGTCGGCTTGGCCTTTTGGATGGCGTCGGCCAGAGCGCGGGCGTTTTCCAGCAACGCGGTCGTCTCGAAGCTGACCTTGCCGATGCCGGCGTGGATGATCCCAGCCTTCTCGGCGCGGAATTCAACCTGGCCGGCCTTGGCGGCGGTGATGGCACCCTTGACGTCCATGGTCACAGTACCTAGGCGCGGGTTAGGCATCAGGCCGCGCGGGCCGAGGATTTTACCCAGCCGTCCAACCACACCCATCATGTCGGGCGTCGCGATGCAGCGATCGAAGTTAATCTCGCCCGCCTGAATCTTCTCGGCCAAATCGTCGGCGCCCACCACGTCGGCGCCGGCAGCCCGAGCCTCGTCGGCCTTCGGGCCGCGCGCGAACACGCCCACGCGGACGGTCTTGCCAGTGCCGTTCGGCAGGCTGGTCAGCCCGCGCACCATCTGGTCGGCGTGCCGCGGGTCGATCCCGAGGTTCATCGACATCTCGACGGTTTCGTCGAACTTCGCCTTGGCAGTCGATTTGATCAGGGCCACGGCTTCGTCCAGCGTATAGGACTTGTTCTTCTCGACGGCGGCGCGAGCGGCGGTCAGACGCTTGTTCTTTGCCACGATCTTAGCCCTCCACCACTGTCAGGCCCATGGAACGGGCGGAACCCGTCAACATGCGCACGGCGCCATCGATATCGTTGGCGTTCATGTCCACCATCTTGGTCTCGGCGATTTCGCGGAGCTGGGTCATGGTGACGCGCCCAACCGGCGAGCCCTTGCCCACCGTGGGGCTGCCCTTGCCGATGCCCGCCGCCTTCTTGAGGAAGTAGGTGTTCGGCGGGGTCTTCATCACGAAGGTGAAGGTCCGGTCGCCAAACGCGGTGATTACCACGGGGATGGGCATCCCGGGTTCCATCTGCTGCGTCTTGGCGTTGAATTCCTTCACGAACGCCATGATATTGAGGCCGCGCTGACCCAGCGCCGGCCCGACCGGCGGGGACGGATTTGCTTTGCCCGCGGGAATTTGCAGCTTGATATAGCCGACGATCTTCTTCGCCATAGAATCCCTGGTCCTTTGCCATGGGACCGCGGTACCAACGAACCCCCGTCCGCCATACCGATGGCGGCGGTTGTTCTCCCGCGTTCCGAGTGAGGCGCGGCGTTTATACCTCTGGGGAGGGGCTGTCCAGGGGGTAATTTTGGATGGCCCTTCGCAGCCGCGAGCGCTCTGGGTATGCTGACAAACGCAGCAATGACAGCATATGGACATCGGGCATGGCAACCTTGACCGTCAGGAACCTCGACGACGCCATAGCGAAACAGCTTCGCATCCGTGCCGCCGAACATGGCCGCTCAGCCGAGGCGGCGGATCGGCTGGCAGAGTTTCGGGAACAGACCGGCGGGCGCGGTTCGGCGTCATCGTCCGAATTGCTCGCGGAGGTGCGGGCCGCGCGGATGCGCCAGTTGATGGGCTTCGACGCGTAAGATGACGCTGGTTGTCGATGCCTCGGTCGGAATGAAATGGGTCCTGGACGAGCCGGACAGCCCGGCAGCCGAACCGTTGTCGCGCGTCACCTACGAGGGCCTACCCGTCGATCGAGCCCGGCCCACGATCGCATGCGGCCGGGCGCCGCTCACAACGGCAAAGGCGCGTCCTTCATCCGCTCCATGCTGAACCGGCTGCTCACGTTCCGCAGCGGGATCGCCGCGATCAGCTTGCGGTAGAACCCGTCGTATGCCGCGATATCCGGCACCACCACATGCAGCAAATAATCCACATCCCCGCTCATGCGCCAGGCGTCCACGATCTCCGGCGTCTCCGCGATCACCTTCGCGAACCGCCCCAGCCAATCGGCGGAGTGATCGGCTGTCTCCACCGCCACGAACACCGACACAGCCAATCCCACTTTCACGGGATCGAGCACGGCAACGCGGCGCTGGATGATGCCATCCTGCTCCATCCGCCGGATGCGCTTCCAGCAGGGGGTGGGGGTCAGGCCCACCTTCGCCGCGATCTCCTGCAGCGAAAGCGACGCGTCAACCGCGATGAGCTTCAGTATCTCCCGATCCAGCCGGTCCATCTCTTTGTCGATTGCCATATACACCCCATTTTTGGCAGAAAATTTTCTGAACCCGGTATACGATGACCGACAAGAGAAGAAAATACCATATTTTCACCCGCAGCAGCCAAGCGAGGCTTCGCCTGCTGTTCCTCCCGGTGTTCGTCGGCGGCGCCAGCGGCGTGCCGCCGGTCAGGGGGCTTGTCGGCGCCGCGATCGGCGGGCTGCTGTTAGAGCGTGATCGCCTGAGGTTGACTTCAACCTCGGGCGTGAATCACCCTCTCAAACAAAGGCTTAGACCATGATCCA
>JANXTL010000242.1 GCA_025352375.1 Acetobacteraceae bacterium | reverse complement strand
CGACTGCGACGCCAGCGGCGGGGACGCATCCCCCAGGGCCAGGCAACGGGCAGATTGGCGGCATAACGATGAACCAGGGATTAGCTTAACCGGGCCGCTAGACTGTCCGAAGACAGGGGACCACCTCAGTCCAAGGCCTCGATGATTATCAAGCCGCGCGGGCATTGTTTGATCTTCAAGAACGATATGGAGCGATCCCACACTATGAGGACCTACAAGAGATAAACTATTTATATGCCATCCGCTCCTTCACTCTCAGATGGGCACAACGGAAAATGACCAAGGTGACCCATCAGGACGCTAAGCGTCTGGCCGAAACGCCGTATGCTTCTCTCAAGGCCCTGAAGGAATATTGGGATGACGAGCGGAAAGCTCGTAGCGAAATTTATGCCGCGCCTGGCAGGCCAAGTGACGAGTAGAATTTTACAGCCCCATCACCGATTCAAACACTCCATCAAACACCCCCGCCGCATCCCCAATCCCCGAGCGTGCCCGCCAACCCACCTGCCCATCTGGCCGAACCAGCACCGCCCCATCCGCCGCCAGCCCATAAGCCGCCAGCCACAAACCGTCCCGATCCTCCAACTCCCGGCCAACGGTGTAAGCAACAGCCCGCCCGGCAAAAGCCTCCCGCCAGCCAGCCCCCTCCGGCCCGGTCAGCAGCGTGAACCAAGGCCCAAACAGATCGACAGTCGAAATCCGTTCTCCGTCGCGCCACAACCACACATGCGGCGCCCGCGCGCCCGGCCGAGCGGACGGGATGTATTGGGTGATCGGGCTGTCATTGGCCTCCGGCATCGTTCCGTCCGGGATCACCGCAGCCGAGTCATACGAAGCCCCAAAAATCAGCCCCTGCTCACTCAAAAACTCCGCCCGAGGCAATTTCGCCCCCGCCTGCCGCTCGGTGCGCCCCATGGACAAACAATTGTCCAGCGCCACCTTCGTCGTCACCGTCCCCCACGGCTGCCGCTCCGCATGGTAGGTATCCAGCAACGAATCCCCGGCCTCCCCCCGCAGCACCGCAGCCAGCTTCCACGAGAGATTGTGCACATCCTGCACGCCGGTGTTCATGCCGAACCCGCCGGTCGGCGGCATCTCGTGCGCGGCGTCGCCGGTCAGGAAAATGCGGCCGTGGCGGTATTGGTCGGCAACGAAAGCCGAGGCCTCCCACGCGCTCAGCCCCAGCATCCGCACCGGCAGATCCGGCACCCCGACGGCCTGGCGGATCATCGCGATGCAGCGTTCGTCGGTGAAGTCGGCCGGTGTGTAGCCGTATTGACTCAGGCTGTGGATCAGAAAACCCCAGCGGTCATGCGCGTTGATCGTCAGAAACGTCCCCCGCAAATCCGGCTGTTCCACGAAATACAGCGCGCTCGGGCGGTGCGCCGTCCAGGGCCTCAGGTCGGCGTTGAAGACCATGTTGACGCTGTCGTAGATTTTCTCCGGCCCGATCATCCGAGCGCCGACCAAGCGCCGAATCCGACTCTGGTTGCCATCCGCCGCGATCACGTATTGCGCGCGAACGCTGCTTTCAACACCGGTCCGCCGATCGAGCAGCACCGCGTCCACCCCGTCCGCATCCTGCGTCACCGACAGAAATTCGGTGTCGAAGCGCAGTTCCGCCGGCGCCTGAGCCTCGGCGAACCGGCGCAGCACCGGTTCCAAATCGTCCTGCGCGCACAGGCAATTCGCCACCGGCGACATGCCCTGATTGCGCGGGGACGCTCGGCCGGGCACCCGGCGTTCGATCTCCCGCCCCGCGAGGCTCTCGGTCCAGACGATCAGCCCGGACTTCTCCGGCGGCAGGCCGGCGGATCGGATGGCGGCTTCGACTCCGAATTGGCGGTAGATTTCCATGGTGCGGGCGTTGATGCCGCGCGCTTTGGGCACGATCGAAGTGCCGGGATGGCGCTCGACCAGCAGGGACCGGATGCCGAACGCCGACAGAAAGATGGAAGCGGACAGGCCGACCGGGCCGCCGCCGACGATCAGCACGGGAAGGGTGGACATCTGGCCTCCGACACTCATTGCCGGATGGCATAGCAGGCGATCCCGACGCCGGGGAAGCCGCGGCTCAGCCTCCGGCCTGCCGGGTGGCATGCGGCGCCAGCCAGCCCATCGTCGCCTCCGGCTCGCTATCGGTGGTCGGAAGATACGGTTTAATATCGATCAGCTTCGTCCCATCCACGCAATCCAGATACCGGACCAACAGCGTGTCAGCCCGTTCGAACCCGTCGAACGCCACCACCGACATGCCGATGGGGTTGGGGCGGCGAGGCCCACGCGTGGCGAACACGCCGCGCGGTTGCGGATCGAACGGCGGGGTGAACACCAGCTCCGCCGGTTTGGACTGGTCCAGCCAATACAGCAGGATCAAGTGTGAAAACCCGTCCAGGCTTTGCAGCCCTTCCGTGAATCCCGCGAACACATGCACTCGGCACACCGGCGCGGGGTTCGGCTGACGGCCGTTGCGCGGGCAGTCGGCGATGCTCTGCCAGGGCGTATGGATGCTGCCGATGGGGCGGACGGTCAGGTTGGTCATGCCCGCACCATAGCGTGGCACGCCCTTGACTCGAAACCCTCCCTGCCTGCTGATCCTTACTGAACGTAGGGGACGGTGAAACGCCGATGGCACTGAAATCCAAGGAGTTCGGCAGTTTCCGCGAGGCGATCGCGGACATCCCCGACGGCAGCACCATTGGCTTCGGCGGTTTCGCCATGCCGGGGGTGGCGTTCAATCTGATCGACGCGTTGCTCGCCCAGGGTGCCAAGCGCCTGACCCTTGTGGGCAACACCACCGGCGGCGCGCAGGTGCCCAGGATGCCGGACATGGGCATGCTGGTGGAGAACGGGCAGGTCGCCAAGGTTATTTGTGCGTTTACCGCCGCCACCCGTCCGACCGATGTTTTACCGTTCACCAAATATTACGAATCCGGCGAATGCGACGCCGAGCTGGTGCCGCAAGGCACGCTGGCGGAACGGTTGCGTGCGGCGGGTGCCGGCATCCCGGCGTTCTACACCCCCGCCGCCGTTGGCACCGAACTCGCCGAGGGCCGCGAGACCCGGGTTATTAACGGCCGAGAATACCTGCTGGAATATGCTCTGCCGCTGGATTATGCCTTCATCCGGGCGACCCGGTCCGACACATTTGGGAATCTGCAATTCCACCGAGCGCAGCGGAATTTCAATCCCGTGATGGCCACGGCGGCGCGGGTGACCGTTGTGGAAGTGGACGAACCGATTCTGCCCCTTGGGGCGATCGATCCGGATCAGGTTCATTGCTCCGGCATTTTCGTGCACCGCGTCGTGCAGGTTCCCGCGGAACCCGAGGGACTATGGCCCACCCGCCGTCAGGAGCGCCGGAGATGAGCGACGTTGTCAAAGGCCTGAACCGCCAGCAAATGGCGGACCGCATGGCGTTCGAGTTCCAGAACGGCTGGATTGTTAACCTCGGGGTTGGGATACCCACCATGTGCTCCAACACGGATCTTGGGGACGTGGATTTCATCTACCACTCCGAGAATGGGATTATCGGCTACGGGCCGGTCGCCGCCGAGGGTGAAGAAGATCTGAATCTCGTCAACGCCGGTGGCCAGAACGTCACGATGAAGCCGGGTGGATCGGTGGTGCACCACGCCGATAGTTTCGGGATCATTCGCGGCGGACATATCGATGCGACGGTGATGGGCGCTTACGAGGTGTCCATGACCGGCGATTTTGCCAACTGGAAACTGAAGGGCCAGAAGGGTGGCGGCATCGGCGGGGCGATGGATCTCGCGGCTTGTGCCAAGCGGGTGTTTATTATTCTGGAGCACGTGACGCGCCGGAACGAGCCTCGGCTGGTGGCGAAATGCGCGTTGCCGGTCACGGCGAAGGGCGTGGTGACGCTGATCTCCACCAACTACGGGCTGTTCGAGCCCACCGGCACCGGTTTTTTGCTCAGGGAAATCGCTCCGGGGCTGACGATGGACGAAATCCGCGCCACCACCGGCGGCGTGCTGACGGTGGTGGATAATCTGAAAACGGTGAAGTTGGCGGGCTGAGGTCAGTTTGGTTTCGGACGACACGATCTTCGCGATTGCCTCCGGCGCGGGGCGCGCCGCGATAGCGGTGATGCGCCTGAGCGGGCCGTTGTGCCGCGACGCTCTGGCGGCGCTGTGTGCGGGGCGGGTCCCCGAACCCCGTCACGCAGGCCTTCGCCGCCTGCGCGACGCGGATGACGCGGTGCTGGACCAGGCAATGGTGCTGTGGCTCCCTGGGCCGGGCACCTACACCGGCGAAGCCTCGGCGGAACTGTATTTGCATGGGGGGAGGGCGGTCGGCGATGGCGTTTCCATGGCCCTTGTCGCGCTGGGTCTCCGCCCCGCCGAACCCGGCGAGTTCACCCGCCGCGCCTTCCTGAACGGGCGCATGGATCTGGTGGAAGCCGAGGCCGTGCACGACTTGATTTCCGCCGAAACCGAGGCCCAACGACGCCAAGCGCTACGGCAACTCGACGGCGAACTCGGCTGCGTTTATCGGGAATGGTCGGATCGGTTGCGTTTCATGCTGGCGCAGCAGGAGGCGTTGATCGACTTCCCCGACGAGGATTTGCCGCCAGCGGTCGAGGCCGAACTCGCGAGCACGCTGGATTCGTTGCGGACCGCAATCGCGGCCCATCTGAACGATGCCAGGCGCGGCGAAAAACTGCGGGAGGGGCTGGTCTTCGCCATTACCGGCCCACCGAATGTCGGGAAATCCTCGCTGATCAACGCGCTGGCGGAACGGGACGTGGCGATTGTCTCTCCTAGTCCCGGAACGACACGCGATGCGCTGGAGACCCGAATCGTGCTGGGCGGCGTGCCAGTGACGTTGGTCGATACGGCGGGATTGCGGGAAACCGAGGACGAGATCGAGGCGGAGGGGGTTCGGCGGGCGCTGGCGCGGGCCGAGGATGCGGATTTGGTGATCGAGGTGACGGTTTCCTCCGTCGCCATGACGAAGTTGGAATATTCCAATCGCCTCCTGGTCTTCAACAAATCCGACCTGGGCCACCCCACGCCACAGGGCGCCATCGCCGTCAGTGCGCTGACCGGTGCAGGTCTGGACGAACTCCGCGACTGCCTGGCCGCCGCGGCCCGCGGATTAACCGAAACGAGCGGCCCGCCGCCGCTTACCCGCGCCCGGCACCGCGCCGCACTGCTGGAAGCCCTTGACCGATTGAACGCCGCCGCGGAAACGACTCTCCCGGAACTACGCGGCGAAGACCTGCGGCTGGCCCTGCGCGCGATCGGCCGCATCACCGGGCATGTGGGTGTGGAGCAAATCCTGGACACGCTGTTCCGGCAATTTTGTATCGGGAAATAACGCCGCGCGCGGCGTTATGCTACTGAACCGCCGGGAGGAACCCGAACCCATGCCACAAGCCAAAGCCGCCGTCCTGCGCCGCACGAACACCCCCATGACCGTCGAGACCATCGACGTCGGCCCCGTCGCGCCCGGCGATGTGCTGGTCCGTATCAAAGCCGCCAGCCTGTGCCACACCGATCTCGAGGCCATGGAAGGTGCGATCGCCATTAATCTTCCAGCGGTTCTCGGCCATGAAGCGGCCGGTGAGATCGCTGAAGTCGGGGCAGAGGTCACCGATCTGGCGGTGGGCGACCGCGTGGTCCTGTCCTGGAACCCGCACTGTGGCGCCTGTTTCTACTGCGAGCGGGCGCAACCGATCCTGTGCCGGAGCTTCCTGACCAATGGCCCGAAGGGCTTCCATTTCGACGGCAAGCCGCGCCTGACCTGCGACGCGGCGCCGATGCACCAGCTGATGTACCTCGGCGGTTTCGCGGAATACTGCGTCGTGCCCGCCCAGGCCGCGATCCGGGTGCCAGACGCCATGCCGTTCGACCGAGCGGCGTTGATTGGGTGCGGTGTGATGACGGGGGTGGGGGCGGCGACGCGGGTCGCCAATCTGCGCTGGGGCGATGTCGCCATGGTCATCGGTTGCGGCGCGGTGGGCCTGTCCGCCATCCAGGGTTCTGTCCTCGCCGGCGCGGGCGCGGTCATCGCGGTCGATCCCAACCCGGCGCGCCGCCAACTGGCGCAAGCCATCGGCGCCACCCACGCCTGCGCGCCCGCCGAGGCCATCGATCTGGCGAAATCTCTGACCGACAATCGTGGCGCCGATGTCGTTATCGAGGCCGCCGGCCGTCTGGAAACGTTTCGTCAATCCGCCGAAGCGGTTCGGCCGGGAGGTCAGATCGTCTGGCTCGGCAAGGTTTCGGTGAGCGACGAAGTCGCCTTCCGCTGGGGCAGCCTGATGCAGGAAAAGCGGATTGTCCGCAGTTCCTACGGCGGCGCTAAACCGGCGCAGGATTTTCCGATGCTGGCGCGGGCTTATCTGGATGGGAAGCTGAATCTGGACGATATGATCTCGGCCCGCATCCGGCTGGAGGACATCAACGAAGGGTTCGCCGCCCTGAAACGCGGGGAGACGGTGCGCAGCGTGGTGGTGTTCGGATGAAAATCTATCAAGGCGGCCGCAGCCTGGACGGCGCGGTGGTGACGGTGGATGGCAAGCCGCTCGATCCGCGCTTCGACCTGAAGCGCTATTCCCCCGCCGGGTTCGAATGGACGTATGAGGGCGATGGCCCCCGCCAACTGGCATTGGCATTGCTGGCGGATCACCTTGGCGACAGCGGCAAGGCCTTGGCGTTGGCCGAACCTTTCATGCGGGACGTCGTGGCCGAACTGGACAACGCCTGGCGCCTGACCAGCGACGAAATATCCGAATGGGAGAACAACCGATGAAAGATTTTTCTGGCAGAATCGCCGTCGTCACCGGCGGCGGATCCGGCATGGGGCGCGAATTGGTGCGCCAGTTGGCGGCCGAGGGCTGCCATGTCGCGATGTGCGACGTGTCCGCGCGCGGCATGGCGGAAACCATGCGCCTGTGCGAGGCCGCCGGCCTGCCGCAGGGCCTGCGCGTGACGTCTTTCGTCGCCGATGTCTCCAGCGAGCCGGACGTGCTGCGGTTCCGCGACGATATGGCGGCGCGGCACGCCACCGACAAAATACATTTGCTGTTCAACAACGCCGGCATAGGCGGCGGCGGCAGCATGATCGCGCATGAGCGGTCGGAGTGGGAGCGTACGTTCAACATCTGCTGGGGCGGGGTGTACCTGAACACAAGAGCGTTCCTGCCGATGCTGCGCGCGGCGGATGCGGGGCATATCGTTAATACCAGCAGCATCAACGGGTTCTGGGCCTCGGTCGGGCCGACTGTGCCGCACACCGCCTATGCCGCCGCGAAGTTCGCGGTGAAGGGATTCTCGGAGGCGCTGATCACGGATCTTCGGATCAACGCGCCGCACATCAAGGTGTCCGTGGTCATGCCAGGGCATATCGGCACCGGCATTCCCGCTAATTCGCTTCGGGTGCAGGCGGGGAGCGACGCGGACGAGATGGACGCCACCCAAATCGCGCAGACCCGCACAAGGCTGATTTCGATGGGCCGGGATGTCGCGGCGATGTCGGACGACGACATCAGGGCCGTGGTGGCCAAACGGGCGCAACGCTTTGTCGAGGACGCACCGACCAGCGCGGCGCAGGCCGCCACGATCATCCTGGATGGCGTAAAGGCCGATCGCTGGCGCATCCTGGTCGGACCGGATGCGGCAGAGATCGACCGGCGGGTGCGGCAGGACCCAGAGCACGCGTATGAAGAATCATTTTTCGACAGCTTCGCGGCCGAGGTCGGCTGGCGCCTGCCGCGCTGAAAGGAAGACAAACATGTTTACTGGCAAGGTCATCATTGTCACGGGCGCGGCCGGCAACGTCGGCTCCGCGCTGGCGGCGCATCTGGCGTCCAAAGGTGCTCGGGTTGCGGCGGTCGATACGGTCAAGGAGCGCCTGGACAAAATGGTCTCCGGGTTGCCAGGAAGCGGCCATCTGGCGCTGTCCACTTACGACCTGACCGATGCCGCCGCGACGGCGGCCCTGGTCGCGCATGTCGTGGCCTCCGCTGGGCGGCTAGACGCGGTCGGCACCACGGTCGGTGGGTTTGCCATGGCCAAATTGGCGGACGCCGGGCTGGACCAGTGGGATGCGATGTTCAACCTGAACGTCAAAACCACCTGGAATATCTACCGCGCTGCCGTGCCCGCGATCCGGGCGGCCGGGGGAGGCGCCTTGGTCGGCATCGGCAGCGCCGCCGGTCTGCGCGGCAGTGGAGAAATGGCGGCATATTCAGCGACCAAGAGCGCGGTGATGCGCCTGACCGAAAGCCTCGCGGATGAGCTGCGCACCGACAATATCCGGGTGAACGCCGTGCTGCCCACGACCATCGACACGCCGCAAAACCATGCCGACATGCCGGGTGCGGATGCCTCCCGCTGGGTGAAGCCCGCGGCGATCGCCGAGGTCATGGGATTCCTGCTGTCCGACGCCGCCCGCGCGGTTTCGGGGCAGTTGCTACAGGTGGGTTTCTAACCGATGCGCTATTTAGTCGTCCTGGCGATGTTGCTCGCGGCCCTGCCGGCGCGCGCCGCGGATAAGATCGTGTTCGGCCTGGATTGGAAGGCCGAGGCCGAATACGGCGGCTACTATCAGGCGTTGGCGACCGGCATTTACACAAGGCACGGCCTGGATGTGACCATCAAGGAGGGCGGGCCGCAGATCAACCACATGCAGCTGTTGATGGCAGGACGGCTGGATTTCAACCTCGGCGGTGGCCGGGCGATCGAGTTCGCGGCGGAAAAATTGCCGTTCCTCGCGGTGGCGGCGATATTTCAGCGCGATCTGGCCATTCTGATGACGCATCCCGGTGTGGGCAACGACACGTACGAATCCCTCAGGGGAAAACCGATCATGATCGGTGCCGACACGCGCAACGGCTGGTGGCGTTTCCTGGCGGCGAAGTATGGTTACAACGACAGCCAGATCCGGCCTTACACGTATAATCTCGCACCGTTTTTGTCCGACAAGAACGCGGTGCAGCAAGGCTATGTCAGCAACGAGCCTTTCCTGATCCGGGAAAAAGCCGGGTTCGATCCGACCGTGCTGGCATTGCCGGACGCGGGTTACCTTGGTTACGCCAATATCATAACCACCAGCCAGAAACTGGTGGATACGCGGCCGGAACTGGTGAAACGTTTCGTCGATGCCTCGATTGAGGGATGGTATTCCTATCTTTATGGCGACCCCGCCGCGGCGAACAAGCTGATTCGCGCTGCCAACCCGGAAATGCCAGCGGCATTGATCGATTTCGGGCGCAAGACGATGATCGCGCGCGGAACGGTGGACTCCGGCGACACCAAGACGCTCGGCATCGGGGCGATGACCGATGCGCGGTGGAAAGCATTTTATGAATCGATGGTGGCGGTGGGCGTCCACAAGCCCGGCGTGGACCTGACGAAGGCCTACACCACGCAGTTCGTGAACCACCGGGTGGGTATGAAGTGAGCGCGCCCTGGAAGGGGTTGGCGACCGACCGGATGCCGGTTTTCATCGGTTACGATCAGGCCGAGCGTATGGTCTCGGCGTTGCTGGGACGGGTGGAAACGTGGGGGCCGGACGCCGTGGTTGCCATCGCGCGCGGTGGGTTGGTGCCGGGGACGATGGTGTCCTGCGGGTTGGCGCTGCGGCTGTTTATGGTGGGGTACGACCGCAAGACCGGCAAGGTCGCCTGGATTGGGCCCCAACCCGAGGGACAGCGGGTGTTGGTTGTCGACGATTGCAGCGCGACCGGGGAGACCGTGGCGGCCGTGCGGTCCTTCGTGCTGAGCGCCGGGTACGACTGCGCCACCCTGACCATCGTGCACGACCCCGAAACCACGCGGTACGTGCCCGATTTCTCGCACCCCATGCGGGAGTTGTTCCGTTTCCCGTGGGAACGGGGGGAGGCCACCCCCGCCGCCAGGTCTCGCCGGGTTGGCGGAACGCCGGCCGATCGGGTGCATGAAAAACCGTTCTTTGGGCTGGATTTGGACGGGGTGTTCCTGCCCGACATCCCGCGTGCGCACTACGATACGGACCTGGAAGACGCGCTGCGCAGGCGGCACATGTTGGAACCCTTGCCCGCGTTGCCCCCCTTCGCGCGGGACCGAGCGGTGGTGATTACCGGGCGGCCGGAGAGCGACCGGGCGGTGACGGCGGATTGGCTGGACCGGCATGGGTTCGGCGACATTTCGCTGGTCTGTCGCCCGGCCGACGTACCGGCCGAGATCGGTGCGGTTTCCCGTTACAAGGCCGAAGCCGCGACCCGCTTGGGCTGCACCCATTTCGTGGAAAGCGAGGCGGAGCAGGCGGTGCGCATTGCCGCTCTGGCCCCGCATCTGGTGGTCAGCTGGTGGTCGGCCGAGGATTTGCGGGCGTGGACGGTCGGGGCGGCCTAGAGCGTGATCGCCTGAGGTTGACTTCAACCTCGGGCGTGAATCACCCTCTCAAACAAAGGCTTAGACCATGATCTAACGCCGAGATCGCGTGCGACCTCAAACGATCATGGTCTAGGCTTTCCCGGTCATCCGCGCGAACATCAGCCGGTCCTTGTTCTCCTGCATCAGCATCCGGAAGCCTGGGATGTTCTCGAAACCGAGGCCGAGGGGCAGGCCTTCCTCATCCGGTAGCACGGACGCGTAGGGCAGGCCGGCGACCTTCTCCCATTTGCCGGCGGGCTTCTTGACCTCGAGGTTCACCACGGTGGCCTTCAGCGCCAACCGCACGATCGCCTCCTTCGGCGACTTGGGCTTGGTCAGGCTGGGCATCCCCGCGACCATCTGCCAGCCGTTGGCCAGGGCCCAGGCGGTGAGTTCCTCCTTGGTCATCAGTCAAATGCCATGATGATGGTCTCGGAGACGAGGGCAGGGCGGGACGAACCCTCCAGCTCCACCGTGCAGTCGAAGATCATGCGGACGCCGCCTTCGACCTCTTCCAGTGCTTTCAGAGTCTGGTGCAGGCGGATGCGCGAACCGGAGGGGACCATCGAGGTAAAGCGCACCTTGTTGGAGCCGTAGTTGATCCCGCGGGAGGTTTTTTCGATCTTGTACACGCCGTCCATCATGACAACGAGTAACGACAGCGTCAGGAAGCCGTGCGCGATCGTCTTGCCGCCGGGCATGTCTTTCGCGGCGCGGGCCACGTCGACGTGGATCCACTGGTGATCCCCGGTCGCGTCGGCAAACTTGTTAATGCGGTCCTGGTCGATGGTAAGCCAGTCGCTGGTTCCGATCTGCTTGCCGACATGGTCCTTCATCCCGGCGGGGGTTGCGACGATCAACATGGGCGGTCTCCTTCCTGTGGGTCACGGGTATGGCAGGGTTCGCGGCTCTTGTCGCGGGCTGGACTCCGGGCTTATCGTGGCGTCATGACCGAGAAAAGCATGTCGCGGCGTCAGGCCGCGTTTCGCGCCGATTTCCGCGACCGCATCGCGCCGGCCTATGTCGGTTGGGTGCATGTGGCGACGATCTTCCTGCTGGGCGGGTCCGCCATCTGGTACTGCGCTCGGCAGATATCCGCACCCCGGTGGTACGAGTTCCTGGTGATCCCCTTGGCCTTTTGCGTGTCCAACGCGTTCGAGTGGTGGATCCATCGGTATATCATGCACCGGCCGGTGATGGGGTTCATGGGCATCTACAAGCGGCACACGTTGGCGCACCACCAGTTCTTTACCGATGTGGAACCGACGGTGGACAACACCCGCGATTTTCGCATCGTGTTTTTCCCACCGTATGCTTTGGTAGCGTTCATGGCGATGTCGCTGATGCCGGCTTTTTTGCTCGGGATTTTGGGGCTGGCGAACGCGGGGTGGTTGCTGTTGATCACCAACGTCGGGTTGTACCTGAATTACGAGACGTTTCACTTCTGCTGCCATGTGAAGGATGACTCGATCGTCCGGCATATCCCGCTGGTGAACTCCATCCGTCGCCACCACATCGCGCACCACAATCCCGCGATCATGATGGAGCGGAATTTCAATCTCACCTACCCGATCGCGGATTGGTTCTTTGGGACGTCCGATTTGCGGTGTTCGCTTTTGAAACATATCTTCAACGGGTACGATACGTCCGCGGTGCGGACGGATTTGAAACGTGTGCGGCATTCGGTGGACGACGTGCGGGTTGGGCATGTGCGGGCGGCGGCGGAATGAGCGGGCCTCGGGTTCGGATCAAGACCGGGAAGGCGAGCCTGATCGGCGGCATCGCGGTGGGGATCGCGAGCCTGGCGATTTGGGTGGGGGTTACGCGGGAGCTGGGGTTTTCCGGCCTGCCGGTGGTGGCGTTGGGGGTGCTGGTTTCGGCTGGAGTGGCGACGTGGATTCGGGTCGCGGATTTGTAGGGTGGCCGCGCCGACCCATCGTGATGCGCCGGCGCGTCCCGCGTGCGATACCGCGAGTTTCCTCACGAAGAACACGAAGTAAGGTAAAGCCACGAAGTTTCGCGAAGTGGAGGTGGTGTCGCCAAAGCCTATGGCCCACGCGACCAGGGGCAGGAACGACCGGGTTCGCGCCTTCGCGGTGCTTCGTGGATTGATCTTACTTCGTGTTCTTCGTGAGGAAACTTGCGGAATTGCCATCCACGAGGACCTAGCGAACGAGTTCTAAACCCTACGGCGCCATCTTCCGGCCAATTCCACGATGTTTGCTTTCCCGCCGCTGACATTGCAGCCCATTTCCCGGCAAAATAGTCGTGCTTGTCACCGATAAAAATCTGAATGGCTCGTGCCTCGGTCAGGGGGGGGTGACGCACCCACGGCGGTGCCGCATTTGGGGCAGAGCATCGCATTGGCGGGAAGTTCCGTCCCGCAGTTCGTGCAATGAAGCATACCGATTCTCCCGAGCGTCTCCGCGGTTCAGTGGCTCTGTGCTAAATCTAAACGGTCTTTCCGCCGTTCAGCATTAGCACAGAGCCACAGAGCCACGGAGAAAAACTAAGAGCTCGCCCGCGGCATCCGCAGCAGCACCTTCCCGATGCCCCGCCGTTCCTGCACCGCCGCCATCGCGTCGCGGAAATCGTCGAGTGCGAAAATATGCGATGTCGTGGGGTGCAGCTTTCCAGCTTCGTACAGCGCGAACATCGCCTCGATCGACGCCCGCACGCGAGGTTCGTGGATATGGCGCTCGTCCTTCAGGCCCCAGCCCACGTAGAGCCCGTAATTGAAGCCCATCACGGCGACGTTCTTCACCAGCAGAATATTGGCCGGAATTTGCTGGATGCGCCCGGCGGCGAAGCCGATGACCAGGATGCGGCCCTCGTTGCCGGTGCAGCGCAGCGCCAGATCGAACCCGTCGCCGCCGATCGGGTCGTAAACGACATCCACCCCGTTGGGTGCCAAAGCGCGGATTTCCTCAAGCGCCGAAGCGCCTGGGAACAATACAGTACGATCCGCCCCATGCGCCCGCGCGACCGCCAGCTTCTCCGGCGTGGAGGCCGTGGCGATAACCCGAGCACCCATGGCCTTGCCAAGTTCGACCGCCGCGAGGCCGACAGCGCCGGCGGAACCGTGCACGAGCAGCGTTTCGCCGGGTTTCAGCCCAGCCCGCCAGGACAGCGCGGCATGGGACGTGCCGTAGGAGGTCGGCATTTGCGGCGCGATGTCGAAGGGAAACGAGTCAGGCAAACGGTACACCGTTGCCGGATCGGTCACCGCTTCCTCGGCATGGCCGCCCCAGTCGACGCTGGCGCAGACGCGGTCTCCCACGGCAACACTGTTCACGCCCGGTGCGACCTCCAGCACAACACCGGCGACTTCCGTCCCGGGTGTAAAGGGCCGTGGCGGTTTGCGTTGATATTGGCCGCGCGTCACCAGGTCGGTGGCGAAGGACACGCCGGCGTAATGCACCCCGATCCGGACCTGGCCTGCTCCTAAAACGGGGGAGGGGATGTCCTCCACTTCCAATTCGCGGAATGGCTTCCATTCGTTACAGCGGATCGCGCGCATGTCAGCGGCCGGGTTCGCCAATCGGCGGGACCTGGTCGGTCATGCCGGCCAGCACCTCGATCACATGCCGGGCGTGTACCCGCGAACCCTCTCGCTGCAAACGCCCCGCGATGTTCAGCAGGCAGCCAAGGTCGCCTGCCAGCACGGTGGAAGCCCCGGTGGAGGCAATATCGGCCGTCTTGTCCGATACCATCCGTACCGAGATCTCGGGGTATTTTACGCAGAATGTGCCGCCGAAGCCGCAGCAGATTTCCGGTTCCTTCATCTCCACGACGGTCGCGCCCACGGATTCCAGCAGCCGGCGTGGCTGTTCCTTAATACCAAGCTCGCGCAACCCCGAGCAGCTGTCGTGATAGGTAACCGAACCATCGACTCGGAGGGCGGGCAGGGCGTCCACCTTCAGCACGTCGGTCAGGAAGCTGACGATCTCATAGGTCTTCGCAGCGAGGGCATCCGCCCGCGCCCGCTGGTTGGGGTCGTCGTCGAAGAGATGCGGCAGATGGTGCTTGATCATCCCGCCGCACGACCCCGACGGCACGACGACGTAATCGTAGCCCCCGAACGCGTCCAAAATCCCTTGGGACAGATCGCGCGCGGTGCGCCGGTCGCCCGAGTTATAGGCGGGCTGGCCGCAACACGTCTGCGCCCGGGGGACTTCGACGCGGCAACCGGCATCCTCCAGCAGTTTGATCGCGGCGAACCCCACCGTCGGGCGGTGCAGGTCTACGAGGCACGTTACGAACAGCGCGACGCGAGGCTTCGTCCCGGGCATCTTAGACCATGATCGTTTGAGGTTGCATGCGATCTCGGCGTTGGATCATGGTCTAAGCCTTTGTTTGAGAGGGTGATTCACGCCCGAGGTTGAAGTCAACCTCAGGCGATCACGCTCTAGGCGCTGCGTGCCGCGACAAGCCGCCATGTCGGATCGGACTGGCGCAAATCGCGTTCGAACGTCCAGAGGTCGGTGATCTCGGTCACCGCCTCGGCGCCCCCCACGACCAGGCCGTTGGCGTCTCGGGTGAGGCTGACCTGATCGGACACGATGCGAATGCTTACGTCGGCCACGCTCCCGCGCAGCTCCGCAGCCTCGATCGTCATGGTCTCGATACTTTTGACCTCGCTGACCTGGGTATGGCTGGCGGCTTCGCGGGCGGCGATCGCATGCTCGAACGCGCCATAGGTTTCGTCGGCGAGCAGGCGGCGTAACGTCGGGCGGTCGCCGGCGGCGAAGCTTGCGACGATCATGCGGAAGGCTTTTTCGGCGCCGGCGAGGAAGCCGGCAGGTTCGAAGCTGCGATCGATGCCGCGCATCGCTGCCAGGGCTTGGCCCGCCTGGGTGGCTGGATCGGGGATTACGGCGACCCCGCTTGGCGAAGGCACTGCCTCCGCCCGCCCCTCGACGATGGGGCCGTGGCCTGGGACGGGCGGGACTGCCGGGGGCTGTTGCGGCATTGGCGGGCGCTCAAACCCTGTGCGCTTGCCCAGGATGCCGCGCAGGCGCAGCACCAGGAAGGCGGCGACCATCCCCAACAGCACCAGATCGATGGGAAAGCTGCCCGTGGCACCCATGTTGATTCTCCTTGTGGCGCAAGACATAGGGTGGCATCGCCGATATGACAAACAAAACCGGGGGAACGGCCGCGTGATCCTGCTGCGCCACGGCCAGAGCGAGTTTAACGTTCACATCGCCGCGACCCGGCGCGACCCCGGCATCGCCGACCCGCGTCTGACCGAATACGGCCATATCCAAGCCGAGCGGGCCGCTCGGTCTTTGTGGGGCGAGCGCATTGCCCGGATCGTCGTCTCCCCCTATTCCCGCGCCCTGCAAACCGCCGAACCGGTTGCTCGGCTGTTGGACGTGCCGGTGTTCGTGCATCCCGTGGTGCGGGAACGGTATGGCTATGCCTGCGACATCGGCACACCCCGGTCGGAATTGCGGGAACGATGGCCCGATCACGATTTTTCCAACATCGACGAAGTTTGGTGGCCGTCGGACGACGAACCCGCGGACTCCGTGATCGCGCGGGCAGCCGCGTTTCGGGCCGAGATGGCGGTGCGCCCGGACTGGTCGGAAACGCTGGTCGTCAGCCATTGGGGCTTCATTCTGTGCATGACCGGGCAGAACGCGATCAACGGCCAATGGCTGCGCTGCGACCCCACCGAACCGGCACCGGCCGAAATCATCTGGCGGTCCTAGCGACCGGCGGGCGGGCGTGCTAACCCGCCCCGCCATTCAGATACGGAGAGCACGATGTCCGAAACCAACCAAGCCGCCCCGGCGGTCCCGCCGCTGGTTGTCAATATCCAGTACGTGAAGGACCTTTCGTTCGAAGTCCCGGGCGCCCCGCAGATTTTCACCACGCTGCGCGCGCAGCCGTCTGTCGCCATCAATCTGGATGTGCAGGCCCGCCGGGTGCAGGACGGCCAGAACGTGTACGAGGTATCGCTGGTGGTCCGCGCCGAGGCAACCGACCCGGCCGCCACAACCAACGGCGGAACCGCACCGTTGCCCGTGTTCGTCGCCGAACTGACCTATGCCGGCGTGTTCACCCTGAACGGCCTGCCCGATAACGCGGTGGAGCCGGTGCTGCTGGTGGAATGCCCCCGCATATTGTTCCCCTTCGCCCGCAATATCCTGTCCGACGTAACGCGCGACGGCGGCTTCCCGCCGGTGCTGTTGCAGCCGATCGACTTCGTGGCGCTGTGGCAGTCCCGCCGCGCTGCCACCGGCCAGCCGGAAGCGATCGCGACTGCCTGATGCCGCGAGAGGCGGGCCGCCGGTTACTCGGTTCGCCAGATCGGGTCCTTCAGTAGCCGGACGAACGCCTCGTGCGCTGTCAGTTCGGCCTCGGTCGGCTGGAACAGACGCGGGGTGCGGTTCGCCGTGTGGGTGTAGACCGCGACATTGGATCGGCCACGATCCGCCGCCAGGGACAGGCCGCGCTGCCTTCCCCCCGTGAGTTCCACGTAGACGTCAGCCAGCAGCTTGCAGTCCAGCAAAGCGTTATGCGTGGTGCGCGCTGAAAGATCGATGTTGAAACGGCGGCACAGCGCATCCAGGCTATTGGGCATGCCGGGGAATCGCTGCTTGGCCAGGATCAGGGTGTCGACCATCCGCGCCCGCGGCAGCGATGGCAGGCCGAGCCGAGCGAATTCCGCGTTCAGGAAGCCGAAGTCGAACGGGGCGTTGTGCGCGATCAGCTTGCCCTCGCCGAAGAACGCCAGCAACTCGGCGGCGACGGAATCGAATAGTGGCTTTCCGGCGATATGCGCGTTGGCGATGCCGTGGATGCGGGTGGCGTCCGACGGAATGTCCCGTTGCGGGTCGATCAGCGCATGGAAGTGCAAGCCAGTCGGAAGATCGTTGATCAGCTCCAGCGCCGCGATCTCGATCACCCGATCCCCGGTCAGTGGATCGAGGCCTGTGGTCTCCGTGTCGAACAGCACCGAACGGATCATGGGCGGAGGCCTCGGATAATGCGGCGCAGTTGCCGCTGTGTTTCATAGCGGGACAGGCCGGTGCGGATAACGATGTCCGCGCGACGGCGTTTCTCGGCGTCCGGCATTTGCCGGGCGATGACGTTCTCGATGTCCTGCTGGGACATTTTGCGGCGCATGCGGACGCGATGGATTTGCACCGCTTTGGGGGCGGATACGGCGATGGAAAAGCTCAGCTTGCGCCCGCCGGTCTCGAACAGCAGCGGGATGTCCAACACGGCGGCGGGCTTGGCCGCGCGACGGGCGCGCGCGAGGAAGGATTTTTCTTCCTCCCGCACCATGGGGTGGAGGATTTTCTCTAGTTTTGTCAGCGCTTCGCGGTTGCCCAGAACGGCGGCGCGCAGGGCGGCGCGGTCGAGGGCGCCGTTTTTTACCGTGCCTGGGAAGGTGGCCTCGATCGGCTTGAGGGCACGCCCGCCGGGGGATTGCATCCGGTGCACGCAGGCATCGGCGTCGAACACCGGGATGCGCGCGCGCTTGAAGGCGCCGGCGGCGGTGGATTTGCCCATGCCGATGCCGCCGGTGAGGCCGATGACTTTCATGGGGAGAGTGGGGCGAGTCGCATGCCCGGAAGGATTGCTGCCGGGGCGGGGAAGATCAAGGCTGGGCTCCGATCTTGCCGAATTCAGTTGACCATGTCAGCGATCGCAATGCCCGGGCGGTGCTCCGAGCGAAAATCCAGGCCTTTCTTGACCCCGCCGCGCCGCCGGAGCAAGGATGCGCCGCCATGATCCTCCTCATCGACAACTACGACAGCTTTACCTTCAACCTCTATCACTTCCTGGGCGACGTCGGCGCCCAATGCGAGGTGTGGCGGAACGACAAGCTGAGCGTGGAGCAAGCCCTCGCCCTCCAGCCCGAGGCTATCGTGCTGTCGCCCGGCCCATGCACGCCCAATGAAGCGGGCATTTGCCTCGATCTGATCGCGGCCGCGGCCGGGCGAATCCCCATCCTGGGCGTGTGCCTCGGGCACCAGTCCATCGGCCAGGCGTTCGGCGGCGACGTGATCCGCGCGCCCGAACCGATGCACGGCAAGACCAGTGCCATTACCCACACAGGCACCGATATCCTCGCCGGGCTGCCGTCGCCCTTCACCGCCACGCGCTACCACAGCCTGATCGTCGACCGCGACACCATGCCGGACGTGCTGGTGTCCACCGCCTGGACGGCGGACGGCATCGTCATGGCCCTGCACCATCGCACGCTGCCCATCTACGGGGTCCAGTTCCATCCCGAGAGCATCGCCAGCGAGCACGGCCACGAAATCCTCGCCAATTTTCTGGCGATTGCCCGCGGCACCAACGCGCCCGCACAGGCGGCGTAAATGCCCAACAATCTCAAACCTTTCCTGGCGCGTCTTGCGACGGGTGAAAAACTGACCGAGGCCGACGCCGAAGCTGCCTTCGACGTCATTATGTCCGGCGAAGCCACCCCGGCACAGATCGGCGCCTTGCTGATGGCGATGCGTGTGCGCGGCGAAACCGTGCCCGAGATCACCGGCGCTGTGCGCGCCATGCGTGCCCGTATGACAGCGATCGAAGCGCCGGACGGAGCAATCGACGTTTGCGGCACCGGCGGCGACGGGGCCGGCACGCTGAATGTGTCCTCTGCCGCAACGTTCGTGGTCGCGGCTTGCGGGATACCGGTCGCCAAGCACGGAAACCGAGCGCTGAGTTCCCGCACGGGCGGCGCCGATGTGCTGACGGCGCTTGGGGTCAACGTCGATGCGCCGATGGAAAAGCTCGCGTCGATCCTGAAATCCGCCGGCTGCGTCTTCCTGTTCGCACCGCGGCACCATCCGTCGATGCGCCACGCCGCCGGCCCCCGCGTCGAGCTCGCCACCCGCACCATCTTCAATCTGCTCGGCCCCCTCGCGAACCCCGCACGGGTGCGGCGCCAGTTGACCGGTGTGTTTGCCCCGGAATGGACGCGGCCGATGGCGGAAACGCTGCAAGCGCTTGGGCATGAAGCGGCCTGGGTCGTGCATGGGATGGGCCTGGATGAGTTAACCGTCGCCGGGGACAACCACGTCAGCGCGCTTGCCAACGGCATTGTCCACGACTTCAAGGTCACGCCGGAGGACGCCGGTCTGCCGCGTGCGCCCATCGAGGCGATCAAGGGCGGCGATGCCGACCACAATGCCGCGGCGCTGCTCGCGATGCTGAAGGGCGAACCAAGCGCCTATCGCGACACCGTGCTATTCAACACCGCCGCCGCACTGATTGTCGCCGGCAGGGCCACCAATCTCAGGGATGGCGTAGCGCAGGCCGCCGGCGCCATTGCGTCTGGTGCGGCTTTGAATGCGTTGGAGACCCTGCGGCGTGCCAGCGCGCCCTAACACCGGGAGACACCATGCCCAACGACGCGAACGCCACACCGGACGTGCTGGCGCGGATCTGCGCCGACACACGTGAGGAAGTGGCCCGCCGCAAGGCGCTGCGCGGCATCGACGTGCTGCGCGCGGAAATCGCCGCCAGCGGCGATGGTCCGCGCGGCTTCGGCCGAGCGCTGAAGGCCGCCGCGGCCTCGGGGCGGTTCGGGTTGATTACGGAGATCAAGAAGGCGTCTCCCTCCGGCGGGTTGATCCGGCCAGATTTCGATCCGGCGTCTTTGGCGCGCGCCTACAAGGCGGGCGGGGCGGCGTGCCTGTCGGTGCTGACCGATCTGGCCTATTTCCAGGGCACGACCGCGGATTTGATCGCCGCCCGCGCGGCGGTGGATCTGCCGGTGCTGCGCAAGGACTTTATGCTCGACGCCTGGCAGATTTACGAAAGCCGGGCGATGGGCGCCGACTGCATCCTGCTGATCATGGCGGCCCTGTCGGACAGCCAGGCGCGTGACCTGGAAGCGCTGGCACGCGGTCTGGATCTGGATGTGCTGGTCGAAGTCCACGACGAGCGCGAGCTGGAGCGGGCATTGGGTCTAGAGACCTCCTTAATCGGCATAAACAACCGCAATCTCAAGACGTTGAAAACCGACCTTGCGACGACGGAAACGCTCGCGGCGCTGGTTCCGCCGGACCGGTTCCTGGTCGCGGAAAGCGGTATTCGCGATACCGCCGATCTCAAGCGGCTCGCAGCGGTCGGGGCGGGTGCCTATTTGGTGGGTGAGAGCCTGATGCGCCAGGACGACGTGACCGCCGCCACCAAGGCCCTGCTGGGATGAGCGGGTTCACGCATTTCGATGCCACCGGCAATGCCGTGATGGTCGATGTTTCCGCCAAACCGGCGACTGACCGCACCGCCACCGCCAAAGCACGCGTCGCGATGCAGCCCGAAACCCTGGCGATGATTGTCGCTGGCAGTGCCAAAAAAGGCGACGTGCTCGGTGTCGCTCGGCTCGCCGGCATCATGGGGGCGAAACGGACATCGGACCTGATCCCGCTGTGCCATCCGCTGCCGATTACGGCGGTGACGATCGAATTGACCCCCAATACGGCCGCCAGTGCGGTCGAGATCGAAGCAACCGTCCGCACCACGGGCCAAACCGGGGTGGAGATGGAGGCGCTCACGGCAGCCTCCATCGCCGCGTTGACGGTCTATGACATGTGCAAGGCGGTCGATCGCGGCATGCGAATCGAGGCGATCCGCGTGGTGCACAAAGCCGGCGGCAAGTCGGGGGAGTTCTCGCAGGCATGACCCAACCCGCCATGATCAGCGTCGAACAAGCGCGCGACCGCATCCTGAGCGGCCTGCGGCCCACCCCGGCTGAGGTCGTAGCGCTGGCAAGCGCTTGGAACCGTGTGACCGCTGCCCCGGTGACGGCGCGCTTGACCCAACCGCCGGCCGACGTGTCGGCGATGGATGGCTACGCCCTGCGTGCCGCCGACGGCGGGCTGGGCGCGGTGCTGTATTTGATCGGTGCGGCCCCGGCCGGGCATCCGTTCGCGGGCACCGTCGGTCCCGGACAGATCGTGCGTCTGTTTACCGGCAGCGTCGTGCCCGCCGGCGCCGACGCGATTTTGTTGCAGGAAGACGCAAGCCGCGATGGCGAGACCGTGACGGTCAATGAGGTTGTCGCCGCCGGCCGCCATATTCGCCGCGCCGGACAGGATTTCGCCACCGGCGACGCGGTGATCCCAGCGGGCCGGAAGTTGACCGCTCGCGACGTGGGCCTCGCCGCTGCGGCGAACCACCCTTGGCTGAACGTTCATCGCCGCCCGCGCATCGGCATTCTGGCCACCGGCGATGAGATTGCGATGCCCGGCGAACCGATTCCCACAGGCGGGATCGTCAGCTCCAATTCCCACGCCCTGGCCGCCCTCGTGCGCGCTGCTGGGGGGGAGCCGATCGTGTTGCCCATCGCCGCAGACACCAAAGAAGCGGTCGCGGCGGTCGCCGATGCCATCGTCGGCATGGATATGCTGGTGACCACCGGCGGGGCCTCGGTCGGGGACCACGACCTGGTGATCGCCGGATTGCAAACCCGAGGATTGGTCGTCGATTTCTGGCAAATCGCCATGCGTCCCGGTAAGCCTCTGTTGTTCGGTCAGATGGGGGGCCTTCCGGTGCTCGGACTGCCCGGCAATCCGGTGTCGGCAATGGTGTGTTCCGTTCTGTTCCTGGTGCCGGCGCTGGCGCGCCTGTGCGGCTTGCCGGCCGTCCCGCCGCCGACCACCACCGGCATTCTGGGTGTGCCGGTGAAGCAGAACGACCGGCGGGCCGACCACTTGCGGTCGACCATCGAAGCCGGAGCGGATGGGCGTTTGGTGGTTACGCCATTTGCCATTCAGGACTCGGCCATGCTGCGCCGTCTTGCCCAGGCCGACGCGCTGGTGCTGCGCCCGCCTCATGCTCCGGCCCTCGAAGCCGGGGCCGAGGTCCCCATCATCCGGCTGGATTCGCTCGGCATCTGAGGCGGTTGTGGAGGTTTTCCACAGGTTGTGCTTGACGTGAACTTCGGAACCAACATAGAACGCTCGGGTTGCCGGTTTGTTCCGAACCGCGTTTGGGGGGAAAACCCATGCTCACACGCAAGCAGTACGAACTGCTCGTTTATATCGACAGACACCTGAAGCGCACCGGGTTCTCCCCGAGCTTCGAAGAAATGAAAGATGCGCTGTCGTTGAAATCGAAGTCCGGTATCCACCGGCTGATCTCCGCGTTGGAGGAACGTGGCTACCTCGGCCGCCGCCACCATCGCGCCCGCGCGCTGGAAGTGCTGCGCCTGCCGGACAATATGGACCAGCGGCCCGCGGTTCCCGATAACAGCGCACCGCATCCCTTCGCGCCGAATGTCATCCAGGGCGATTTTTCGTCCCGCCTGCCGGGTGTGCAGACCGCGACCGACTCGGCCGCGGTGCAGTTGCCGATGTATGGCCGCATCGCCGCCGGTCTGCCGATCGAGGCGCTGCGTGACAGCGGTGTCATGGTCGACGTGCCGATGTCCCTGCTGGGCGGCGGCGAACACTACGCGCTGGAAGTCGCCGGCGATTCGATGATCGAGGCCGGTATTTTCGATGGCGATACGGTCCTGATCCGCAAAGGCGAAGTCGCGGAAACCGGCCAGATCGTCGTGGCCTTGGTCGACGACAACGAAGTCACGCTAAAGCGCTTGCGCCGGCGCGGGAACTCGGTGG
>JANXTL010000209.1 GCA_025352375.1 Acetobacteraceae bacterium | reverse complement strand
TTCATCGACCGCCGCCAGCGCCCCTTCTCGGCATGGCCGTATCAGCCGGATGTTATCGTCCGCGACATGACCGCGCTGGCGGATCTACTGATCGGAATCCCGGCCGCTCACGATTGACATCGTCGCGTGTACAAAAATGCGGTACCATGTCGCATTACAAACGGACGAGCGATCATGAGCCGCCGACTGCCGGGATCGGTCTGAGTTAGTGTCGGAGCCAATCGACTCAACGCGAAATCAGGGAAACGCCATGACCTTCACCGTCCTTTACACCGACCGCTCCTACCCCGACGACAGCGTCGAACGCCGGATCTACGGCCCGGACGTCCGGGTTATTTTTCCACCGGCCGTTACCAACGGTGTCGCCGATCTATCGGACGCGGATTGTGCCGCCGCCGATGGCCTGATGACCCTGCGCCATCGTGTCACCGCCAAGGACTTCGAGCGCTTTCCCAAGCTGCGCGCCGTCTGCCGCATGGGTGTGGGCTACGACAGCATCGACCGTGTCGCCGCCAACGGCCGCCAGATCGTGGTCTTGAACGTGCCGGACTACGGCACGACCGAGGTCGCGGACCACGCCATGTCCCTTGCCCTGGCACTCCGCCGCGGTCTGTTGATTCATCTGGAGGCACAGCGTGCCGACCCGCCCGCCGCCTGGCGCTATATCGACGACCCGCTGGTGCGCCGGTCCTCGGTCCAAACCTTCGGCATCGTCGGCATGGGCCGCATCGCCACCGCCGTCGCATTGCGTGCCAAAGCCTTTGGCTTCCGCGTTGTGTTCTTCGATCCGCTGCTCCCGAGCGGGGTGGAATTGGGCCTCGGCATCGAACGCGCGCCCACGCTGGAGGCCTTGCTCCAGCAAACCGACACGCTATCGATCCATGTGCCGCTGACGCCCGACACGCGCAACATGATCGACGACCGGACGTTGTCGTTGCTTCCCAAGGGCGCCGTGCTGGTGAACACCGCGCGCGGCCCGATCGTGGATATCGACGCGGTGGCGAAACACCTGAAATCCGGCCATCTGGCCGGTGTCGGCCTCGACGTCGTGCCGGTCGAACCGCCGGTCGAGCCGGTACCAGAACTAATCCGAGCCTATCGGGCGCGGGAAGATTGGACGATCGGACGGCTGATTATCACGCCGCACTCGGCTTTTTACACGCCGCAAGCCTGGGACGACATCCGCACCAAATCGGCGGAAACCATGCGCGCCGCATTGCTTGGGCCGAAGCCGCAAAACGTAATTCCGCCGGACTCTTACTGAGGCGCGACCGCTCCCAGCCCGTTCAGCGGAACGACTTTGCCCATCAATACGTTGCCGGTCAGGGTGACCGGCAACTGGGTGCTGTTGCGCACGAAGATCGTGGCCTCCGGCAGCGAACTGACGAAGCGATTGTCGCGCACGATCAGCCGAGACGTCGGATGGCGACCGGCCTCCTCGCCAATGGAGATCGCCACCGCGGGATTGCTGCTCTTGGGGCCTTTTTGTAACTCATTGTGCATGATCGACACGTCGCCGCCGTTTGGGATGTCGATCAGGTAGCTGGACGTACCGTCGTCGCCGTCCGCGATCTCGTTGTTCGCCACAATCGTTTCCCGAGCGCGGGATTTCACGTGATGGGCGGTCCTGGTGTTCAGGAAGCGGCAATAGACGACTTCCAACAACGCGATCGGTTCGCCGGCGTAGACGCCATGGGCACAGGCGCCCGCGCAGGAGCCATTGCCGAGGAAGGTGCTGCCGGAGATACGAACCCGGCTGCCTGGCCCGCCCCCCACCAATATGCCGTTTTCGTTGTTCACGAACCGGGCATTTTCGACCGTCAGATTGTCGGCCAATGCCAGAATGCCGGCAGCGTTGTGGCCTGCTCCATGCGCGCCGGAGAAGGTGAGGTTACGTATCGTCGTGTTCGCGCCGGTCACGATGAAAATGCCGCGATCCGCGCACGTCATGTCCGCGATTTCGACGTTCGGACCACGTCCTTCGATCGTCAGATGTGCTGCGCGCCAGACCGCGCAATCGCGGTAGATGCCGGTATCGATGGTGATCGTATCCCCGTCTCGGGCGACCAAGGCGGCCTGGCTGGGCAGAGTTAACCCCCGATGCGGGCCCACCGGGATGATGCGCGCACAAGCAGGCAAGGCACCCGCGAGCAGCAGCAGCGTTGCGAGGACAAAAGCGACTGCGCTATGTCCTTGGGTAATGGTCCTGTCGTCGGTCATGGCGCTGGCATCGTCCGAGGGGTCCCGGTTCGTCAAGATGTCAGCATCGATTCCCCCGCTGGTGGTGCATGTTTTCCCGACGTTCGCGGTGGGTGGTGCGCAAGTACGGTTCGCCGCCGTCGCGAATCGCTTCGGACCGGCCTTCCGTCATATCGTGGTTTCCCTGGATGGCGATTTAGGCTGCCGGGACCGGCTCCGCCCAGATCTGGACGTGACGTTTCCAATCGTGGGTGCGCCGAAGGGTGCGATGTTCGCCAATGCGCGCGGTTTCCGTCGGCTGCTGCGGCAATGGCGCCCCGATGTGCTGGTCACCGGCAATTGGGGTGCGATCGAGTTCGCGATGGCGAATATCCCGCCCCTTACCCGCCACATCCATATCGAGGATGGCTTCGGTTCGGAGGAACGAGAGACCCAACTTCCCCGCCGAATCTGGACCCGCCGCCTCGTCCTCGCCCGCAGCCAGGTTGTGCTGCCATCGCGCAATCTGGTGCGTATCGCGACGGCGTTGTGGAAGCTCAATCCGAAGCGGGTGCTTTACGTGCCCAACGGCATCGACCTCGACCGGTTTGCCGCCGGCGCGCGGCCCCCGCACGCCGGTGTGCCGGTGATTGGTACGGTGGCGGCGTTGCGGACGGAAAAGAACCTGGTTCGGCTCCTGCAAGCCTTTGCCCTGGCGGTCAAGGAAACGCCGGCACGACTGACGATCGTGGGGGATGGGCCGGAGCGGCCGGCCCTCACGGCGCTTGCATCGTCGCTGGGTGTGGCCGATCGCGTGACGTTCACCGGGCATCGCGACGACACGCCTGCCCTTTACGCCGGGTTCGACCTTTTCGCGCTGTCGTCGGACACCGAACAGATGCCGTTGTCGGTGATCGAAGCAATGGCGAGCGGCCTGCCGGTTGCAGCCACCGATGTCGGCGACGTCCGTGGCATGCTGGCGCCAGACAACGACCCATTCGTAACGCCGCTGGACGCTCGCGCCATGGCCGACGCACTGATGACGCTGCTGCCCGATTCCGGGCGGCGCGCGGCCATCGGCGCCGCCAACCTGGCAAAAGCGCAACGCGACTTCGCCCAGGCAGCAATGTTCGAACGCTACCGGGCACTGTGGACGGGGGACACGCGTTGACGGAGGTCAGTCTGTCGGAGGTCCGCGACTTCGCCGCCCTGGGCGCACGCTGGCGAGGCTTGGAGGAAAAATCCGATCTCTCGTTCTTCCAAAGCTGGACCTGGATCGGCTGCCTTCCCGAAGAACGCTTTCCCGATCCCATCCTGGCCGAGGCGCGGGACGCCGGTGAAATCGTTGGCCTCGCCCTCTTCAACCGCCGCCGGAGCGTCGTTCGCGACAGGCTGTTTCTCAGCGAAACGGGCATACCAAACCTGGATCGGCTGGCGGTCGAGTACAATGGACCGGTGGTCGCCCGCGGCCGGTCCGACGTTCGCGACGCGATCCTGCGGACGGCGGCCTCGGGCTACGATCTGGTCCTGAGCGGGATGACCGACTCGTTCTCCGGGCTGTCGGCTCAGACGCGATTGGCGCCCTTTGCCCGAACCGACGCCGGATGGTTCAGCCGTCGCAGCGCCAATACCCGTCAGCAAATCCGACGCTCGGACCGCGCATGCGCGGCGTTCGGGTCGCTCGTGGCATCGTGCGCCGAGGATGAAACCACACCGCACGACTGGCTCGACACGATGGCCGGGATGCATCGGGCAACCTGGAATGCCCGTGGCAAGCCCGGCAGCTTCGCCGATCCATTCTTCGGCCGCTTCCACCACGAACTGATCCGTCGCGGAATGCCACGCGGCGAAACCGACCTGTGGCGCGTGACGGCTGGAGAACGGACGATCGGGATACTCTACAACTTCCGCTATCGCGGGCACGTCCTCGCCTATCAGAGCGGCTTCGCTTACGATCCGGCTACCCCGCGCCTCAAACCCGGATTGACCTGCCATCGCATAGCGATCGAGGCTTGTGCGAGGGACGGTATGGCGGTTTACAATTTTCTGGCGGGCGACGACCGCTATAAGCGCAGCCTCGCGGACGGGCACGATACCATGCATTGGGAGATAGCCGGGCCTTGGTGGTCACCGCGCCTGTTGGCGCTGCGAATGAGGGCTCGCGCGGCGCACGTGCGGGACGCCCTGGGCGGCGGAACATGAAGCGTTGGTTGGTCTCCACGACCTCGACCATCGCGCTCCTGATGCTCGGCAGCGGGCGAAGCACGGCCGCGCCGATTGCTGCGATCACAGACTCGATGCTCTCGGGAACCGTGGATCGAACCGACGTCATCCGGGACAGCCTGTCGCTCGGTACGCCCACTGCCCCCGCGTTCGGCGGCATCGTCGCCGTGGAAACGGGGGTATCCCGCCGCCCCACGATCACCGATCCCAGCGCGTCAACGCCGAGCGCGACGTTTACCTATCGCGCCGCTGTACCGGTCAGAGGCGATGCCGGACTTGTCGGGTCGGTCGCAAATCCCAGCCGGCGCAATCCGGGCAATGTCAGTAATCTCAAAGGCACAATCGGCGCCGAGGACGCTGGCGTCTTCTCGGTGCCAACGAGCGATATCGTCGTCAATGGGACGCCAGAACAGTCCTACAACTACATGTATCGACCCAGCGTGACCGTGGCTTCGGCGTTGGCGCCGCTGGATCGCATGGAACTCATCGCGCGCGAGCCGTTCCGGGACAGTCCCGCCCATTCGGTTTTCATCGGTGTCCGGTCGCCGGTTGGCGATGCGGACCGGGAGCGGGCGGCCCGCGAGGCCTCCATCATCAGTGCGACGGGTTCGGCAACGCCGACCGTGGCGATTTCTCCCCTCCCCGGCCGCCCCGCCGCGAGCAAGGGGCTGGAGTATCAATTGGACGCCGGCCCGGCGACCACGATCGGTTTCTCGACCGCGCGTTTGAGGCCAACGACGCTTGGTGCGGGGGCGGCGGCCTCCTCGACGCTGGGATACACATACCGCCCGGTCGGACAGCGGCCGGAGCCGGACCTCCTGCTTACGACACGGCCGTCAGACAGCGCGATGTTGTCCGCCACGATCGCCGCGCCCGGCGGTGGAGCCGCACACCGCGAACCGATGGATCGCCGGGATGGCGGCCGGAACGGGGGGATCCCACCGGCCGTTATCAGTACCGTGAGCGCCCTTCGTCCGCTGGCGCCTGAAACGGTCGACACCATACCAGTCGATACGTTTGCGATTGCCGCGGCGACGCCCGGCGGGATCGGCGCCGGTGTCGACCGGCTTACGATCCCAATCCTTGTTCGGGGTGAACTGGCCGGACCGGGCAGTGGCGCAAGATCGTTGTTAGACACCGAAGCAATCGAGATGGGCGATGGCGATAACTATACCAACTATGGGCTGGTCGCCGCGGCGGTGCTGGTACCGGTCGGGCTTGCATTCATGGGATTCCGGATAATCCGGCGCGCGGTTCTACGCCGTACGGTTTGATCGCCACCGTCGATACAATTGTCCGGAGTCGTGGCGCGCCAACGCCAATACCCCGCGGATGCGCCATGGGGACAGAATGATCAGCCCGACGCGCTGGCGGCGCTCGCCAACCCAGTCCTGCTTGTACGGGTCGTCGCCCCGTCCGAAATCGATGTCATCCACCTTTTCGCGGTCCAACAAATGCCGCAGCATGTGCGCTGTCAGCACGGTGCCGGGGGAGTGGGCTTTGAACGCTTCATCGTGCGCGAGTTTCAGCACCGTCGCGTGGCCGTGTTCCACGATCCAGAACTGCGCCGCGACCGGGTGCCGGTCGATGGACCAAAGCCCGGTGCGCAAAATTCCGAGCGCCGCGGCGGTTCGCATCAGCGCTGCGTTGAAGGTTGGAAACGGTTCTGGTTTCTTCCAGCTTCGGGCGTAGACGTCCTCGAACGCGGCGATGCGAACGTCGAGCCCTTCGGCATCGCCTGCCACGGCAAATTCCGCATCGATCAGCCGTTCGGCCCGCCGCAAGCGGCGGCGTATCGTTTCGCGTAACGCACCAGGACGACGGGCGAGGTAAGCAGTCCAATCGAGCCCCGCGACATCCTCGTGCCAATTGCCGAAATGATCGAAGCGACGCTGAATGAGACCTGCCGCTCGAAGTCCCACGGTCAGCGCATCCCAATACTGCCAGTCCACCGGCAACCCGTCGAGGCGGACGACGGCGTGCGGCCGACAGAACCGGCCAAACGCTGCAAAAACGGCTGGCGCGTCGGCTCCCGGGGCGATCAGCGGCGTGTAGAGGCAGCTATAGGGCGTTGTGAGGCTACCAACAGCGCCCGTTGCCAGCTTCTGCATTGGGAACAAGCCCGCCACCGTGCCGTCGATCCGACAGACGACGAAACAAGGTTCGGCGCCGTCCGGCATCGCATGGGTTATGACTGTCTGCCACCAGCCTCGCTTGCCGAAAAGCGAGTCCGCCGCGGCCAGGAGCGGCGAAACGTCGTCCGGCAACGCATCCAGCGATGAATACGCCTGGATGTCAGCGGAGTGTATACCACACATAGCCGATCCATTCGTGCAGCGCGAAATAGCTGACTTTCCAGGTCGAGACGCGTGGGACGAAATCGTCGAGGATCGGCCCATCCTTCCGGTCGGGTGGCGTCGGTGCCGGGGTAACGATCAGGCCGGTGCCCCGAAACGCGAGCAGCGCCCGCCGCATGTGCCAGGCATGGGTGACGACGTAGACTGAGGTGATTCCTTCCTTTTTCAGAATATCGGCACTGAAACGCGCATTCTCCCACGTCGTAAGGGAATGCTTCTCGCGCCACTGCACCGGGACACGGAAGTCGTCGCGCATACTTTCCGCCATAACGTCGGCAATGGGCGGCGTGTCCGTTTGCAACGTGCCGCCGGAGACCAGTACCGGCAGCCCGGTTTTCCGTTGCAGCCGTGCCGCGGCGGCGAGCCGCTCCAGCGACAGCGGGCCAACGACGACCGAGGGCGTCTCGGTGGTGTGTCGCACTTCGGCCCCGAGCACGACGATGGCCCTCGGCACCGGTGAACCCGTCGTTGGCGATGGCAAGCGGACCTCTAGCCATTGCAGCAGGGTATCGGCGACGATCGGCATACCGAGCGCGATCAGACCGACGATCGTGGTGCCCAACAGGAAGCCGCGCAACCGGTTGCGCACCGGCAGCAGCAGGGATAACGCCGCCAGGGTCGCGAATCCGAATGGCGGGATCAGCAAATTAACGGCGAGCGATTTCAACAGTTCCAAGGCGGCGGTCATCGACCCATGGCCATCCACCCCAACACTTCCTTGAGCCCGGCACGCAAGGGTGTGGGATCGTTGGCGTTCAACCTGGCACGAAGGCGGGTTGGATCCCCGAGCGAGTGCCGGATTTCGCCCGAACGCGGGGGCTGGAAACTGTGATCGAGCCGGCTTCCGACCAAGCTCGCGATCGTATGCGCGAGATCGAGCACCGATGTCGCAATCCCCGTGCAGACGTTGAAAACGGACGCGCCGGGGGCACCCAGCGCCATACCGGCCAAGAGCGCGGCGACCACGTCGGAAACGTGCACGAAATCCCTGGTCTGCGCGCCGTCGCCGTAGATGGCGATGGGGGCGCCGCGGGCGATCCGTTCGCAGAAAATCGAAATCACGCCGGAATAGGGGGAACGCGGATCCTGCCGTGGGCCATACACGTTGAAGAAGCGCAGGCCGACGGTGGGGATGCCGTGCACGTGGCTTGCGACCTTTGCATGCAGTTCGCAGCCCAGCTTGTCGGCGCCATAGGCGGACAGCGGCGCGCGTTCGCAATCCTCGTGGATCGGATTGGTTTGGCAATCGCCGTAGACGGCGGCCGACGACGCATAGACCATCGGGATTTTGTTGTGCGAACGGCGGATGGCGTCGAACAGGGCGATCGTGCCGCCCAGGTTGACGCGATGGGTGCCGGTCCAGTCGGTGACGCCGCGTTCGACCGAGGCGATGGCGGCGAGGTGGAAACAGCCGTCCATGCCATCCATCGCCGCCTGCGCGGTTTCGGGATCGGCGATGTCGCCCTTCTGGAAGTCCACGCCGGGCGGGAGGTTGGTCAGGTGCCCGGTGGACAGGTCGTCGAGCACCCTGACCCGGTCGCCGCGTGCCACCAGCGCGTCGCAGAGGTGGGAGCCGATGAAGCCGGCCCCGCCGGTGACGAGGAAATGCGCCATTTCAGCCGTTCGGTCGCAGAATCAGGCCGCTGTCGTGGTAGATCGGTTCTCTCTTAGCCGACTGTTCTCGCAGCACTGCGGCTTTCATTTTCATCGGGGACTCCTTCGCGCTTGCCAGTGTTTATCGGCGGGCGGGGCCTAAGCGGCAAGGTCCCCGCTGGCGATAAACCGGCAGCCCAACGCAGCCAGCTTGTCGCGCATATCGTCGATGGTGGTTCGCCCCGCCAGCGTCGGAATGCCGATGCCGCGGCAGGCGTCCTCGATGATGGCGATATCGTAACCGAGCCGCAGCGCGTCCTCGGCCGACCAGCCGACGCAGAAATCGGTGGCGAGGCCGGTGAGGAAAATCCGCCGGAATCCCCGCTGCCGCAGCCACCCGTCCAGGCCGGTGGCCGTGGTCCGGTCGTTCTCGAAAAACGCAGAGTAGCTGTCGAGGTGCGGACGGAAGCCCTTACGGATGACGACCTCGATTCGGGCCTGGTCGATGGCGGCATGAATTGCGGCGTTGGGGGTGCCGGCGATGCCGTGGTCGGGCCACAGTGTTTGGTCGCCCAGCACATCGAACGGCGTTTTCCCCGGATGTGTGCTGGCGAAGGAGAAGTGGCCGGGCGGGTGCCAATCCTGGGTGGCGAAGGCGTGCGCGAACCGGGGCAGCAGGCGGTTGATGACCGGCACGATGGCGTGGGCGTCCGCGACCGGTAGCTCCCCGTCCGGCATGAAGGTGGGCTGCACGTCTATCAGGCCGAGAATGTCGGTGTCGGGCTGCATCGCGGTCTCCTGTGGCGGCGGCAAGGTAGCACGACGTTGCGCCGCGACGGAAAATGACGGAGCCTTCCACACAATACGCGGGGAGGGGAATTATGAGACGCTTGTGGGCGGGTTTTGCGTGCGTGTTGCTGCTGGCCGGTGCGGCCCAAGCGCAAAAACGCGGCGGGACTCTGACAATACCGCTGACCGACACGCCCCCCAGCCCTTCGCTGCACGAGGAAGCCACGATCTCGGTCGTCGTGCCCTTCATGGGCCTGTTCAACAACCTGGTCGTCTATGACCAGCACAAAATGCAGAACCGCGACGACACCATCGTGGCGGACCTCGCGACGCAATGGGCCTGGGATGCCAGCCGGACCGCGCTGACGTTCACGTTGCGGGAGGGCGTGAAGTGGCATGACGGCAAGCCCTTTACGAGCGCCGACGTGAAATGCACATGGGATATGGTGTCCGGCCTGGTGCCCGGCAAAATTCGCAAAAGCCCGCGGCAGGAATGGTACACCAACCTGTCCGAGGTATCGGTGAACGGCGATTATCAGGTCACGTTCCACCTGAAACGGCCGCAGCCTTCCATGCTGGCGATGCTGGCGTCCGGGTATTCGCCGGTTTACCCGTGCCACGTCCCCTCGGGCACCATGCGTACCAAACCGGTGGGCACCGGCCCTTTTCGCTTCGTCGAATACAAAATGAACGAAATCGCCCGTCTGGAACGCAACCCGGATTACTGGAAAAAGGGCCTTCCTTACCTGGATAAAATCGAGGTGCCGATCGTTCCCAATCGCGCGACACGGATGCTGGGCCTGGTGTCGGGAAAATACGACATCAGCTTTCCGACCGACGTCACGGTGCGCCTGATGGCGGATCTGAAAGTCCAGGCCCCGGCTGTGCAATGCACGTTGCGGGCGATCGGGACCTCCAACCTGATTATCAACCGGGAAGCACCGCCGTTCGACAACGCCGATATCCGGCAGGCGCTGGCGATGACCCTGGACCGGCCGGCGTTCAATAAAATAATGAACGAAGGGGTGGATGGTATCGGGGCATCGATGCTGCCGCCGCCCGCCGGCGTGTGGGGTGTCCCGCCGGAGATTATGGCGACCTTCCCGGGCTACGGCGCGGACGTCGCGCAACGGCGGGACAAAGCGCGCGGCCTGATGCAAAAGGCGGGGTACGGGCCGGACAAGCGCCTGCCGATCAAGATCTTCACCCGCAACGTCGCGACCTTCCGCGATCCCGCCCTGATTCTGTCGGATCACTTGAAGGACATCTACATCGATGCGGAGCTGGACGCCGTGGAAACACCGCAGTTCTACAACCGGGTGTTCAAGAAGGACTACCAGGTCGGCATGAACGCGACGGGTTATTCCCTGGACGATCCGGACCAGGTGTTTTACGAAAACTACGGCTGCGGCAGTCTGCGAAACTACACGAATTACTGCAACCGGGAGATCCAGGGGATGTTCGACGCCCAATCCCAGGAACCCGACCGGCAAAAGCGCAGGCAACTGGTCTGGGAGATCGAACGCCGCCTGCTCGAAGATGTCGCCCGTCCCGTTACCTATCAGGCCATGCAGGCGGGCTGCTGGCACCCATACGTGAAGAACTACGGCATCATGCTGAACAGCATCTACAACGGCTGGCGGTTCGAGGATGTGTGGCTGGATAAACCGGAATAAAACCGGACTGTTGTGGTATAGGAAGAACTCTGTGGCTCGGTGGCTCTGTGTTAACGCTTGCTGTGTCGCGATTGTCCCCGTCTGTTGGGCCGGAGTCTGGGGGCGATTTTGTTAAGCATTAACACAGAGCCACAGAGCCACGAAGACGTGCCGGACCGCCCCTCCGATCCGTTACTCAAAGCCCGGCGGCAACCCAGCTTTCGCCCGATAGGCCGCGCATGTCGCCTGCTGGAAGATGTCTCGCGTTCCGTGACCGATCAGGCCATGCAGGCGGGCTGCTGGCACCCATACGTCAAGAACTACGGCATCCTGGCGCTTCGAGGATGTGCGGCTGGACAAGGACGGCTAGCCCCAACAGATCGCAGGCGTTAACGTCTGGCGCCGAACGACCCTGCCGCCGGAGACCTCCCATGCCCGTCGACACCGACCTGGACGAATTCGCCCAACTGATCGACGCCGCCCAGCGGGTCGTCATCTTCACGGGCGCCGGTATCAGCACCGAATCCGGCATTCCGGACTTCCGCAGCCCCGGCGGCGCCTGGACGAAGATGAAGCCCATCGATTTCTCGGACTTCATGCGTTCCGACGCCGCTCGACGGGAAACCTGGAAGCGCCGGTTCGATATGGAGGACATCCTGATCAAAGCGACCCCCAACCGCGGTCATCGCGCGGTGGCGGAGTTAATACGGCGCGGCAAGGCGTCGTCGGTCATCACCCAGAACATCGACGGGTTGCACCAGGACTCCGGCACTCCTGACGATAAAGTGATCGAACTGCACGGCAACACGACCTATGCCCATTGCCTCGATTGCGGGCAGCACTTCGAGATTGGGGCGCTGCGGGTCGATTTCGAACGGGATCGCATCGTGCCCAGTTGTGCGTGCGGGGGTTGGGTTAAGACGGCAACGATATCGTTTGGCCAATCGATGCCGCAACGGGAGATGCAGTTGGCACAGCGTGAAACGCTTCTTGCCGACCTGTTCATCGTCATCGGTTCGTCCCTGGTGGTTTACCCCGCAGCCGGGTTCCCGGAACTGGCGAAGCGCAACGGATCCGCCCTGGTCATTCTGAATCGCGATGAAACCCAGTTGGACGGGATCGCCGATCTGGTGATCAACCGGGCGATCGGCGACACGCTGGGCGAGGTCACCGGCATAGATTGATGCACACGACAAGATGGAATGCGGCCCACGCCCGTGCTATCTGTTTCGTCATGCACGAACCATCCCGCACGTTACCTGCCGCGCTGGCCGGCGTCCTTGCCGTCCTCCTGTGCGCCACCGCCGCATCCGCTGCTCGGATTACAGTCGAACGCGGCGAAACTCCGACGGTTATCGTGCGCGGCACGCTCGAAAGCAACGACGGGCAGCGCTTCGGCGACGCGATCAAGGGCGTGCAAAAGGCCATCGTCCTGCTCACCAGCAATGGGGGGGATCTGGACTCCGGCCTCGCAATCGGGCGGGCCATTCGGCAAAATAAGTTCACCACCGGCGTGCCCGACGGGGCGCAATGCGCCTCGGCCTGCGCGCTCGCGTGGTTGGGCGGCACGACCCGGTATATGGCACGCGGCGCCCGCATCGGGTTCCACGCGGCCTATGTCGAAGGCAAAGGCGGCCCGCGGGAGAGCGGGGTCGGCAACGCACTGGTCGGGGCCTATCTGAACAGCCTCGGCCTGGCGGAGAAGGCGGTGATCTACATGACTTCCCCGCCGCCGAACGACATTCAGTGGCTGACGATGGACGATGCACGGACGATCGGGATCGAGGTCGCTGTGCTGACCGCGCAACTCGCTCCGACGACCCGGCCGGACGATCCGCCCCCCGACCGCCGACCATCGGCGCGGCCCCCATCCGGTACGCCCCCATCCGGTACGCCACCGTCCGGCAAACCGCCTTTGATCACGGAAAACGAGCAGGGCACCAAGCCGACATGGCCGGGGGTCGGCCGCCCACCGCCCGCGACACGTCCGGCGATGCGGCAGCAGGCATTGGAATTCATCGGCGGGTATTTCGACCATTGGTCCGATCTGGATTCCCGAGCGATGGAGTTTATCGAGGAACTCTATGCGGATACGGTCGATTTCTACGGCAAGCAGACCGATCGGCGGGCGATCGTCGATATGAAGCAGAAATTCGTCGAACGCTGGCCGATCCGGGTTTACACTATTCGGCCGGAAAGCATTCGGGTCGCCTGCGGTCCGAATGGCAGCGATTGCACGATCGAGGGACTGGTGGATTGGGAGTGTTTGAATCCGAGGCGTGGCACGCGATCGTTCGGCCTGTCTGATTTCACGATTGGCGCGACGTTTACGTCCGCTGGGAGTGTCACGGTTTATCGGGAAGCCGGTAAAGTGCTTTCGAAATCGTCCCAGCAGTAGTACGCCTTCCCGATGACCGAAGAACTCCTCTACACCATCCAAAACGGCATCGGGCACATCGTCCTTAACCGCCCGCACGCCCGCAACGCACTGACCTTCGCGATGTACGAACGCCTCGCCGAAATCGCCGCCAACCCCGGCGACGCCAAGGCGCTGGTCCTGACCGGCGCCGGCGACAAAGCCTTCGCCGCGGGCACCGACATCGCGCAATTCCGAGCATTCGCCACCGCCGATGACGCCATCGCTTACGAAGCCCGGCTCGACCGCGTGCTCGGCGCGCTGGAGCGCTGCGCCATCCCCACCATCGCCGCCATCGCGGGCGCCTGCACGGGGGGCGGCGCAGGCATCGCCGCCGCCTGCGACCTGCGCATCGCCGCCGCCAATGCACGGTTCGGCTTCCCAATCGCGCGCACCCTCGGCAATTGCCTTTCGATGGCCAACATCGCCCGCCTGAGCGCCCTGATCGGCCCCGCCCGCGTCACCGACATGATTTTCACCGCACGCCTGCTGAACGCGCAGGAAGCCCAGGCTACCGGGCTGGTCGGCGAAATCCTGCCCGACGCAGAGGCCCTCGCCGCTCGGGCCGCCGAACTCGCCACGCTGGTTGCCAGTCATGCGCCCCTCACGCTGCGTGCGACGAAAGAAGCCATCCGCCGCCTGCGGGACAACCTGCCGCCGGATGAGGACCTGATCCGCCTCTGCTACACCAGCAACGACTTCAGGGAGGGAATGGAGGCGTTTCTGACGAAGCGGCCCCCGGTCTGGACTGGGCGATAACCCGCCGGAACACGGTCAACTGTCCCGCCGTCGTCTCATCCCAACTGAACGGTTCCGCATAAGCACGGGTCGCGGCCCGGTCCGGCAACGGATCGAACAGCGCGCGCACGCTGGTAACGATTCCGTCCGGCGTATTGTCGGCCACGATCAGCCCGGCATCGCGGGTGCGCACGACCTCCGGATTGCCGGGGATATTGCTGGCGACCACGGGGGTGCCGCACGCCATCGATTCCAGCAACACGTTGGCCCAACCTTCCCGCGACGATGCCAGCACCGACGCATCCGCCGCGCCATACAGCGCCGGCAGTTCTGCGTGGGGTCGTGCACCCAATAGCCGCACTCGGTCGGACAGGCCCAGGCGAGCGATCAGAGCGGTCAGGCGGCCCCGCTCCGGCCCCTCCCCCGCGATGATCAGTTCGAAGTCGGGCAGTTTGGTCATCGCTTCGATCGTGCGACGATGCCCCTTGCGGTCGACCAGCAGGCCCACAGAAATGAGCGTCTTGCGCGTCAGCCCGAGGTCCCCGCGCAATGCGTCGCGGTCGCCTGGAGGATGGAACAGCTCGGTATCCACCCCGTTACGCAGAATGGTCACCTTGTCCGCGGGCGCACCGAGTCCCAACAGCGCGTCCTTGAGCCCAGCGCTTACGGTAATCATCGCAGCGGAACGGGCGATGACCGTGGCAATCAAACGGCGCGGGATCGAATACTCGGGCAGCTGGGTTACATCGCTGCCTCGTGCGGTCACCACCACCGGTATCCTAAATTGCTGCCCCAGCCAGACGGCGGCTACGCCATCGGGATAGAAATAATGTGCGTCGATCGCATCGAACCTACGGCCCGCCGCTAGCAAGCGGCGCAGCACCGGGACCATGGCGCGATACATCAGCCAGGGCGCCACCGCCATCCCGATCTTTGGGACCAACGGAAAACGCGGGTGTAGCACCTCGATCCCATGCCGCGTTTCCGCCGCCGGCGCAGCCGCGTAGCGCCCCCAATCCCCGAACCGTGGATGGTTGCTGGGGAAATACGGGACGGGCGCGACCACGGTACTCGTGACCTCCCCGTTCGCCAGCAAATGACGCAGCCGGTTCTCCACGAACACCCCGTGATTTGGCCTCGCGGCGTTGGGGTATAACGTGGAGAATGTCAGCAGCCGTATCGGCGCCATCGTGCGTCCGTTGTCCGTCAGGAGCCTTTTTTTAACTCGTCCAGAAGTTGTTGGGCGAGGGCCTTCTCCTTGAACTCGCCCTTGGTCTCGACGACCACGGTCAGGAGTTTGATGGCCTGATCCTTCTTCCCGGTGTCCTTCAACGCGACCGCGAAATGGTATTGCACCCGCGGGTCGTTCGCCGCCTCGGCACTCGCCTGCCGCAGCAGTGCGACGCCCGTTTCAGCATTTCCGGATGCGGTCAGGATCCAGCCTAGCGTATCGGCGGTTTGTGCGCCCGGCGACAGCACGTAGGCCTGACGCGCGAGATCCACCGATCGTGCATCGCCCAGCTGTTGGTAAACCCATGCCAGATTGTTCAGGGCTACTGCGTCGTGCGGTTTCCGCTTGAGGATCGTCTCCAGATATTCTTTCGCTTCCGGCAGCCTGTTCTGGCCGATTTCGATTTCGCCCAGTTGTTCCAGCACGACTTCGTCGGTTGGATTTTTCGCAATCCAGTCCCGCAATGTCTTGATCGCGTCATCCGGCTGCTGTGCCCGTAGTTGAGCGGACGCCAACCGCGTCGCCAACGTGGTCGACGGCGCCGTGGTCATCGCATCCTTATAGGCATTGATGGCATCCTGAGCGCTGTTCGCCGCCATGAAGATATCGCCCCTCAGCGCCTTGATCATGGCAAAGTCGCGGTCCTGCGACGCCAGTCGATCCGCCGTCGCCAGGGCTGCCTGGATCCCTGTCGATCGCAGATCGATCATCGCAAGGTCCTGATAGAACTGATAATTGCGCGGACTAGCAACGATGCCCGCTGACAAAAGCGCTCGGGCGGATTCGAAATCGCCGGCCTCGATCAACAACGCGACCAACTGACGCCGGGCACCGACCACGCTTGGGTCCTTTTTCAGGAGTTCGCTATAGGTATCGCGGGCATCTTTCTTCTGCCCCAAGGCCAATTGCGCCGCGGCGCGCAGGCTGAGCATCTCGGTCGTGGAAGCAGTCGCGGCGTTTTCCGATCCGAGCAGATCGAGTGCCTTTTGCGGGGCTCCGGACCGAATATACAAATCACCGAGGCTGGTGGTGATTCGGACATTCTTGGGGTCCGAGCGGTGCGCGTTGTCCAGCAAATTCAACGCCTGATCCATACGGTTCGACTGCGCGAACGTGGACGCCAGCATGCTCAACGCCGGCTCCGACGTTGCCTGCTTCTTGAGAATGTCCGTGAGGATTTTTTCCGCTTCCGCCTGCCGGCCCGTCATCGCCAAAACCCGGGCGAGGTTGACCTGAGCGGGAATGAACGCGGCGCTTTTCGCTATCCCGTCGCGAAATATCGCTTCGGCCCCCGGGAGATCGAGCTTCGCCATCTTGAACAAACCCGCAAGATTACGAACAACTTCGGTGTCGCCCTGGGCGGCTTCGATTTTCTCCAGGATCGCGGCGGTCCGAACCAGATCGCCGGTCGCCATGGCGGCAAAAAACAACGTTTCCGCAACAACTGGCATCTTCGGCGCGAGTTCCAGGGTGTGCTCCAGGTCGCCGACCGCCGCCTCGACATCGCCCTGTCCCATCCTCACGGCAGCCAGACGGGTTTGCAAACCGACGTCATTCGGTGCAAGGGCCTCCGCCCGCTGGAAATTCACGATCGCGTCGGCAGGCCTGTTGGTTGCCGCATAAGCCCGGCCCAGAAGATCGTAAGCTTCGGCATCGGCCTTACCGGATTCGGTCACTTTCGCGAGGGTATCGACAACCAAATCCGGCCGGCGTTTGATGAATAAGATCCGAGCCAGCACCTTGTAAGCTGCCAGATCGTTCGGTGCCTTTGCCAGATATTTGCGTGCGGCGTCCTCGGCTTCCTCGTATTGGCCCAACTGCTCCTTGACCACAGCCCGAAGGAAATAACCTCTGGGAATTCGGCTCAGGTAATTCTGGATGCGCTGCAATACTTCGTCCGCGGCCTTAAAATCATTGGCCTGGGTCTTCAACACGGCATCGAGATACAGACCTTGTATATTGCCCTTCGAACCTTTCAGTACAATGTCGACATCAGAACGGGCAAGCTCTATTTTACCCATCGCCAGCGCCAGATCGGCACGGTCCAGGCGGGCCTGCGTAATGCTCGGCTGGTCCGAAATCAGGGTATCGAGCACCGCCATCGCACCGGTGGCATCGCCTTTCAAACGAAGTAATTGCGATTTGGCCAGCATAGCCTCGGACGATTTGGGCTGGGCGTTAATTGCGCGATCGATTTTCTCCTGCGCGCCCTGTAGGTCGTTACGGGCAACCGCGAGGCGGGCGTCGGCCAGCAACGGTTCCACCGCATTCGGCGCGGCGGCTTCGGCGTCGGCGAAGGATTTCTGCGCATCCTCGGGCCGACGAAGTGCGATTTGCGCGTACCCACGCGCCACCAGGATCGCAGCGTCCAACGCTCCGTCCTTGCCTTCCGGCTTCAATCTCTCGAGCAACTCGGTATTCTTGTTTTGCGCCAACATGGCCTGGGCCAGCAGCGGGGCAGCCTGGCGCGGATCGTAGCCACGTTCCAAGGCGGCGCTAGCCTCCCGCTCCCCGGCCACGGGGTCGCCCAACTCGATCGCCACACGGCCAAGCAAAAAATGGGCTTCGGCGTTCTGCGGGTCGCTGCGCACCGCGTTGCGCAGATCGATCTGTGCCGCTTTCAGGTCACCCTTCTTCAGTGATTCACGCGCACTCGACATGTAGTCCGCGTGGGCGGCGAGCGGCCAAATGCTCAGCGAAGCACTCAGAACGATCCAGCCAATAGATTTGTAACGCATAAACCTGAACCCCAATTGCTAAGTAACCTGAACGCCACCGTTGTCGGCGCCCTGCGCCCCCGCGTCGTGGCTCTTGCCGCCGTCGGCCTCAATACCGTGTACCTCAAGCAGTCCATACAACGTCGGACGGCTGATGCCGAGGAGGCGCGCGGCCACGGATAACGTATGATTGCTGCGCGCCCATGCAATATGGATGACCTCCCGCTCCGCGCGGAGCCGAGCGGCGCGGAGATCGAGGTCGGGTGGCCCCTCGGCCGGGGGCGCGAGTTCCATGTCCGACGCATCCAACACTCGGCGCTCCGCCATGACGACAGCGCGCTTCATGCGGTTTTCAAGCTCCCGCACGTTTCCGGGCCACGGATGGGCGGCGATGGCAGCATTGGCCGCTTCCGTGAAGCCGCGCATATTGCGACCGAATTCCTGGTTGAATCGACTCAGAAAATAGTTCGCGAGCAACGCGGCATCGCCGCCGCGATCGCGCAGCGGCGGTATACGAACGGTGACCGCGTTCATACGGTAGAACAAATCGCCGCGAAAAACACCCTGCGCGATTTTGTCTTCAAGGCTCGCATTGGTCGCGGACACGATCCGGACATCGACCTGGATCTTCTGCCGCCCGCCAACCCGCTCGACGATCTGATCCTGAAGGAAACGCAGCAGTTTGACCTGGAGAGGGTGCGGCAAATCGCCGACTTCGTCAAGGAACAACGTGCCCTTGTTTGCGGTCTCGATTTTGCCGATGCTTTGCTTGACCGCGCCGGTGAAGGCCCCGCGCTCATGCCCGAACAGCTCGCTTTCCAGCAGATTCTCAGGAATCGCACCGCAGTTGATCGCGACAAACGGTTCACGTTTACGCGGCCCCAGGTCGTGCAGGGCCTGCGCCAAGGCTTCCTTGCCGGTCCCGCTTTCACCCAAAAGCAGTACGGGCACATTGGTTGTCGCCAGTTTCTCGATATCCCGGCAGAGCTTCAGCATCCCGGGGTTGCCGGTCACGATCCGTTCGATCGGCGACCGCTGCGGGGTGGCCGCCAAGGCACGATTTTCTTCTTCGAGCCGATAAAGGTTCAGCGCGCGTTCGATAATCGTGCGCAACAGTTCGATCTCGACCGGCTTCTCGCAGAAATCGTAGGCGCCCGAGCCGATGGCCTTGAGCGCGTTGCGGCGCTCGCCATTGCCGGTCACCACGATCACCTTGGTTTTCGGCGCGATTGCCAGGATTTCGTCCAGGGTGGCGAAACCTTCACTCACGCCATCGGGGTCCGGCGGCAGGCCCAGATCCATGATTGCGACCGGCGGATTCTCGCGCTTGACCAAAGCCACGGCCTGCGGCCGGGCGTGCGCCATCAAGACGTCGCAGGATGGGAACGCCCAGCGGTATTGGGAGCACAGGCCCTCATCGTCTTCGACGATCAAAAGTTTGGGTTTCGCCATGCCATGTCCCTATCAACCTTCCAGCGCGACCGATACGGCAACGCCCGTCGGCACTGCCGGCAATAGTAGGCGCATCGTCGTGCCTTCGCCTATCCGGGTCAGTACCAACAGGTCGCCGCCGGCATCGCGCAACAGCTCGCGCGCCTGATAGGCCCCTATGCCATGACCGCCGCCCTTCGTCGTGGAAAATGGGCGAAACAGCGCGTCGCGAACGAATTCCGGGGTCATGCCGGGCCCGCGATCGGCGATGTCGATCACGATGCTCATGTTTTCATGCCGCAGGTCCACCGTCACGGTCCCAGCCCCGGACGCCTCGGCGGCATTGTTCAACAAATGGGTCAACACTGCGTCGAATGCCTCCGGGTCGATCGCGATTCCGGCTTTATGTCCATCGTCATGCACGGCGACGACGGCGGAACGGGTAATACGGCACGCTTCCGCCATCGCTTGGACATGCTCAAGAGGCGCTACCAGCGTATGGCTGCGTTCCTGCCGATCAGCCTGCAATCGGGACAAAAGCCGGGTGATCTTGCCAACCGAGGCCCGCACCGTGACCAGCATGTCGCGCTGGAATTCCGGATTGTCGGCATGCACCTCGGCGTTTGTCAGGAGCATGGAAAGCTGGCCGGACACGTTCTTGATGTCATGGATGACGAAGGCAAAACGCTGACTGTATTCGCGCAACTGCCGCGTCTGGTCCAGGATTTGGGCCGCGCGCTGTTCGGCGATACGGCTGGCGACCTCCCGTCCCACCACCCGCAGGAGGTCGTATGCCTCCCGTTCCAGCCGGAACGGTGCGCGGGATTCCGCCAGCACCACAAAGCCGATCAAACTGCCGAAGTGATTCAGCGGGACCGCCAGCCAGGCGCGTGGAAGGCCTGCCAGCCCATCCAACGCCGCCGGAACTTCGCTCAGCACAACGGTCCAATCGCCATCGCGGAATAACGGCACCAGGGGGCTGCCCGGCGGCACCGGTTCGGTCGCCGCTGGCATGTTCAATGAGCCCGCCCACTGAAACGCCACATCCTCCGGTGCTCGGACGAACAGCACGCCAGCGGGACTGTCTACCACCTGCGCGACGGCGAGGATGGCCCGCTTATGCAGCCCCACGTACGCTTCGGGCGCGGTCAGCGTGTCGATGCACCGCATCCACTCCCGTCGGTAGTCGTAACGGGAACTGAAAAAATGATCGGCCAGAAGGAAGCGCAGGCGCGACCGTACCGACCCGGAGGTGACGAGCACGGCGACGGTCAGCAGGCCGGCAAAGATCAGCGTGACCTCGGCGACGTAGCCCCATTCGGCGCCCCCCCGCCGAACGATCTCCCCGGTCACACCGATCGAAACCAGGAAAATGCCGGCAGCAATCAACGTGAAGCTATGGAAGACGACGTCGCGGGAGACATGGATGTCGATCTTCCACCGGCGGGCCCGAGCGGCGGCGAGGGCGATGAGCGGGGCGGCGACGATGGTGGCGGGGGCGCGTCCGGTGAACAGCGGCAGCGACAGCCGCCGAAACAGCAATGCGTCCGCGTACATCATGACATCGTAAAGAAACAATCCGCCCAATGCGATGCACAGCAGGTTGATATGCCAGCGCGCCTCGGGGGCGGTATTGAAATAAAGATTCTCCAGCAACAACACGCTCGATACTGCGAAACCCAGCTTTACCACCGGCCCGATCGTGGCCAGCGTGGTCGCAGGATGATCGAATACCGCTTCCATCAAGGGCAGTCCGCCGACCAGCAACAGGGCCAGCAGGCCCATTGTCGTGAATGCCTGCATCATCTGGCGCTGGGCCGTCACGGACTGGCGATAGAGATGGAGAATGAATCCGTACCAGGCGACGGTGCGCGCGAGTTCCAGCCACGCGGCAATTGCAATGTGGTGGGAGCCCCACAACACCGCGACCGCGCCGGCCCACAATGCGGTCGTCAGGCAGGCGACGGTCAGCCAGATTCCCGTGCGGCCACGGCTATTCCCGTCCTTCGCGCCGGAAAAAAGTCGCGAGAGAATGAGCACCGACAAAAAACCATACGCCAACGCGCAGACGCCGTGCAGCCAGGCTACGGCGGAGAAATCGAAGGTCATGATCCCGATCCTAACAGCCGCGACGGTCGGTCATGCCGGTGCGCCGATCGCACGGTGCAGCAGGTCCGACACCAGCGACGCCCCCCGGGCAGCCCGAGATGCCATATCTTTCAGGTCACGATGTGGCGGCACGTGCGTCATCCCCTCCCCCACGTTATCCCAGGCTACCTTTGGCTGTATGGCTGGCGTTCGGGACGATACCATGATTGCCGGCCTCCTGGCGACCGACAAAACCATACAAAAAAAGCGACATTGATGTCTTAATGTTTATTTTCTCGACAGAATAGTGCAAAATCTTAGGGATAGCGGCGCACCCATCGGTTGAAACGGCCCGACGATGCGGCTATAAGCGTCCTTGCGCGAAAAACGCTGCCCTCCGGTCCCTGCCGGAGTACCGGCACATCTTGGGGACAGGAGGCGTGTAGCTCATTGGCAGAGCACTGCTATCACATGGCAGATGAGGGGGTTCGATTCCTTCCGCGCCTACCAAAATACGCCGACGATGACTATTGTGCTGCTCATGATCTTGCTGGAGTTGATCTGAACGTGATAATTCTTGCTCCCTGCCCGGCCCGACAGGCGCTCGTTCGGCTGATTCGCGTCGTATTGTTGGCGTGTCTCCCGCTTCCGTTGTTCACCGCCGGTTGTTCCGACACCGCGCCCAACGGCGGCCGCATCGTCGATGCCAGCTCGCTCGGAAAAGTGTCGCCCGTGAAGAAAGCCGACGATTACGTGATCGGCTCGGGGGACTCACTCAGCATCTTCGTGTATCGCAACCCCGATCTCAGCGAGGCTTCGGTCGCGGTGCGGCCGGACGGCCGGATTTCCACCCCGCTGATCGAAGATATCGTCGCCGCCGGCAAAACGCCAACCACTCTGGCGCGCGAGATCGAAGAGAGGCTGAAAAAATACATCCAAGAACCTAATGTCACCGTTATCGTTCGCGGCTTCATCGGGCCACCCGACCGGCAGGTGCGCGTGATCGGGGAGGCTACGGACCCCATCGCGATCCCCTACCGCGACCACATGTCGTTGCTCGACGTCATGATCGCGATCAAAGGCCTGACCAAATACGCCTCCGGCAACCGCTCGCTCATCGTTCGGACTTTGCCCGATGGTAAAGAACTTTCCATCCGCGTACGGATCAACGATCTGATCAAGGACGGCGATATCAGCCAAAATCTTGAAATGGCACCCGGGGATACGCTTATCATTCCGCAATCCTGGTTCTAAGAAGGCCGGACGCCCATGGACTCGCTTCGCAACCTTGTTTCGCAGTATCTGCGGGCCGCATGGCGCCGCCGGTGGAGCGGCGTGATTGTCGCGTGGCTGGCCTGCGGCGCCGGTTGGGCGGGCGTTTATAGCATCCCGAACTCCTACGAATCCGGCGCGCGAATGTTCGTCGATGCCGACGCCATCCTGACGCCGTTGTTGCGGGGCATCGCCGCGGACTCCGCACTGACGACACAGTTGGAGATCTTGCAGCGCACCCTGCTCAGCCGGCCCAATCTGGAAAAGCTTATTTCAAAGACCGACCTCGATCTCACGCTGAACGGGCAATCGGATCGTGAACGTTTGATGACCCGCCTCGCCGCGGAAATTAAGGTCGTGCCGCAAACCAAGAACCTGTTCACCATCACCTACCGGGACAAGAGCCCGAAGGTCGCCCACGATGTGGTGCAGACCCTGCTGACGATTTTCATGGAAAGCGCGACCGGCAGCAATCGGACCGACATGGAAAACGCGAGGCGGTTCCTGGAACGGCAGATCGCGTCCTTTGAACAGGATTTACGCGGGGCGGAAAAACGCCGAGCGGAATTCCGAGCGCGCTATGTCGATATCCTGCCGAACGAAAGCAACCCCAACGTCCCCGCTCTCGAAGGGGCGCGAGCGACGGCTTCGGCGCTGGATGGCAAGCTGCAAGACGCGATGGTGAGCCGCGACGCCTTAAAGCAGGAAGTCGAAAACACGCCCTCAATGCTGGTGGTTGAGTCGGGGATTGCCGGTTTTCTCCCGAACCAGCGCGGACCTGGCGTGCCGATCCCCCGAACGCCCCTCGTGGAGGCCGAAGATCAGTTGCGCGCATTGCTCCTGAAGGATACGGAAATTCACCCCGACGTCGTCGCCCAACGCAAGCTGATCGCGTCTCTTCGCGGCGAGGAAGCCCGAACCGCAGCGGCTGCCAAAGCGACGGCAGCAGCCGCGGCTGTCGCGGTGACGACAAATACACCCGCACCGACCGACCCGAACCAGCTTAGGCGGTCGGTTCCAAACCCGGTCTACGACCAGCTCAAGGTTAAACTGATCGAAGCGGACACCCAAATCGTATCGCTGCAACGCCAGCGCGACGATGCCATCCGATATCGGGACAAGCTTGAGAAGATGCAGCGCGAGCAGCCCGGCCTTTTGGCCGAGTATCAGAATATGGACCGCGATTACAACGTAAAGCGGAGAAACTACGAAGAATTGTTGTCCCGTTTGCAGTCCGCCAACATCGCCCAGGCGGCCGATACCCAGGCCGATAAGATCAAGCTGCAGGTGATCGACCCGCCGGAAATCCCGCATCTTCCGGCCGCGCCCAATCGCATGCTGCTGATTACCGGCGTCCTGTTCGCCGGCATGGCGGCAGGGGTCGGTGTCACGCTGCTGTTTGGCCAGATGGACCGGTCCTTCTCCACCGTCGACGATCTCCGTGGGCTCGGCCTTCCAGTATTAGGCGGGATTTCGGTACTGGGTATGGCACCTCTGCGACAGCGGCTCATGACCGTGCTACGGTTCGGTTTCGCCGTCGCGGTCCTGGTGGGCACATACGGCGTGTTGATGATTATCATCCTTCGCAAGACGGCGCTCATCTGAATGCTCAGACCCAAGGCATCCCATCTGGTCGAACGGGTGGCAGAGAAACTGCTGCAATCCGGTTCTTTGGAAGGTTCAGCGGCGCACCTGCTCGATCCTGAACAGCCGGTCAGCGCCGCATTTGAGCCAGAGCCCATGCCGGCGCTCATGCCAGCACCCGCCGCGCGGCCGTCTCGGCCAAACCGGTCGACCTTGTTCGCGCCGCGACCGGACGTCGCGACATCCCCTGGCGGCGCCATGAAACTGGCCCCACCGATTGCGATGCGACAGGCGCAACCGACCGATTTCGCCGCCTCCAACGTCGTGGAAGCGCGGCCCCGCAGGGTTCCACCCGCCGATGCGCCCGTCCGGCTGGCGGCACCGTCGATACTCGCCCGCGATCCGCTGCAACCCGACATGCTGTCCAACGCCGACCTGCTGCAAGGCCGCAGCGCCGTGGACGCCGTCGCTCTCGAACGTGGCGGCATGGTGGACTGGTCGCGCACACGCAGCCGGATTTCCGAAGAATTCCGGCTGGTGCAACGGCAGATCCTCCGAACCGCATTCGGGCCCGGATCCGATCCTGGGTTTTCGAACCTGCTGATGGTGACCAGCGCCCGCCCTGGGGAGGGTAAAAGCTTCACCTCCGTCAACCTCGCCGGCAGTATCGCACGCCAGGGCGATCACCACGTGCTGCTGGTCGACGCTGACTCCAAGCGCGACTCCTTCTGCTATTCTCTGGGTCTCGCGGAGTCGCGCGGACTTCTGGACCTTGTGGCGAATCCCAAACTCGACCCCGCGCCGCTGATCGTGAAGACCCCGATCGAACGCCTGTCGATCCTTCCGGTGGGTCGCGAACGCGAACGCAGCGCGGAGCTGTTCTCAACCAAGGAAATGACGCGCTTGATTCAAAGCCTGGGCCGGCGCTACGCCGACCGGCTGCTGATCCTCGATGCACCGCCCTGCCTTTCCACCAGCGACCCGGCGGTGCTCGCGCCGGTCGTCGGGCAAATCCTGTTCGTGGTCGAAGCCGACCGCACCCAGCGGGACGAGGTGGAGGCGTCGCTGGATCTGATCCAGGCCTGCCAAACGATCACGATGGTTCTGAACAAGCAGCAGATCTCGTCGCGGTACACGTTTGGTGCCTACTCGTCCTATTATTCGTCCTGACGGGCGCGTGGGCGGGACCGCAGATAATGGGCACTGACCCAACACACAGCAGCGGGAGCGAGCGCCCGGCCCGGATTCCGCTGTGGGCGGGGGCGATCGCCCTCTCGTTCTTGGCTGGGCCGGCTCTCGCTTTCCCATTCATCGACGCGACCAACCAAGGTGCCGCCAGCGCGACGTCGGCACTGTCGGCACCCGACGCCCAAGACCTGACGCACCAGCTACAAATATCGAATGGCCTGCCCATAGCCGGTAACGGCGGCGGCGGTTGGAGCATCAGTCCCCGGCTGACGATCCAGGAAACGCTGACCGACAACGTCTTACAGGTCCACAGCCCGATGCGCTGGGACCTGACAACCATAGTATCGCCAGGCATCTCGATCGCGGGACAAACCCAGCGAACGGTGGTTCGCCTCGACTACGCGCCTGTGCTGATCGTGAACGCCCGAACCCCGTCGCAGAATGCCCTCAATCAGCAATTGAATGGTACCGCGACAATCACGGCAATCGAGGAGTTTGCCTTCATCGACATCCGGGCGCTGTCCGGGGTCCAATCGTTGCGCGGCGCGGCGGGCGCCGGCGGCACCATCGGTGCAGCGAACGGTGGCGGGTTCACAGCGGGATCGACGACCGGGCTCGGGGGCGGCGGGCTTACCGGCAACAGCCTGCAGAATACCGTGCAAACCGCCAGTATCGGTATTTCTCCGTACCTCGTGAAGCGATTTGGGGATATTGGCACCGCCAGGATCGGCTATTCGTTCAACATGTCGCAGAGCAGCCCTGTAAAGGGGATCCAGCTGGCGCCCTTCCCAACTGGCGCGGCCACACAACGGTTCATGACCTCGGAATGGAACGCTCAATTCAAAACAGGCAATTTTCTGAACGATTTCCAGGATACGATCAACCTGGATTTCAGCCAGAGCAACGGTTCGGGACAGATCAACGCGTTTGGTTCGGTCACCGCCGGCAACAATTCGTTGGCATCGAACCGGCAAATAATCTCCAACGATCTCAGTTACGCCGTCAGCCATAAGCTGAAGGTGACAGTCTCGGTCGGGCATGAGAAAATCGTTTACAGCGGCTCCAACATTAAACCGATCGACGATATTACATGGTCGTTCGGCACAACCTACACGCCCAATTCCCGCAGTGAGATCACGATCAGCTACGGCCGGCAGCTGGGGTCCCAATCGCTCAGCTTCAACGGTCACGTGCAAGTGACACCCCGCACGACGATCTCGGCGAGCTATAGCGACACGCTCGGCACCCAGCTTGAAAACCTGCAAAATCAATTGAACCAGGGCGTCGTCGGCGCGAACGGATCGTTCGTTAACGGACAAACGGGCGGGCAGCTATTTGGGTCTACAAACGCAGCGCCCCTTCAGTCCGGGGTCTTCCATTTCAAAACCCTGACCGCCACGGCCACCACCCAGCTGAACCGGGACACCATCGGTCTGACGTTGAACGCTTCCACTCAAAGCTCGGCCGGCGGAACCACGGCCTCGCAAACATCCGGCCAGTCGACCGGGCTCGTTCTCCAATGGATCCACGACCTGCGCCCCGACATGCGCCTGTCTACCTCGGCATCCTTTAACACCAACAGCGGGGGCATTACGGGAAGCAGCCGGAGCGTCGCGTTCAATACCAGTCTGACCTATAATCTGACGGAAAGCGTCTCGGCCTCGGCCCGTTACAGCTATTTTAAATCGACGTCCCAGAATACTTTCTTCGACCTCTATGAAGATATCTTCGTCCTCGGCGTTACAAAGCAATTCTGACAGGCCATCGTGTACGAAAAATTCTATCATCTGACCGGGATACCTTTCCTGCTGACGCCGGATCGCCGTTTCTTCTTCGGCTCCAGCGGACACAGCAGGGCGATCGCGCATCTGGTCTATGGCCTGTCGCAGGAAGAAGGTTTCGTCGTCATCACCGGCGAAGTCGGCGCCGGAAAAACGACGCTGGTGGAGCAACTCTGGACCCAGCTCGACCGCAACACCTACGTCATGTCGCGCGTTGTCACCACCCGCGTGTCAGGTGACGATCTGCTGCGCCTGGCCATGGCTGGTTTCGGTCTGGAAGCCGATATCGGGTCCGACAAGGCGACTCTGCTGATCCGCTACGAGCAAATCGTGCGCGAACACCGCAAGCACGGGCGGCGCCTGCTGCTGTTGGTCGATGAGGTTCAGAACCTGCCGCTGATCGCCCTGGAAGAGTTAAGGATGCTGTCCAACATCACCGTGGACGGCAAAGCCTCGGTACAGACCATCCTGCTCGGGCAGCCGCAGTTCCGGCCGATGCTGGCCGCGCGCGACGCCGATCAATTGCGGCAACGCGTGCTGGCATCCTACCATCTCGGGCCGCTCTCGGAATCCGAAACCCGCAGCTACATCGAACACCGGTTGCGGCTTGTCGGCTGGAAGAACGATCCCGCCTGGGAACCCGACGCCTTCAGCGCGATCCATAGCCAGAGCGGCGGGATTCCACGCCGGATCAACACGCTGTGTTCGCGCGTGCTGCTGCTCGGCTCGCTGGAGGATACCCATACAATCACCGCCGAGATGGTGAACACCACGGCCGACGAGTTGAACGCAGACCTTGGTGCCGGGGGCCTGGCAATGCCCGAACCTGACCCGGCCCCCGCGTCCGTGTTCGCCGCGCCGGGGGGGGCGCCGTCGCGAGAATTCGATGCACTGGCCGGCCGGATCATGCTGCTTGAACATGGTGCCGTGCGACAGGAGCGCATGCTCCAGCGGATTCTGGACATCATGGAACCCAAGGTGCCGCAATGACGGGCCTAACGAACGCGATGACAGTCGACGTCGAAGACTATTATCAAGTCCAGGCCTTCGCCCATTGTGTTTCCCGCGCCGACTGGGACGGCTTTGAATCCCGGGTGGAGGCCAATGTCGACCGCATCCTCGGCCAGTTCGACGCCGCCGGTGTTCATGCGACTTTCTTCACCCTCGGCTGCGTCGCCGCACGCCACCCCGGCATGGTCCGGCGGATTGTAGCCGCCGGGCACGAACTCGCCAGCCATGGCTGGGAGCATATTCGTGCCGACACCCAGGACCCGGCAGCGTTCCGCGCCGATGTAACGAGGACGCGCCTGACGCTGGAGGATATCGGCGGCGTGCCCGTGACCGGCTACCGCGCCGCGACCTTCTCCATCGGCGCGCGCAATCTTTGGGCGTTCGCGGAATTGCAGGCGGCGGGATACCGCTACAGCTCCTCCATCAATCCCATCCAACACGATTTGTACGGCATGCCGGACGCGCCCCGCGTGCCCTTCCATCCCGAGGGTTGCGATCTCTGGGAAATTCCCATGACAACCGTCCGCGCGTTGGGGCGCAACTGGCCCTGTTCGGGCGGCGGATATTTCCGGTTACTGCCGACTGTGCTGTATTACCAAGGCCTGGAGCGGGTGAATAAAACCGAGCAACGGCCGGGTATTTTTTATTTTCATCCGTGGGAAGTCGATCCGGGGCAACCGCGTATCGCCGGTTGCGGCTGGAAATCGCGGGTACGGCATTACACCAACCTCACGCGGATGGGCCCCGCACTGGACAAGCTCTTGCGAGATTTCGCTTGGGATCGCATGGACCGGGTCTTCGCCTCCGTTCTGGCCAGCTGACCGATCCGCATGCCCCTGAAACTCCGCCCCTTGGTACCCGCCAGCGAACCTGCTTGGGATGCGTTCGTAGACGCGATGCCCACTGGCACATTCTTTCACCGCGCCGCATGGCGGCGGTTGATTGCCGAGGAATTCGCGCACCGCACGTTCTACACCTATGCCGAACGCGACGGGGCCATCGTCGGTGTGCTGCCGCTGGTGCAGATGAAGACGATGCTGTTCGGCAACGCGCTGACGTCGCTGCCGTTCTGCGTCTACGGCGGGCCGCTCGCAGCCGACGCGGAGACCGCCGACGCGCTGTCGGACTATGCCGCCGGTTTGTTGCCGGAGACCGGTGCCAGCGCGGTGGAATTCCGGCACCGGGACCCGGTTGCCAGCGACTGGACGGAACGGCCCGACCTGTATGTCACATTCCGCAAACCGATCGTAGCGGACAACGACGCGAACATGAAGGCGATCCCGCGCAAGCAGCGGGCGATGGTGCGTAAAGGCATCCAGAACGGGCTTTCATCGGTCGTGGAGTACGATGCCACCCGGCTGCACCGCATCTACGCGGAAAGTGTGCGTAACCTCGGAACCCCCGTGTTTTCCCGCCGCTGGTTCATGTCCCTGATGCACCGGTTTCGCGATTGCGCCGATATCGTGACGATCGTGGACGGCGATACCGCCGTCGCCTCGGTGATGAATTTCTATTTCCGCGACGAAGTCCTGCCCTATTACGGTGGCGGCACATCCGCCGCCCGTCAGGTCGCGGGCAACGATTTCATGTACTGGGAAACCATGCGCCGCGCAGCCGACCGGGGCTATCGCCTGTTCGATTTCGGCCGCAGCAAGCTGGGCACCGGCGCTTATGCGTTCAAGCACAACTGGGGGTTCGAGCCGGCGAATCTGCCCTATCGGTATAGGCTGGCACCGGGATCGGAAATACCCGACCATAACCCTTTGAACCCGAAATACGCGCTGTTCATCGCGGCGTGGAAACGGCTGCCGCTGCCGGTGGCGAATGCGGTCGGCCCGCATTTGGTGCGAGGATTAGGGTGAAACCGCCTCTTCTGTTTCTCATCCAGCGCCTGCCCTTCCCGCCCACGAAAGGCGAGAAAATCAGGGCGCTGCAAATCTTCCGCTATCTGGCGCAGTGGTACGACATCCATCTGGGCTGCCTGCTGGACGATCCGGCAGACGCGGAGCACGTTGGGACCATGCAGGCGATGTGCGCCAGCATGCATGTGGCCCCGCTGAACCGGCGCGTCGCGACGCTGCTTTGCCTCCGCGGCCTGCTGACCGGGGAAGCCCTTAGCGTGGCGTATTTCCAAAATCGCGGGCTGCGACGCTGGGTGCGGGACATCCTCGATCGGGTCAAACCGGCGATGACCTTCGTCTATTCGTCCAACATGGCGCCCTACGTGCTGGACCTGCCGCGGTCCTCGCCGTTGGTGGTCGATCTTGTCGATGTCGATTCCGAAAAATGGCACGCCTACGCCGAGGCACTGACCGGCCTGAAACGCTGGGTCTATCGCCGCGAATGGCACCAAATCGCGGCGTTGGAGCAGCGCATCGCGCGGGAAGCCGACCTGGCTAGTTTCGTATCCGACGCCGAGGCAGCGCTGTTCAACCGCCTTGTGCCCAACCACCATGCCAAGGTCGTCGGCGTAAGCAACGGGGTGGATCACCTCTACTTCGACCCGGCCGGTCGCTACCCCACGGTCTACGACACCAGCATGCCAAATTTCGTGTTCACCGGCACCATGGACTATCCACCCAACGCCGACGCCGTGGTCTGGTTCGCGACCGATATTCTGCCGATCGTCCGGCGCTCATTGCCTAACGCGCAATTCCACGTGGTGGGCCATAGTCCCAACGATGCCGTGCTGCGGCTCAGCAAAATCGAAGGGGTGCACGTGACCGGTCGTGTGGCCGACGTCCGGCCTTACGTTGCCCACGCCACGGCCTCGGTCGCGCCGCTGCGCATCGCGCGCGGTATCCAAAACAAAGTACTGGAGGCGATGGCCCTCGGGCGCCCGGTCGTGGTGACGCAAGATGGGCTGGAAGGGATCGACGCGGTCCCAGACAAGGAAGTCATCCTCGCCGATACGGCTGCCACGTTCGCCGCCGCCTGCGTCGGATTGGCAACCGGCACACATGGCCAGGCCATTGGCGAAGCAGCCAGGGCTTGCATTCTTCGGCACTACGACTGGCCGGTCCGGCTCAGCCGGTTCGATGACATGCTGCGCCCCGCGGAGATTGCGATATGATCCTGGCAGACCTACGGCACGGCATGCGCGGCGCTGCGCTCAGCCTGCTCGCCGGCATTCTGATGGTGGGATTCCTGTTCCAGACGGAAATCGTCACCGCGGTTCAGACCTGGGACGAGTCAACCGCCTATAACCACTGCTTCATGGTGATCCCGATCGCCCTTTATCTGCTCTGGGACCGGCGCTCATCGTTGGCCGGTTTAGCCGCGCGCCCATTGCCATGGGTCGCGATGGCGGGCATCCCCCTGGCGGCGGCCTGGTTGCTCACGGAACGATTGGGCATCATGGAAGGGCGGCAACTGATCGCCTTGAGTTTCTTCGAGTTGTTATTTCTTGGCGTCCTCGGCTGGAAATTGTGGACGGCGGTGTCCGGCCCGCTGCTGTATCTTTACTTCCTGGTTCCGTTCGGGGAGTTCCTGACGCCCAGGCTGCAGGACATCACCGCGGTGTTCGTCCGGCTCGGACTGGAAATCGTAGGCATTCCAGCCTACGTCGACGGGTATGTTATCGAAATCGCCGAGGGCACATTCTTCATCGCCCAGGCCTGCGCCGGGCTGAGATTTCTGATCGCCTCGATCGCCTTTGGCGCCCTGTACGCATTACTGATGTATCGCAGCCCGGTTCGTCGTGTAGCCTTCATTTTGATTTCCATCGTCGTCCCCATCGTCGCCAACGGATTCCGGGCGTTGGGGATTGTTGCGTTGGGGCATATTCTGGGTAGCGCCGAAGCGGCGGCCACGGATCACGTGCTGTATGGCTGGATATTTTTCTCCCTGGTCATCCTGCTCCTGCTGGCGTGCGGCCTGCCTTTTCGGGAGGACCATCGACCCGAACCCGCACCCCCCGCCGCCATGGCGGACGGCGTACATGTGCGGGGTGGTATCTTCGCCTGTGCGCTGCTGGTTCTGATCGCCGGTATCAGCCCGGTCGCGGCGATGTTGCTGGACCGGTCGGCGAACGTCGTTTCACAACGCCTCCTGCCATTGGCCCCGGGTCCATCCTGCACCACCTCCCCCGGCCAGCCACCGGATCGCCCCCGCGCAGCAGCCGGCGGTGTGGCCATCGATCAACGCATCGCCTGCGCCGACGGCACCCTGTATGACGTTCACATCGCCGCATTCTCCCCACGCAGCGCGGCAGGCCCCGTCCTAGCGGAGCGCCGGCGGCTGGGGCGTGCCCCCGACGGGGAGGAAATACGGGAAGCCTGGCTGGAGCCGGAACCGCATGCGTGGCGCTTGCTGATAGGAACCGAGAAGCCCTTCGCCATGGCACTCGGCCTTTGGATCGACGGCGCGCCGTCGATGGGTGGCCTGGCCGTCCGTGCCAGCATGGCGTGGACGAGCCTGACGGGCGGGCACAACGCGCCGATTGTCGTCTCGGTCACCCCGGTTGTGGCGTGGGAGACCATGACTCCGCCGGTACGTCAGAAAACCGAGAACGATCTGAAGGCATTTTTGCAGGCCCATGCCGATTGGCTCACCCAGATAAGCGCACGGTCCGCGGGGCAGTAGCTCGGCTATATATGCAACGCCCTTCCAGCAACGGCGAGCGCCGCCTCTTTCACGGCCTCGTTCAAGGTAGGATGCGCGTGGCAGGTCCGCGCGACATCCTCGGCCGAGGCCCCGAATTCCATTGCCAGTGCGAGTTCGGCGATCAGCGTGCCGGCGTCGGGGCCCAGGATGTGGACGCCGAGCAGACGGTCGGTGGTCTTGTCCGCTAGGATTTTAACGAAGCCGTCGGTGCACCCCATCGCCCGAGCGCGGCCGTTCGCGGTGAAGGGGAATTTTCCGACGGTGTAGGCAATACCGGCGGCTTTGAGTTCTTCCTCGGTCTGGCCGACCGAGGCGACTTCGGGCCACGTGTAGATCACGCTGGGGATGACGCCGTAATTCACGTGCCCGGCCTGACCCGCGAGACGCTCGGCCAGCGCCCCCCCCTCATCCTCCGCCTTGTGGGCCAGCATCGGACCGGCGATGGCGTCGCCGATGGCATAGATGCCGGGAACGTTGGTTGCGAAATGCGCATCTGTCTTGATCCGATGGCGCTCGTCCAGTGCGACGCCGGCTTCCACCAAGCCCAGCCCCCCGGTGTAGGGACGGCGGCCGATCGCGAGCAGCACGATGTCGGCTTGAATTTCAGTCTTGTCGCCGCCTTTGGCGGGTTCGGCCGTCAGGGTCACGCCTGCCTCGGTCGCCACCGCGCCGGTGACCTTGGTCCCAAGCCGGAATTTCAGGCCTTGCTTGACCAGCAGCCGCTGGAACGCCGTCGCGATTTCGGTGTCGATGCCGGGTACGATGCGATCGAGGTATTCGATCACCGTGACCTCCGCCCCCAGGCGGCGCCAGACGCTGCCGAGTTCCAGTCCGATCACGCCGGCACCGATCACCACGAGATGCTTGGGAACCGCGTCCAGCTCCAAAGCGCCGGTCGCGGTCACGATGCGCTTCTCGTCCACCGCCACGCCGGGAAGCGGGGTGGACTCGCTGCCGGTAGCGATGACGATGTACTTGGCGGTGTGGGCGGTCCCGTCCACGTCCACCTGCCCGGCGGCGACGATGCGGCCGGTTCCCTTGAGCCAGGCGATCTTGTTTTTGCGGAACAGGAACTCTACGCCTTTGACGTTGGCGCCGACCACCTCCCCCTTGCGAGCCTGCATGCGCGCGAGGTCCAGCGTGACGCCGCCGACGATCACGCCATGATCCGCCAGTCCGTGCGTGGCGTGGTCGAAATCTTCCGACGATTGCAGCAATGCTTTGGAGGGGATGCAGCCGACGTTCAAGCACGTGCCGCCGAGGGTGGCGCGCTTTTCAACGCAGGCGACCTTTAGTCCGAGTTGCGCGGCGCGAATTGCGCAAACATAGCCGCCGGGGCCGGCGCCGATGACGATAACATCGTAGGATTCGGTCATATTCGTTGCCACACCTAACCAGGATGATTTCGGAAACGCCGAATTTCAGACAATAAGCACGGAATGTCGTCTTGGAAACGCCCAGCAATTCGATGTCGCTGCGTAGGGTCCCGCCCCCCGACGCAAGAGGACCAGGGACCCGGAGCGCGGTCAAGCGCTTGGTCGCCGATATGTTCGAACCTGCTTGTGTTCAATGAGAATCTCCTCATGGACGATTCGGATTGGGAACTATCGATGCGAATAGGCTCTCGGCCTGTGCCGGGGTAATTACTACGCAGGAGGGATTGTTCGGCCCTCTCGCGTCAGGGACCACCTCACCTGCTGCCAAACGATCGTCATTGGCCTACAAATCCAGCAGCAACCGCCGCGGATCTTCGACGCCTTCCTTGACGCGGACCAGGAAGGAAACAGCTTCCTTTCCATCCACGATGCGATGATCGTAGGACAGGGCCAGGTACATCATCGGGCGGATTTCGATCTTCCCGCCGATCGCCACGGGACGGTCCTGGATCTTGTGCATACCCAGGATCGCCGACTGCGGCGGGTTCAGGATCGGGGTGGACATCAGCGAGCCATAGATGCCGCCGTTGGTGATGCTGAAGGTGCCGCCGGTCATTTCGTCGATCTTCAATCCGCCGTCGCGGGCACGCTTGCCGAAATCGGCGATGGCGCCCTCGATCTGCGCGAAACCCATTTGGTCGGCGTGGCGCACCACCGGCACGACCAATCCATTTGCGCCGCCGATGGCGATGCCCATGTGGACGTGGTGCTTGTAGACGATGTCGTCGCCGTCGATCTCGGCGTTGACGGCCGGGAACTCTTTCAGCGCGACGCAGCAAGCACGCACGAACACGCTCATGAAGCCCAGACGCACGCCATTGTGCTTCTTTTCGAAGGCGTCGCGGTACTGGGTTCGCAGCGCCATGATCGCGGACATGTCCACCTCGTTGAAGGTGGTGAGCATGGCCGCGTTATTTTGGGCTTCCTTCAGGCGCAGGGCGATGGTGCGGCGAAGACGGGTCATTTTGACCCGTTCCTCACCTTCACCGGCCGTGCGCGGCGGTGCGGCCGGGCGCGGTGGCGCGGCGGCGGGTTGAGCCGCACGGGCCAGGAACGCCAGCACGTCGCCCTTGGTGATGCGCCCGTCCTTACCCGAACCCGCACCAAGAGCGGTCGGGGCAAGATTTTGCTCCTCGATCAGCTTCGCGGCCGACGGCATCGGCGCACGCACCGGGGCCGGCGGGGCCTCGGGCCCGGGGGCGGGCGCTGGGGCGGGCGCTGGGGCGGGCCCGGGGGCGGGCGCTGGGGCGGGGGCGGCAGCGGGTCGGGCGACGGGGCCCAGCGGGCGGGGCGGCGGACGAACGCCGGCGGTGGGGTTGGCGGCGGGGCCGGCGATCGTCGGGGTTACGCCCGATTCGATAATCCCCAGCAGAGCGCCAACTTCGACTTCGCTGCCCTCCGGTGCGCCGATCGAAGTCAGTACGCCGGCCGTGGGCGCGGTCACCTCAACGGTCACCTTGTCGGTTTCCAGCTCGACCAACGGTTCATCGGCAGCGACCGCTTCGCCCGGTTGTTTCATCCAGCGGGCGATCGTCGCCGTGGTCACGCTTTCGCCCAAGGTCGGAACCTTGATTTCGGTCGGCATACGCAGTGTTCCTTAACCGAGGGCCGCGGCAATGAGGGCCGCCTGCTGGGCATTGTGGGTGCGAGCGAGACCGGTCGCCGGGCTGGCGGCGGCCTCGCGGCCGATGTAGCGGGGCCGCTTGGCGGCGACGTTCATATCGGTCAGCAGGCCCTCGATCCGTCGGTCGAGGAAGCGCCAGCCGCCCATGTTCTCCGGCTCCTCCTGGCACCACACCACTTCCGCGTTGGGATAGGTGCCCAAAGCAGCGGTTAGCGAGCGGATCGGGAACGGATAAAGCTGTTCCAGCCGGATGATGGCAACGTCGGTAATGCCCTTGTCACGCCGTGTCTGGAGCAGATCGTAGTACACCTTGCCGGCGCAAATCACCACGCGCTTCACCTGGTCGGGGGGGGCAATCGCATCGACCTCCGGAATGACGAACCGGAACGTCGATCCCTCGGCGAAATCGGCCAGCGGCGACACCGAGAGCTTGTGCCGCAATAGCGATTTCGGCGTGAAGATAATCAACGGCTTACGAAAATTGCGGTGCATCTGCCGGCGCAGCGCGTGGAAGTAGTTCGCCGGCGTCGTCAGATTGCACACAGCCATGTTCCGCTCGGCGCACAACTGCAAATACCGCTCGGGACGCGCCGAGGAGTGCTCAGGCCCCTGCCCTTCGTAGCCATGCGGCAGCAGCAGCGTCAGCCCGGACATCCTCAGCCACTTGGTTTCGCCGCTCGCCAGGAATTGATCGATGATCGGCTGCGCGCCGTTGGCAAAGTCGCCGAACTGCGCCTCCCACAGGACCAACGTCTGCGGATCTGCCAGGGAGTAGCCGTACTCGAAGCCCATGACGCCGACCTCAGACAACAACGAATTGTAGATCTCGATCTTGGCCTGATCGGGCTCGATGTTGTTCAGCGGGACGTATTCGTTCTGGTTGGTCTGGTCGATCAGCACCGCGTGGCGCTGGCTGAACGTGCCGCGCTGGCAGTCCTCGCCGGATAGGCGAACGCGGTGACCCTCCAGCAGCAAGGTGCCGAACGCCAGCGCTTCGCCGGTCGCCCAATCGAAGCCTTCGCCAGTGTCGACCATGGCCCGCTTGGCATCGAGCTGGCGCAGGATCTTGTTGTTGGCCGTGAACCCGTCCGGCACGCGCGCCAGGGTATAGCCGACCTGCTTCAGCGTATCCAATGCAACGGAGGTGGGGTCTTCCTGCCGCTCGACCTCCTGGTCTGACTGTTTCAGCCCGGACCAATGGCCTTCCAGCCAGTCGGCCTTGTTCGGTTTATAGGATTGAGCCGCCTGATAGGCCGCTTCGAGTGTTTTGGAGAATTCCTCCACCATGCCGCGCGCATCGGCGGCTGTGACCATATCTTCGGCTGCGAGTTTATCGGCGTACAGCTTGCGGGTGGTCGATTGCAGGCCGATGGCTTTATACATCATCGGCTGGGTGAACGCCGGCTCGTCGGTTTCATTGTGGCCGTGGCGGCGGTAGCAGACGATGTCCAGCACAATGTCGGCGGCGAACCGCATGCGGAATTCGGCGGCCATGCGGGCGCAGAAAATAACCGCTTCCGGGTCGTCGCCGTTTACATGCAGCACCGGCGCCTGGATGGATTTGGCAACATCGGTGCAATAAAGGCCGGAGTAGGCATGCGCCGGCACCGTGGTGAAGCCGATCTGGTTGTTCACGATCACATGCACCGTGCCGCCGGTGCGGTAACCGATCAGCTGACTCATCGCCAGCGTCTCATACACCATGCCCTGGCCGGCGAAGGCCGCATCGCCGTGCATCAGGATGGCCATGACGGAGGCGCGCTTTTGCGTGTCGCCCGCCTGATCCTGACGGGCGCGAACCTTGCCCACGACGACGGGGTTCACGGCCTCCAGATGCGACGGGTTGGGCTGCAACGACAGATGCACCATTCGCCCGGCGATTTCCTGATCGGTCGAGGTTCCCAGGTGGTACTTCACATCCCCCGAACCCTGCACATCGTCGGGCTTGAAGCTCTCGCCGCCGAATTCGGAGAACACCGCGATCAACGGCTTCTTCACGATATTGACCATGGTGTTCAGCCGGCCGCGATGCGGCATGCCAATGGCGATTTCCTTCACCCCTGCGGCGGCGACGGTCTCGATGATGGCGTGAATGGCCGGAATCGTGATTTCCCCGCCCTCCAGCCCGAAGCGCTTCGTGGTGACGTAGCGCTTCTGGCAGAACATCTCGAAGCCTTCGGCCTCAGTCAGTTGCCGCAGAATCTTTCTGCGGGACGTGCGATCGAACGCATGTTTCCACGGGGCGCCTTCGACACGGCGCTGGATCCACGACTTCTGGTCGGGGTCCTGAATGTGCATGAACTCGACGCCGATGGAGCCGCAATACGTCTCCCGCAGAATGGAGGAAATTTCCCGCAACGTGGCACTTTCGCGGCCCAGCACGTTGTCGATGAAAATGCCCCGGTCCCAGTCGGAATCCGCGAAACCGTAGCTGCGCGGGTCCAGTTCGGGGTGGGGCTTGGGGACCTGCAAGCCGAGCGGGTCGAGATGCGCTTCCAGATGCCCGCGCACGCGGTAAGACCGGATCAGCATCAGGGCCCGCAGGCTGGCGATCGTCTCGGCGCGAGACGCTGGCGTGGCGATCGGTGCCGTCGCACGGGGCGCCCACGAACTGCCGTTCGCCTGGTCCAACAGCGCGCGTGCGTCATCGTCCATCGCATCGAAAATCGCGGCGTAGCTGGCATCGACCGATCCAGGATCGGCGGACCAAGCCGCGTATTGTTCCATAAGGAATGCGTTGTTCGTGCCAGTGAAGGCCGATGCGAGGCGGTCGGCACCATCCATGTGTCCAGGTCCCTGATAGAAGCGTTTTGCCATGCAGCCGGCCCGCCTGACGGCCCGACAAGGCCCGCGCCAGAGAGCAAGCCCCCTGGCGCGACGTATGCACTCTATCAGTGGAAAGGTTAAGGAGCGGTTAAGATTTCGGGGAAAATCTACGGGTTCGGACGATTCTCCGGGCCAGGAGGCACCGGCGGACGTTCCCGTCGCTCGGCCATGAACTGGTCGAACTCAGCCTTGTCCTTGGCAAAGCGCAGACGCTCGAGGAAGCCGCCGAACTCCTGCTGTTCCTCCTCCAACCGGCGCAGCGTCGCGGTGCGGTATTCGTCGAATGCGCGGTTGCCGCTGGCAGGGGTCGCCTGCGGTTGCGAGGTATTTGCTTGGGCGTTCCAAGCCTTCCACGGCGCCCAGCCCTGGAATGGGCCCTGCCACCCGCCGGTGCTCTCGTTCCCGCCCCATTGCGCCTGGTGGCGCCGTCCCCAGCAACCCATGTGACCACTCCATTTCATGAAGAACAACAAGGCCAAACCGATTGGCCAAAAAAACACGAATCCCAGGATCATCGCGACGATCCCCAGAGGCCGGCTGAGGCCGGCGGGATGCCAAAATGGCGGTCCGTACGACGGATTGCCTGGATATTGCGGCCCGCTCCCCCAGGGGGATTGTCCGTAGGCTTGTTGGTTTGCTGTGCTGACCATAGCGTCCTCATGTGAATGTAAGACACATTTACATTAGGAATCGCGTCGCGGTTCGTCAAGGCTTTTTCGCCCCGGCCAAACCGAGGCTTTGCAAATATAATAGTACGCCGGCCTCCAGCAGGTCTTCGGGGGACATTGGCAGTTTCCGGCGAGACGGATCGGCGCGGACGAACAGCGACGCGATGCCGTGCGACATCGACCAGATGTGGAGCGCCATCATCAGCGCCGGCGGACGAGTTTCTCGGGGCAAATCCCCGATCAGCCGTTCGCTCGCGTCCCGCAGCACCCCGAAAGCCCGATCGCCGGCCGCCTGTAAGCCGGGATACGCCTCCGCCGCGATGCGGGCTTCGAACATCGCGGCGTAATACGCGGGTTCCTGCCGAGCGAAGCTGAGATAGGCACGCCCGAGGGCTTCGAACGCGCGCACCGGATCGGGTCGCCCGTCATTCCAGGCGCGTTCAAGTGCGTCGGCGAACCGTTCGAACCCGCGCAGAGCGACTTCGGCGATCAGTGCGCCGGCATCGCTGAAATGGCGATACGGGGCGGCGGGGCTGACGCCGGCAAGCCGGGCGGCCTCGGCGATTGTAAAACCGGCCGGGCCATTGGCGGCGATCAGCTGCAGAGCAGCCTCCAACAAAGCCTCCCGCAGGTTGCCGTGGTGGTAGCTGCGCCGTTCGTGCCCGCCGCCTTGTCGTGTCCAGCTCATGTGAGAGACTCTTACATCAACCGGCACTGCATGGCATAGGCGCCCACAATCGGGGGAATCCAACGATGTCCCCACTTAATGGAACTGACAGCATTGCTGCTGTGCGCTTTGCCCGCGTACGCCTAGAAAACCGACGTTCGTACCGCCCAGCAGACCAGTATCGCTTTCCTTCAATTCAACGTCATGAAGCACCAATGGCCGATCGAGAAGCACGCCGCCGCGCTCGGCGTGCCTGGCGTGAAGGTCACCTTCGCCACCTTTAATGGCCCCGACGCGACGAACGACGCGCTGCTGTCCGGGGCGGTCGATATCGTGTCCGGCGGGCCGCCGGGCCTGCTGGACGGCACGCTGATCCAGCAAATCCTGGACGATCCCCCGAATATCTACAGCGTGACGCCGCTGGCATCCACGAAATGGACCGGGTTTTCTGTAATGGGTCGGGCGCAACAAGGTGAATGCCGCGTCGTGGAAGGATTTGTTTTGGCAAGAGATCTGGGACTTGCCGGGGAACTGAAGCGTAATTTTTGGGCCAGACGCGTGGGTAATTTCCGACGCTGTTGATCTTGCGCCGGAAGGCCCATCTCTGCCGAACCGAAAGCCCACCACGGGATCGTCAGCCGCGCTGCCACCCAACAAACGGTGGGTTTTCCTAACCGGTGAATGAATAAAGGAATCCACGATGAGAAAGTCATTGTTCTCGCTCGCGACTGCGGCCGCTCTGATGGCTGGGGTCGGGCTTGCCCAGGCGCAGACGACGTCGGCGACGACCACGATCTGGACCACCGATCAAGGCACGGCCATGCGTGAGTATTCGACAACCAACAAACACACCGGATTCAATGATCCGAAGATGGTGCCGGCCGAGGGCATGGTGCTGCCAAGCGACGTCACGATTTACCCACTGCCCGCCACCATGAAAATGCCGGCCGGGCAATACAGCTACGCGATGATTAACAACAACCCAGTGGTCGTGGAAACCACGACGCGCAAGGTCGTGCATACCTGGGGGCCCAACGGTACTGGCGGCGGCGGTTAACCGGCCCAGCCTGACATTCCGTTAGGCGCCGGTTCTCCCCCTTCCGCCGGCGCCTAGAGCGTGATCGCCTGAGGTTGACTTCAACCTCGGGCGTGAATCACCCTCTCAAACAAAGGCTTAGACCATGATCCAACGCCGAGATCGCATGCGACCTCAAACGATCATGGTCTAGGCGGATATTGCGTCCGCGGCACCTGCCCTTGGGCAGGCGCTGCGGGCGCGGCGCCGTGCGTCGTTTCTTTGGTGGACAGGCTTCTCGGCGAATCCTGACGGGCAATAAACGAATGCGCGGACCCAGCCCGCGCATTCGTTCCGTAGCCGAGGCCCCATCCGTTACAGGTGAGCGATATTCCCCGCGCCCAGCGGCACCACACCCATCAGCTCGATCTTCATCGCAGCCGATGACAACCCCGCGCTGTTGCTGCTTGTGTTGACGTAAACGAACGTGTTGCCGCCGCTGGTCTGCCAGCCGATCGCGCTTGCCCCGATGGTTGTCGCAGTGGACGACAGCGCCCCCACGGACGTGAACCTCGTGCCCAATCCCGTGAGATCGAGCAGGTCGGTCGCGGTGTGGAAGTTGTTGACGATATCCATCAACGTCTGGGTGGAGTCGGTAGTCGCGCCATACAGGTAGTTGTTCGCCCCGCTGCCGCCCGTCATCGTATCCGCCCCTTGGCCGCCATCGATCCACAGCGTCCCGGTCATGCCGGCCGCGTTGATCTTGTCCGAACCGCCGAGGTCGAAGATGAAGGTGGGCGTGGGTGGCGCCATCCCGGTGAGCGACGTCAGATTGATCGTGCCGCTACCGGAACCGAGGCCAATCACGACATCCACGGATGTTGGGGCGGCGGAAATGCCCGCCGTCGTATCCGTCGCAATGACATTCAGCGTGTAGAGTTTCCCGCCAGCGGCACCCACCGCCGGGCTGGCGCCGACCGATAACGTCGCGACGCCGGCCGATGTCCCCAACGTAAACGGTGCGGCCCCGGTCCCGCTCAGTGTGTAGCTGTAGGCGTCGGTTGCGACACCGCCGGTCTGCGCGAAGGTCGCGATCGCGACCTTCGCATTGATCCCGCTGCCTGACTGCGCCTTGGCCAGCGAGGACGTTACATCGCCGATCGTGACGCCGCTGGGTCCCGCGTTGGTTCCTTGGACGGTAAGCGTCGCGCTGTCCGCCACCGAACCGCCGGGATTACCGTCGGTGACCTGATAGTTGAAACTCAGGCCGACCGTCTTGCCGACACCCAGCGACGCGAATTGCTTCGGATCGATGGTAAGCCGGTTGTTCGTGACGGTGAACGAAACAGGCGCGGTCCAGGTGCCGGACGTTACGGTCGCGGTCACCGTGGCACCGGTCCCCGTGGAGACATTGAGCACATCCAGGTGATCGACATCCGAGGCATTGCCGATCAGGTTGAGAGTAACGGGGGCCCCCTGTCCGGTCGTCGTGCCGCCGGCCACCGCGCCTGTCACCGTCGGGGCATTGTTCCTGCCTGTGATGGTGAAGACCGCGGTCGCGGGCACCGTCGCATACCCGTCGGAGATACCGAACGGAATGCGAACCGTCATCGTTTCGTTCAGCGACAGGTATTGATAGGCCGCGTTGGTCGGATCGAGGAAGAACTTCTGCGTGACCGCGTTGAAGCTCACGCCGGCCGGCAGAACCGACGGAATTCCGACGACCCGCAGCGATTCAATCGGCGTATCCACGTCGGTCACGTTCGCCAGCGGATCGATGTTGGCGAGTGCGCCCCCCTCGTTCGCCGTTCCCATCATCGGCGCCACGATCACCGGGGCATCGTTAACCCCGACCACCGAGAAGATTGCGCTCGCCGGCGTGACCAACTGGCCGTCGGTGACGCTGAAACCAACCGAATATGTGCCGGTCTGGCCCTGCGCCAGCGACTGGAATGCCGCGTTGGTGGGGTCCAGACTGACGGTCTGCGTCGCCGCGTTGTAAGTGATGCCAGCCGGCAAAACCGTCTGCACGCTCGCCAGGGAGATAACCGAACCGTGGTCGGGATCGCTAGCGGTGGACATCAGGTTGATGGTCACCTTGGCCCCATCCTCGGTCGCCGTCGCGACGGGGTTGGGCACGACCGGCGCGTCGTTGACACCGGTGATCGTGAACGACGCCGACGCGGCGGTCGTCGCGTGCCCGTCGGTGATCCCGTAGTTCACCACGATGGTCTGGGTTTCCCCCGCCGCGAGCGAACGGAACGCCGGGTTGGACGGATCGATGGTCAGCAGATCGAAGCCATGATGGTAGACCGGCGCCCCATAGTACACAGGAGAAGGCGTGTAGTAGCCCGGGGTCTGAATGTGGCTGATCCCAGCCGGCAGCGACGCAGTCAGCCCGACGATGGACAGCACGTCGCCCACATCGATATCCGAGGCGTTGGCCAGCATATCGACCGAGTTGGAGATCTGCGCCGCCGTCAGCCCGAGCGAGGCAGCCGATGCCTCGGCCGAGACCGATAGTGCGTCATGCACGCCACCATGCCCGTCCGAGGTGACCAGCGTGGTGACCGTCACTGCCGCCGTGGCACCGGGGGCAACGGCCGTGACCCCGACCGAGAGCGGGCCCGACACGACCGGCGCGTCGTTGGTACCCACGACGGTGAATACAGCACTCGCCGCTGTCGTTACCATCCCGTCGCTAACACCGTAATTCACAGTGACCGAGGTCCTCTGACCCAGCGCCAGCGGCTGGTAGGCCGCGTTCGACGGATCGATCGTGAAAGTATTGGTCGCGGCGTCGAACCGAACGCCGGCCGGCAGCGTCGCCGGCACATTGACCACGTTCAGCACCGATCCATGATCGACGTCGGTCGCGCTGGCCAAGCCATTCAAGGTCACCGCCGCGCCGTCCTCGGTCGCAGTGCCCAGGACCGCCCCGGACACCACCGGCGCGTCGTTGGTGCCGACAATTGTGAACACCGCGGAGGCCGGCGTCGTCGCGATGCCATCGCTGACGCCATAGTTTACCGTGATGGTCTGGACTTCGCCTTCCGCCAGGCTCGAGAATGACGGGTCGGACGGATCGATGACCAGCGCATCGACACCCGGATGCACGATCGGCGCTCCGTAATAAACGTCGGAGGGCGTCGTAAACGGCGCCGTCACGATATGGCCGATCCCAGCCGGCAGCACGCTAGGCAGACCCACCACCGAGAGCGTGGTGCCCCGATCGACGTCCGTCGCGTTGGCCAACAGCAGCACCGAATGGGCGGCTTGTGCCAGCGGCACGCCCGCGCCCGTGACCGCATCGATCCACGGGGGCAACACGTCCGCGATCCCCGCTGCGGTTTTATCCAGCGGCGAGGTGAGGCTAACGGGCGCTGGCGGCGGCACGGTACGGGCGACTGCCAGGAGGGTAACGGGGCCCGAAACCACCGGTGCGTCGTTGGTGCCGGTGACCACGAAATTCAAGGACGCCGCCGTGTTCACCATGCCGTCGGTAACGCCGTATCGCACCGTCACGGTCTCAGTTCCACCTTGCGCCAGCGACTGGTAAGCCGCGTTGGACGCATCGATGGTGAAGCTGTTGGTCGCGGCGTCGAACGTCACGCCCGCCGGCAGACTCGTGGCGTCGAATGGCAGGATCGGCGACGGGGGCAGGGCCGCGGTTTCGTTGATGCCCGCCGGGCTGAAGTTGGCTTCCACCGCCGGGGGCGGTGGCGGCGCGGCGACCACGGACAGCACGCTGCCATGATCGACATCCGTCGCATTGGCCAGCGCGTTGGCGGTCACAGCGGCGCCGTCCTCGGTCGCGGCGGCGGTCACGGCGCCTGCCACGACCGGCGCATCGTTCACCCCGGTGATATGGAAGGCGGCCTGCGCCGCCGCAGAAGCGATCCCGTCGGTGACGCGGTAGGTGACAACCACGTCCTCGGTTTCGCCGGCCGCGAGGCTCTGATACGCCGCGTTGGACGGATCCAGCGTCAGCGTATCGACCGGCGCGACCTGCACGTCCACGAAGGACGTGATAGCGCCGTAATAGGTGGTGCTGACGCCGACCGTCGTGATGAACCCAGGCACGTGATTGTAGACCACACCGGCCGGCAGGCTGGCGTCGTCGATCTGGATATCCAGCTTGTCGGCCAGATCCACATCGGAGGCATGCGCCACCAGCGCGGCATGATTGAAGAGGCCGAGCGTGCCATCCTCGGTGACGGAGGTTTCGGCGGGGCCGGTGACGACGGGGGCGTCGTTGGTGCCGGTGATCGTGAAGACCACCGACGCGGCGGTGGCGACAATGCCGTCGCCGATGCCGTAGTTGACCGTAACCGTCGTGGTCTGACCTTGCGCCAAATACTGATAGGCCGCGTTGGACGGATCGATCGAGAATCTGTTGGTCGCCGCGTCGAAGGTGACGCCAGCCGGCAGGGTGGAGGGATCGAACGCCTGGCTCGCCACGGCAGTGCCGGCAACGGCCGCAAGGAATTCGTTTTCAGCCTCGGTGTCGCCGGGGGCCACGGTACCCGGCGGCGGCACCGCCGGTTGCAGCGGGGCCACGACCGTCAGGATGCTACCATGATCGACGTCGGTGGCATTCGCCAAGGCGTTGACCGTGACGACCGCCGCATCCTCGGTCGCGCCGGCCGTGACCGGACCGATCACCACCGGGGCATCGTTGATGCCGTTGACGGTGAAGATGGCCTGCGCCGCAACCGACTCGGTGCCGTCGCTCACCTGATAATTCACGACAACGTCGAGTTCCTCGCCCTGCGCCAGACTTTTATAGACGGCGTTGGAGGGATCGAGCGACAGTACGGTCGTTGCCGCTACAATCTCATCCGGTACCGTGACGGCCGGAACGAACGTCGTGGGATAAACGTAGTTGCCCCAGGGCGTGGCGCGTGGGCCGGCCTGGATGACATGCGCGGCGATCACGTGCCCAGCAACAAAATGCTCAGGTGTCGTAACAAATGACACGCCGGCCGGCAGATTGTTCGGGTCGATCACGACCGTCAGTTTGTCGCCCGGATCGACATCGTGCGCAGTGCTCAACAGTGTTTGCAGATTGTAGGAAGCGGCGGCACCGCCGTCGTTGACGAACACACCTGTGACCGGGCCGGAGACGGTCGGTGCGTGTTCGACGCCGGTCACCGTGAAGACCAGCGAGGCGGCGGTCGCGACGGTGCCGTCCGACACGCCGTAATTCACCGTGACCGTCGCGGTCTGGCCGCGGGTCAGGCCCTGATAAGCCGCATTCGAGGGATCGAAGGAAAAGGTGTTGGTCGCGGCATCGAAGGTAACGCCAGAGGGCAAAGTGGCCGGATCGAACGGCAGCACGGGGGGCGACGGCGGGGCGGCGCCTTCGGCAACACCGGCAGCGTTGACAAAGCTCTGGGCCTCGGGGGCCGGCGGCGGCGCGGCGACAACCGACAGAACGGCGCCGTGGTCGACGTCGGTGGCGTTGCCTATGCCGCTAATTGTCACCGGGGCGTCGCCCTGCAACGCGGACCCAACGATCGGTTCGGACACAACGGGCGCGTCATTGGTGCCGACGATATGGAAAATCGCCTGGGCCGGGACTGAGTTCGTTCCGTCCGTAATGGTATAGTTCACCACGACGTCCAGCGTCTCCCCGGCGGCGAGGCTTTGATAGGCCGCGTTGGACGGGTCGATGGTCAGCGTGTCGGCCGTGGGAACCGTGATAATCTGCGAAAAACCGTAGTAGCCGATGGTCGAGACCGTCGTGAAACCCGGCACATGGTTGTAGACGACGCCTGGCGGCAGGGTCAGGTCGTCGACTTGAATGTCCAGCGTCGCCGCGGCATCCGCGTCCGTCGCGTTCGCCAGCAATGCGGCGCGATCGAAGGCGCCGTTCGCGCCATCCTCGGCGACCGTCACGCCGGTCGCGGGGCCGGTTACAATTAGACCTGCCGCCAGATTGGCCAGGGTCGAAACGTTGGCGTTGGGATCGATGGTGCCGCTCATAAGTTCTGCTTCCTTTTGATTTGCCTCGGTATAACCCCGGTGGGAATGCGTGACATTCACTAACGGAAGGTATCGTCGGAGATGCAAACGGCTGGCGCGGGCGGTTTATTCCATCCGATATTTTTCATGGGGCCGGGAATAATTTGGTCAGTTGAAAATTTCGCACGCGAAGATCGCCTTTGAATTGTTCGCGGCGATCTTCGAAGATATCAGCCAAGGATTGGAAAAACTGTGGCTTCCGCCTTTGCCTGTCGGATTAAAGACGCGCGTATGCCAATTCGTATTTTTTTTGACGCGATTCCCGTTTCGTGCGTCTTTGTCATAAGGTGAAATATCATGGCATCCATATTTTGATCCGGTGAAAATAATTCGTTAGACATACTTTCGTATGGAACAAGGACGAATACAGCCTCCACCAGGGACGGCATCGCCACCCAGCATCCGATATCACAAAAACGTGAGTTTCCGATTGGCGCCCCAATCGGGTTTGGGCCTTGCTGCTATTCTGCCGCCAGCGCCACCGATGGCCGAACCAATCCCGAGAGCAGTATCGCCCTCCGAATCGCGGCCCTCGCTCGGTTGGCATCCTTCACCGGCCCGAACCCGCGGATCGTTTCGGGCAAAGCCGCCAGACCGATGGCCGCCTCCAGCGTCTCCGGCCAGAGCGAGGCCATCGCGATCCGCAAATCCCCGACATACTCTTCGATCGACGCCCGCTCCGCCTGCCGTTCGGCTTGCCGGCCGAACAGGTCCAGCGCGGTGCCCCGGACCAACCGTCCAAGCCGCAGCACACGGAACAGCGGCAGGGCCACCCAGCCCGGCACGGCGACCTTGCGGCGCCTCCCGGTCGCGGAGTCCATCCGCGCGATCAGTGGCGGGGACATATGAAACACCGGCTTGTCGCCGTAGGTCGCCAGCAGGTGCAGCCGAGCGACCTCGTACTCATCCTTATAGGCCATCAACCGATACAAACTCTCGGCCGCCGACCGGGCGAACCGGCCGGGTTTCCCGAATGCCGCCGTTTCACCCTCCACGACTTCCCGCAGCACGGCCCGATACCGTTCGGCGTAGGCCGCATTTTGGTAGTCCACCAGCCGCGCGGCCCGGTCGGCGATCAAGGCCTCCAGCGACAAAACCGGCGCTTCCAGGACATCCGAGAGCACTTTCGCCATCAGGTCCGGCCGATCCGCCAGGATACGGCCCCATAGGAAGGCGCGCTTGTTCACGCTCACCGCAGCGCCATTCAGCTCGATGGCGCGCAAGATCGCGGCTTCCCCAACCGGGACCAGGCCGCGCTGCCACGCCAAGCCCAACAGCAAGGTGTTCATCGCCTGTGCGTTGCCGAACAGTTTCTCGGCCAATCCCACCCCGTGCAGCCAGACCGACCGGGTCGCGTCCGTGACCTTTTCGATCGTCCGGCGGTGCTTCGCCGCGTCGATCGACAGCAAGGCATCGCGCTTGAAATCGGCCGTCGCGGCGAGGTCCAGGTTCCCGATGACCACGGATGACCGAGCATTCCGCTCCAGCACGCCCGCCCCGCAGGATACGGCGAGGTCGGCGGCCAGCATCAGATCGGCGGCTCCGAGGGGGATGCGCACCACGTCCAGATCGGCCTCGGACGCCGCGATCTGCACATGCGCGACGACCGCGCCGTTCTTTTGCGCCATGCCGGTGAAGTCCAGCGTTTTGACCGCCCGCCCTTCAAGATGCGCCGCCATCGCCAGGATCGCGCCGGAGGTAACGATGCCTCCTCCCCCGATCCCGGCGAAGAGGCCACGCCAAACGCCAAGCGCTGGTTGTGTCGGCTCAGGCAACGTGGCGGCGAATTCAGCCTCGCGCTTCTGCCAGGACACATCGGCCTCCGGCGCGGACGGCGCCCCCGGCAGCGTCACGAAGCTGGGGCAGAACCCCTTCAAACAGGATAAATCGACATTGCAGCTTGTGGGGTCGATGCGCCTTTTGCGGCCGAGATCGGTCTCGACGGGTTCGATCGCGATGCAGTTGGACTGCACCGAACAGTCGCCGCAATTCTCGCAGACGGCTTCGTTGATGACGACATGCTGGGCGGCGTTGGCCATGGAGCCGCGCTTGCGGCGGCGGCGTTTTTCGGTGGCGCAGACCTGATCGTAAATCAGGACGGACGTACCGTCGTATTCGCGCAGTTCCCGCTGCACGGCGTCCAGTTCCTCGCGGGTATGGCGCGTGGTGCCTGGGGGTAGCTCGCCGATCCCTGGGAGACGGTCGGCGTCGTCGGCGACCACGGCAATCCGTTGGATCCCCTCGGCCGCGATCTGCGCCGCCAACTTGGGAACAGTCGGAGAACCCTCGGCCGGCTGCCCGCCGGTCATGGCGACGGCGTCGTTGAACAGCAGTTTGTAGGTCATGCGGGTTTTCGCCGCAGCCGCCTGCCTGATCGCCAGCAGGCCAGAGTGCATATAGGTCCCGTCGCCGAGGTTGGCGAACATGTGCTTCATCTCGGTGAACGAAGACAAGCCGACGAAGGGCGCGCCCTCCCCGCCCATATGGGTGAAGGTGCGGGTCTGGTCGCTATCGTCCTGCGCCATGAAGTGGCAGCCGATGCCGGCACTCGCAAAACTGCCGGCGGGGAGTTTGGTCGACGTCGCGTGCGGGCAGCCGGCGCAGAAAGCGGGGATGCGCCGCAGCAACCCGTCCGGCCGCTGCACCGCCTCGGGCAGCGACAGCGACGGCACATTCAGGCCGAGGCCTCCGAGGAACGTGCCGAGGCCGCCGGCGATCGATTCCGGGGACAGCTCCATCAGCGGCGACAGCAGTTTTTCGCCGTTCGGCAGGGTCTTGCCGCTGATTGCCGGACGTTCATCGGCTGGCCAGTTATAGAGCGTGTCGCGTATCTGGGATTCGACGAAGTTACGCTTTTCCTCGATCACCAGGATGGCGCGCTTGCCGCGGGCGAATTCGCGGAAACTTTCGGTTTCCAGCGGCCAGGTCATCGCGATCTTGTACAGCGCCAACTGCGGATGGTTGTCCAAGCCGAGGCGTTTGAGCGCATGCAGCGTGTCGTCGTGCGTCTTGCCGATGGTGACGAGCCCGATCGACGCGTCCGGCGCGCCGAAAATCAGCTTGTCCAGCTGGTTCGCGCGCGCCCAGGCCTGCACCGCCGGCAGGCGCTCATCCATCAGACGGCGTTCGAGTTCCGCGCGTTCGGCGGGGAAGCGCATAGTGTGGTCGAAATTCAGCCCGTGCGGCGGCAGCGCGATGTCTGGCGTGACAAAGGTGCGGCCCGAATGGACGATGGCAGTGGCGGCCTGCTCCATGGTCTCGGCCGTGGTTTTCATCGCGACCCAGAGGCCGCAGAAGCGGGACAGCGCCCAGCCGGCCAGACCGAGGTCGATCACGTCCTGCACCGAACCCGGGTTCAGCACGGGCATACAAACGTTCTGGAACACGTATTCTGTTTGATGCGGGTACGTGGACGAATGCGCGCCGTGATCGTCGCCGGCCAGCGCCAGCACACCGCCATGTTTATGCGTGCCGGCCATATTGGCACAGTGGAACGCATCCCCGGATCGGTCCACGCCCGGCCCCTTTCCGTACCACATACCGTAGACGCCATCGACCCGCTTGCCGGGGAATGCGTCCACCTGCTGCGTGCCCATGAGCATGGTCGCGGCGAGGTCCTCATTCACCCCCGGCTCGAACCGGATGTCATTGGCTTTCATCAGCTTTTCGTGCAGCCACAACTCCCGGTCGAGCATGCCGAGCGGGGAGCCTCGATAGCCGGAAACCAACGCGGCAGTGTTGAGGCCGGCGGTTTGGTCGAGCACCCGTTGCTCCAACAGCAGACGCAACAGCGCCTGGATGCCGGTCAGCAGCACCGGCCTGTCATAATCGCTGAACCGCGATTCCAGTGTGGTTGCCCCGAAACCGATGCCACCGTCCATTTTAGGAATCCTCTCTCGCCGTCGCCGCACCATATTGTAAGTCTGTCGGGTTGGGAAAGGTTGGCATAGTTTGGGCCGGCCGCGCGCAGTTTTGGTCGAATCCACCAAAAATGACGCGCCGGGATGAAAGGGATAGGGGGGATGGAGCTCGATCGGCTTGACATCGCGATACTGAACCACCTGCAGTCGAACGGCCGGGCCACCGCGTCCGAACTGAGCGAGGTCGCGGCATTGTCGCCGTCCCCCATTCACCGCCGGCAGAAAATACTGGAGGAAGCCGGCATCATCCAACGCTACGTCGCGCTGTTGGATCAGGACCGGGTAGGATTGGCGGTCAACGTCTTCGTCACCGTGAAGCTGGCGAGCCACACGGATGAGGTGCTGCGCGGGTTCGAAAGCGCGGTCGCGACGATGCCCGAGGTCATGGAAATGTACGAGATGACCGGCAGCACCGATTTCCTGCTGCGCGTCGTGGCGGCCGATGTGGCCTCGTACGAGGCATTTCTGCGCGGCAAGCTGACCCACATCCCGGGCGTGCAGTCGTTCGAATCGCAACTGGCATTAAAGCGGGTGATCTACCGCACGAATTTGCCGTTGCGGGTTCGGGGCTAGCTGTTACGCGGTTTCAATACCCGAGGCGTGCCGCGACGCCGAGCGCCTCGGCCACCGCGGCGAGGCGCTTGTCGCGCGACCAAAGCTGCGTATCCGGCGTCAGGCAGGCCGACGCAAGAAGGTGGACGTCGATAAAGCCAATACCGCGTCCAAATAACCCGTGCTGCTCGATCGTCCGCAGGACGTCCTCGTCATCGGCGACGATCGCCCGCGGCAGCTTCCGATACGCCGACAACACGGCTTCCCGCTGCCGAATAGACCCCATGGCCAATTCGCCCATGACGAACCGATGGGCAAATACCCGATCTCTGGCCAACAACTGCGACAGCACAGGATCGGTGGATTTGATATGGTCGATCCAAACCGACGTATCGACCAAAATCACGCGGCTTCCCACCGCCGGCGAGGCGGGGCTTCTGCATCGGGATCGCTGCCGCCCAGCACTATAAGACGACGTGCGGCCTCCCGCTCGATCAACGCCTTCAGACCGGCGCGGATCAACGATGGCGTCGCTTCTATTCCCGTCATGGACTTCGCCGTCGCGAGCAACTCGTCGTCGAGGGTGATGGTGGTGCGCATGCGATGCTTCATACCTCGGAATGCATCGAATATGGTCGCCATTGATGCGCCCGTCAATGCAAACTGGCGCCGCTGCAACCCGGTGCTACAATCGCCGCAACACAACCGGGAGCGATCCATGACCGAAGACATTCGCGTTGAACCGCATGACGGCTGGCACAAAATCGTGCTGAACGCTCCCGCCAGGCTCAACGCGGTCAACGCCCCAATGCTCACGCGCCTGCTGGCGGCACTCGACACCGCGGAGGCCGATCCATCCTGCCGTGCTGTGCTGCTGACCGGCGAAGGCCGCGGCTTCTGCGCCGGCCAGGAACTCGGCCCCGATGTCACCCCCGGCCCGAACGGCCCGCCGGACCTGGAGCACCTGGCCAGCACATACCACCATGAGGTTGTGCGGCGGCTTCGAGCGTCACGGCTGCCGGTCGTCTGCGCGGTGAACGGCGTGGCGGCGGGCGCCGGCGCCAGTTTCGCCCTCGCCTGCGACATCGTGCTGGCCGCGAAGACCGCGCGCTTCGTACAGGCCTTCGTGAAAATTGGGTTGGTTCCCGACTCCGGTGCGTCGTTCTTCCTGACCCGCACCATCGGGGATGCCCGCGCCCGCGGCTTGGCCATGTTGGGCGACGCGATCGACGGAGAAACCGCCGCGGCATGGGGCATGATCTGGAAAGCCACGGAGCCGGACACCCTGATGGCCGAAGCCGAGGCCATGACCGCCACCCTCGCGCAAGGCCCATCCGCGGCCCTGGCGGCCATGAAGCAGATGTTCGCCGCCACCCCGACCAACGACCTGCACACCCAGCTGAACCTGGAGGCTCGGTTGCAAGGCGTCGCCGGCCGGGGCGCGGAATTCGCCGAGGGCGTGCGCGCTTTCCAGGAAAAACGCCCGCCGGTGTTTCCCGCATGACGCCGGACGAACGGGCCCGCGCCTGCGGCGGCATGACGCCGGACGAACTGGCCCGCGCCTGCGCCGACGCGATGTGGGCAGACGACCACGCGAGCCGGGGATTGGGAATGTCCATCGATGCGGTGAGCCCCGGAACATCGATCCTGTCGATGAAGGTCGCCGAGTCCATGGTGAACGGCCTGGGCATGTGCCACGGCGGTTTCATCCTGACGCTGGCCGATTCCGCCATGGCCTTCGCCAGCAACGCCCATGGCGACCATGCCGTCGCACAGCACATCGCAGTCACCTACGTTCGGCCCGGCCGCCTCGGGGAGCGCTTGGTCGCAACCGCGGAGGAGCGCCTGCGCTCGGGCCGCAGCGGCATATACGACGTGCGCGTGACCGGCGGCGACGGGACCGTGGTTGCCGAAATGCGCGGACACACACGCCTGACCGGCGGTAAATTTTTTCCGGAGGCTTAAATGCAAGGCTTCGACCCCATCGAAACCGCGTCCCGCGATGAGATCGCCGCGCTGCAATTCGAACGTCTCCGCGCCACGCTGCGCTACGCCTATGCCAACGTGCCGCATTACACAGCCGCCTTCGACACCGTCGGCGTTCATCCCGACGATTTCAAGCAACTGGAAGACCTGGCTCGGTTTCCGTTCACCACCAAACACGACCTGCGGGACAACTATCCGTTCGGCATGTTCGCGGTGCCTCGGGAACAGATCGTGCGGGTGCACGCATCGTCGGGCACCACCGGCAAACCCACCGTGGTGGGCTACACCGCCAAGGATATCGAGACCTGGGCGCATGTCGCCGCCCGTTCCATTTATGCCGCTGGCGGCCGACCGGGCATGATGGTGCATGTGGCCTACGGATACGGGCTGTTTACCGGGGGCCTGGGCGCCCATTACGGGGCGGAAAGGTTGGGTTGCACGGTGGTGCCGGTGTCCGGCGGGATGACCGAACGGCAGGTGCAGCTAATCACCGATTTCAAGCCGGACATCATTATGGTCACCCCCAGCTATATGCTGGCGATCATGGATGAGTTCCAGCGGCAGGGCCTGGATCCCCGGGCATCATCGTTGCGTATCGGCATCTTCGGTGCCGAACCCTGGACCAACGCCATGCGCACCGAGATCGAATACGGCTTCGCGATGGACGCTGTCGACATCTACGGGTTGTCGGAGGTCATGGGACCCGGCGTTGCGAACGAGTGCATCGAAACCAAGGATGGGTTGCACATCTGGGAAGACCATTTTTACCCGGAGATCGTCGACCCCGACACCGGCGCTGTGCTGCCGGACGGCTCGAAAGGCGAGCTGGTGTTCACGTCCCTCACCAAGGAAGGCATGCCCGTCATCCGCTATCGTACCCGGGACCTGACGCGGTTGCTGCCGGGGACTGCCCGTACGATGCGGCGGATGGAGAAGGTGACGGGCCGGTCCGACGACATGGTGATCGTGCGGGGTGTGAACATGTTTCCGACCCAGATCGAGGAGCAACTGCTGAAAAGTGATTCGCTCACTGGCCACTACCACATTGTCCTCACCCGCGAAGGCCGCATGGACGAGGTCGCGGTGCACGTGGAGGCTCGGCCGGAATTCTACGCCCCCGGCGGGATGGATATGGAGGCCGCGGTGGTTATGGCGCGGATCAAAGACACGATTGGGCTGACGACGCGGGTGGTGATCGAGGCGCCGGGGGCGGTCGAGCGGTCGGTTGGGAA